>BNUY01000077.1 GCA_025997715.1 Spirochaetia bacterium
TTTATTTCATCACATTCGAGTATTTTAAGCAGACCATTACCTGTTTTTACTAAAAACGACTTGAGAGAATACACTTCCAATATTTTGCCAAATTCAATATTTTTATATAATTCAACATCTTTCAAAACTACTACTGAAATCCAAACCTTATATTCTTTCTCTTTATATACAAAATGCGCACCCACATAAGGCTTCGTTAATGCCCTGACTAAATCATATATTGTCTGTGCCCCCATACGAAAATCAATACAGCCATCTTTCTGGGTTCGTTTTCGCCAATTATTTGCCTCTGACATATCTTGTTTTTTTCTATCTGCACAATTATTTTCAAAATCTTCTGTAAACTTAACAACTTGTCCCTTTGCTATATCAATAATCTTATCATACAATATTTTTGCAGTATCATCATTATTAATTTTTATAAATTCTTGAGATAAAATATCGCCATCATCCGCATTGCGATCCATATAAAAGAAAGTCGAAGCGGTTTCCTGAAGTCCTAAAACTAACGCCCATATTTGCGGATGTCTTCCCCTATTTTGGGGCAGAGCCGCAGGATGAAATCCAACTGCCGCAATCCGTGGCAATTTTAAGGTATCTTCATACAATAAGTGTGACCAACCAAAACAATAAATCAAATCAGGGTTATAACCGCGTATAAAAGCATTCATATCCACATTGCTACCTTTTGAATAATAAAAACAGGGTATATTATGCTCAACGGCAATATCCTTTAAATCCATAAAGTCCGCATTGAAAGAGGAACTTTTTTTTGTAACAATACCGCAAATTTCTTTACCTAGGCTTAATAATGTTTTAAGAAGTATTGCGGAACTTTTAACACATCCAATAAATAATATTTTCATACAACTATCAGTTCATCTTCAACAAAATCTTTTTCTGCCGTTACACCCAATATATCAAACCACTTCATCGGAGATATACCATTACCCGGTCGTTTTGTCGTAATATTTTCTTCAGTAAATATCTCTCCCTTCTTGATGGAGTATTTTGCTACAATGCTTTTTCTTACCACAACCATATTTTTTGTTTCGGATGGCGACGATGTTTTCTCCCCCGTACCCATGGCTTTTTCTATGTTTCGTATTGCCTGTACCATAGCGACGAATTCGGCGGGCTCCAAACTTGCTTTATGATCCGGACCTTCCATGTTTTTATCAAGGGTAAAATGTTTTTCTATAACCGTAGCGCCCATTGCCACGGCAGCAATCGGGACTTCAATTCCCGGCGTATGGTCAGAATATCCTACTTTGACCCCCAAAGCATTCTTGACTGTCAACATTGCATTTAGATTGACATCACTATAAGGCGTTGGATATTCGGTGTTACAATGAAGAACCGTTATTTCTCCCGAACCATTCTGTTTCAATATTTCAACGGCTGTTTTTACTTCATCCAATGTGCTCATACCCGTTGATAGAATAATCGGTTTGCCAATTTTTGCAATTGCAATAAGATATGGCAAATTGGTAATCTCGCCGGAAGGGATTTTGTACATTGGGACATCGCGTTCTTTTAACAAAAAAATACTATTAATATCAAATGCCGTTGAAAGAAATTGAATGCCTTTTATATTGCAATGCGCTATTAATTCATCATGCTCTGCGGCACTTAATTCCAATTTCTTTATCATTTCAAATTGCGATTCAGATATATCTGTTGTCTTTTGCTGGTAGTCAGCTTTCTTTGCTGAAGCTATAACCAAATCTTTGGCACAAAAACTTTGAAATTTAATTGCGTCAACTTCAAATTCGGCTATCGTATCAATCATTTTCTTTGCAGTTTCCATACTGCCATTATGATTGACGCCGGCTTCTGCAATAATAAAAACACTCATATAGCTACTTCATTACCTTTATGATAAACTCTACAGGGAATACCAAAAGCAATAACTCCTTCTTCAATATCAGAAACAACCACACTGCCCGCACCGATAATTGAATCTCTTCCAACTGATATTGATTGTATCATACTACTCCCTATACCTACATGAACATTATCCTGAATATGAATCCCACCCGACATACGAACTCCTGGACCGATATGTACAAATTGCCCTATTTCGCAATCATGATCAATAATAGCGCCGCTATTTATAATTGCACAAGTTCCCAATTTTACACCGGTATTAATAATTACGCCTTTACCAACAAAAACCCCATCTGCCATTTCTACACTAATCTGTGATACAATAGCAGTAGAATCAATAATTTTTGGAAATTGAAAACCAATCAATTTTAATTTATGATATAATTTAATACGTTTATCAGGATTTCCTACACTACCTAATGTAATAATCGCCTGGTGGTATCCTTTTTCAAACAATGATTCAATATCCTCATCAGTTCCCACAATAGGTATAGAAAAAATATTTTTCCCTACCATTTCAGGTAAATCAACGATACCAATATCCGAATATTGTACATAATTGATGCTATCAATGACCGAGCGGCAATGACCACCTGCCCCGACAAGCAACAGCTTGTTATACATCTGTCAAGCCTGAGCCTTAGCTTTCACAACTCTATTAATCATTCTCTCCATATCTTCATGGTTGCCCATATCAAACCATTGGTTTTCACTTACCGGATAGACGCCTATACTATTACCATGATTAATACAATTTTGAATAATATCAGTAATATGAATAAAAATATTGTCTGGAACAAATTTAAGAAATTCAGGTTCAATAATATAGAAACCTGTGTTTGTTAAAAATGAATAAGAAGGTTTCTCCGTCAAAGAACGGATTTTTCCATCCCCACCAACATCAACAGTACCATAGGGGAAAGAAAATGACTTTGTTGCGCAAACCATAGTGAGCAAATTACCGGAATTTTTATGCTGTTCATACATATCGTAATAATCACCCAGAACCAGAATATCACAATTAGAAAAGAAAAATGTTTCAGAAATTAAAGATTTCAATAGAGAAAGACCACCACCGGTTCCTCTGAATTCGTTTTCATCAAGAAATTCTATTGAAACGTCCGATGTATCAATTTCAGAAAAATATGCTTTTATCATTTCTTTCTTATGATTAACAATTATAAAATATTTACCGCAGCCAATTTCAATGAATTTATTTAATATGTGTTCAGTAATAGTAATATCACCGATTGGAATCAGCGGCTTAGGTAATATTTTTGTATAAGGATACAAACGGGTTCCCTTTCCGCCAGCCATAATGACCACAGGAACATCTATTTTTTTTATATCATTTATCTTATCTTTTCCATCTTTAAAGAAAATAGTACTTAGTTTTCCATTTTGATCTACACCAGGGAGAACATTAATTGATAATTTATCGCAAAATGCCTCAATTTCTGTATAACTACTCGCAGCGGGAAGCGCATTAAAATTATAATGAGCCGCTTCTGAAACAGATGCGGTTAATGATTTACCGGCAAGTATATGTCTCCGTATATCCCCATCGGTCAAGGTTGCCAAAACGACAGTATCCTTACAAATAAATACAATTCCCTTGGCATTCCTATCAATTATATCCATTGCATCAATAATAAGCGTATCTTCAGAAACCATGAATTGTGTTAAATCAATAGCAGGCATTAATTACTGTTCCTAACTCCACTTGGTATATTAACAACCCTATCGGCAAACCATTCGGCATTTGTCAGATTGCCGCGCTGACATTCTGCGAACATCGGCAGCCTGTTCATCAATTCCCACAGAGGACGAGTCATCACGCCCTTATTATTTGTTTCGGTCAAGAATTGTATTTGTTCTTCTTTGCCCCCCAAGATAACACAATTAAGCCAAAAATTTGATTTGCACTCCTTGGGTTCATCAAAAAACTGCATCCCAATACTGGAAAAAAATCGTTTGTATTTCATTGCTGTTTCCCGCTTGTTATTCAGAAATGCCTCAATGTTTTCCATTTGAGCGCATCCCAGGGCGGCATTGATATTCGGCATCCGGTAATTGTACCCTATCTTATCATGTTTGAACTCCCATTTATGCGGAATCTTAGCCTGGGTTGTCAAATACTTCGCGTAATTCCCCATACCTTTATCCTGAAACAGAAGCATTCCCCCGCCGCCGGTTGTAATAGTTTTATTACCATTAAAACTTAAAACCCCAATACAGCCGAATGTTCCGGTGTGTTTTTCTTTATAAAAACTTCCAAGGCTTTCTGCAGCATCTTCAATTAATTCTATATGCCATTTTGCACAAATATTTATCAATTCATCTATATGCACCGGATGTCCAAAGGTATGCATAGGTACACAAGCCTTTATACGGTTTCCTGTGATACGATTTATACATTGATATGCATCCAATTTTGCATTATGGTTCAACCATTCATTTATTTTTTTCGGCGAAAGACCCATTGTGTCTTTATCAACATCTATAAAGATTGGATTAGCGTTACAATAAGTTATAGCGTTTACAGTCGCTATAAAAGTTAATGGCTGTGTTATTACCTCATCATTCTGCTCAACACCAGCTAGATTTAAAGCCAAATAAAGCGCATTTGTGCCATTTACGCAGGCAACAGCCCTGGCAGAACCGGTATAACCGGCAATCATTTCTTCAAAACGGTCTACATATTTACCAACGCTTGAAACAAACGTAGTATCAATACAATCATTTACATACTTTTTCTCATTGCCAAAAAAGACCGGTTCATGAAGCTGGATCGTATTTTTATCCTTGTATAATTCTTTGATAAAATCAACGGTTTGCTGTATCATCATCTTATATTTTTGAATCAAGGTTTTTTTCTTTTTCAATATGCCCAAAATTGGGTAAATACGAATGAACTATTTTAACAATATCCTCTTTTGTGGTATTGGCATCTGAAAATGCTTTGCAAAATTTATCAAGCACTGTTTCTATTGTATCACCGCTTACAGGTTTAATATCTTTGATTACTCCCAGTGCATTATATCTATCAAGATCAACTGTTTCCTTTTCGGTATAAAATTCCTCATATTCTTTTTCACCGGTCGTATCTGATTTTGAGAAAAACACCGGATACTCATTATTATTCTGCCCGATTGAAGCCGCCGCCTTTATTGCGGCTTCTGCGGATTCATATCTTACAGGTTTATATCCAAGAGAAAAAAGTAGTTTTTCAGCTATATCCGAAAAGGTTGTCATTTGCGAAACATCAAGTTTTGGAAAAAATATTTCCCGGTTATTTCCCAGTATACATGCCAGCATACATATTTCCCCACTCTCCTCCGGAGATACAAAATACCGCCGAACATCTTCGGGAGCGGCTATTGGCTGCTGTTTGTTTATTCTCTCAATAAACCCGGCAGGCAATGAGCCATTTGAAAACGCTACATTCGCAAAACGAGCCGCATTAACATTACATTTATCCGAATATGAAAAAACAATATCCTCCATTATTCTTTTACTGGCGCCCATAATATTTACCGGATTGGCAGCTTTATCCGTAGAAACGCAAAAAAAACGTTCCGGCGGATATTCAATTAATAAGTCCATAAACTGCCACATTTTTAACACATTGTTTTGTAACAACGCTTCAACCGAAAATATATCCTTTTCACTACGAACATGTTTATGCGCTGAAAAATTTGCAACAATATCGAAACCTTTTCTAGCCTGAAATAGCTTTCTGAATGCAGGATCAGCATAATTAATCGGATATGGCATATAATCATCCGGCACATAAAAACCGGATGTACTGCGCAGATCTCTGGTTAGCTCAGCAAGACCATTTTCGCTTATATCTGCAACTACGAGAGTTTTAGGTTTAAAAGGCAATAAATTCTTAATAAAAGAACTGCCGATACTTCCAGCTCCACCAATAACAAGAACAGATTTATTACATATTGATTTTTGCAATTTATCAAAATTATCAGAAATATCCTTGTGAAATAAACTTTTTTCTCTTTTAATAACATGTTTTGATATAAATTGGTTCAAGTTAAATATCATATATTAAAAAATAGCCTTTCGCCTTATAATACGATGTAACAAATAAATCCCCAAAATAAGCCCGATGCCCCATCTGATAAACCATAAGTCCTGTAAAGAATAAAACAAAAAAACTGTCATAGCAATAGGCAGTAAGCCAAGGCAGTATATTCCAAATTTATTTTCATATTTTTTTATTACAAATCGTGCAATTATCTCATGGAATGCAAACAAAAACACAAACGAAATTAATGTTGCTATGGCGGCCCCCATTCCGGCGTAAACCGGTATTAACAAAAAATTACATACAACATTAATTATCGCCGCAAAAATAGTTCCTAGCGATATTAATTTTGTTTTTTCATTATAAAATTCAAAATTTGCCGGAAAAGCATACAAAAAATTAAAATAATATGCTATCGCGATAAGAGGTATCAATTGTATGCCTGACCAATATTCTTTTGGAGCCATTAGTCTATAAACTTCCGGCGATAATAATATAAACCCCATAGTAACAATGGAAAAAACAATCGTATAATTTCTTGTCCTTAGTAAAATCATTTCTACAGAATTGTTCTTTTTATATTCATAATAAAACGGAACCCATGTGGTATTAAAGGACACCCAAAGAATAAATATTACCAAAGCAACAGTATATGCAAAACTGTATATGCCGGCAGAACTCTCTCCGATCATTTTTTGCAGCATGACCCTGTCACTCTGGGACAATATTAACCCTCCGGCGCCATGCAAAATCAATGGCAATGTTAAAGAAAGACAGTATTTCAAATACTGCTTATCAAATAATCGTTTCCCTTTTATGTAAACATAGAAAACAATAATACTACCGATAATAACTGTCGGAATTGCATTTGTATATATTTTAACAATATATCTATTTTCAGATATAAGAAACAAAAAACCTACTGATAAGCCGGTACTTAACAATGAAACAATCAATGATAACAAGGTACTTCGTTCCGCTTGTTTATATTGTATAAGTTTTGCTGTATAAAATGCAATACAAAAAGAAGCAAAACTTTGTATGACAAGCAGAACGACTAGATCGGAACGCAATCCCAATAGCCTTGCAAAAAATCCATTAGCAACTATTGAAATTATTAATAGAGCAGCGAAAGATATGACCGAAAGGGTCATAATACTTGATAAATAACCATCTATTTTGTTATCACCGTATTTTATTTTTGCATTTGCGATAGAACCGTGAGTCTGCAAACCAACAAATAGACTACACAAGGAAACCCAAGCCGTATATACTGCGATCTGTCCATAATCTGAAGGCGTTAATAATCTTGTAAATATTGGAGCGGTAATAAAACCGATTCCTTGTAAAATAAATCTCCCTGCTGTTTGCCATATTAATACGCGGGTGATTGATTTTTCTTTAGGCATACACCATCTAATACCCTGGATCTTGACAATAAAACTGAAAAAGACTATTCGGAATAGTTTTCTGGAAATATTTTGTTTTGCATATAAACATTAGCAATGAATTGTTTGTCATTTCTTTCAACGTTTTATTGACTGTACTTGAAAACACATTATAGAAATTGGTATTGAGTAAAATAAAATATGTCGATTGCACCGAATTGTCAGCTTCAAGTTTTGCAAGTTCCAGAGCCTTTTCCACATCATTATCAATATCGTGACGGAGTATACAGGGATATGCAGCTTCCGAATACTTATGATAACCAGTAATGGTATAGCCATTTTTAGCAATAAGTTTAAGCAAGTGTAAATATGAAGTATAGGTAAAATCAGAAATTATCATATAATACGCTGCTTTATTTTTTATGATTAGCGAAGCGACGAACCATAAACCGTATGTTGAGACTGTCGGAAAACCCTTTCATGCAAAATTTTACCCTCATTTCATGCCATAAAACTACGGTAAAACATTCATTTAGAGGCATATTTTTTCTGCAAAATGACTTTTCCTCCGGCCTCGTTATGCACCGTTTCTTGCTTTACAATAATATTTTTCCCGATGAAAAACTATTAGAACTAAGTATTATATCGTCATTGTATCCCATGCTTTCTAATAGAAGTGAATATAATAGATCAGTATATTTAAAGAAGTGAGAAACAATATTATCAATATTTGTCTCATTCAATTTCCCCCCATGCATAAGAGGGTTTCTATAATCGGTTATTAGTTTATTGTCATTTAAATATGCCTTTGGGATTTTCTTGTTGATTTTTTTATTATACATTCCTAACTTTATTTTCAGATTTCCTTTTTTTATTATACGTTCACCAACACCTTTTTCCAAAAGAATATTATTAAGAAATCTCTCAAATGTTATAATAAGAATTGCCCATTTTATTATTATATCAGATTCACTATGCATTTTTGAAAGAGAACTAATTGTCTCTTTATAATAATCATTTTCAATTTTATTCAGAGTATCGCAATTTTCGATTAAATTCTTTATTTTTATAATGTTCTCTCCAAGAACTTGATAATTGGCTGAATTATTTGTTGTTCGATTTCGTATTACATATAATTCGATCGATTGATTAGCATTGTTGATATATTTGCATATTGAAATTCCAAAATCACGTCCTGTTATAAAAGACATAATATATTCCAATTTGTCATATAATTTTATTTCATTCAAAACATCAAATTGTTCCATAACCGGAACTGGATATTGTAATGTTGCACCCAGAATGTTCTTAAAAATATGTATTATTTCATGATTATTCCATTGATTCCTATTCGGTGAAATATTAATATCACGCCATTCTATAATAATATTATCATTATATCTTGGAATTTCACTACAAATGCAATCACAGACAACAACATCTACTATGCCTTGATTTTTTCTTGCTATTAAAATATTTGAACTTGCAGTCCCTTCATAAACAAACTGGTGTATTTGTGAAAATTCATGGTTGCAGGCGGTAAAAAAGAAGTCACCTATTTTATAATTGAAATCATTATCCTCCCCAAGTATTTCATAATTAATGAATTTCCTATTATCATCAATTGAAGGAATATCTAATGGAGTTTTCATTAGTATCTTAATTTTACCTGTTATATCTTAACTTGCTTCAATGTTTACATTATTTCCTAACAAAGCACTATCTTTATATATGCTTCCTGTAAATGAAAAATTTAATAATGTAAAGTCCTTATGGGTAAATCGAACATTACCTTGATGAACATTATCTATTAAAGGCATATTTTTTCCTCCTTGAATATCCCCAGCAAACAATCCCACCAAAGGCTGCTTGCCAGTTTTTTGATGGACTGCATAATTGGTATACAAAACATAACATATAGCGTTATATTTTGTCAACTAGTTTCCGCCTCGAAATCCTCTATCTTGTACCCTTCCCTATCCAGTTTTCCCCTGCACCCTCGTAGAGCTCCATTACACCAGCACATATTCGCCATGCAATTTTTTGTTGAAAAAGTGATTAATGTCTTCAATTACTTGCACGTTTTTTCTATAGGTATAGGCTTCGACATTTCGCAGACCGGTTTTTACCAAGAAAACAGCCGTATTTTTATTGTCGGCACATACATATTCACTTTCGGAATCGCCAACTATAATTGCATCAGCATAACCTAATAAATAATCTTTTTTTGTTATAGTCATTGGATTTAAAATAATTACATTTTTTGTATCTAAATTTAATCCTAAATAATTCATTTGTAAAAATAAATTATCAGGTTTATTTCGATAGGTTAGTATTTTACAATCTTTAATATTTCTACATCGATCCAGTATCAATGTATCCAATTGCAAATAATCCAAATTTTCCAAGCTGTTTGTTTTGTAAATTTTATAATCTGAAAAATAATTGGTAGTTGTATGTTTTTTTGCTAATAAATAATCGTCCTGCAATAATTTCTTTTCTTTTTTATATAACTCAAAATTTAAGTCTATTTTGTAAAAATCACAAAAAATTTTATAATACCGTTTCCAGACATTAACTATTGTTCCGTCAAAATCCAAAAAAACTTGCGTCAATCAAACAACTCCTCATAATATCTATACATTGGCATTTTTGATAAATTAATATTAATATTCTTATCATAAATAATTCCCATAGATTCTTGTAAAAGTAAATTTGGAATATTAAGACCCGAATGAACGGCTAAAGGCAACCCACCTGATGCAAATCTAAGATTAAAATCAAAAAAAATCTTTTCACCACCCTGATAAAAGAACTGGAAATTTACAGGCCCTATAAATGCGAATTCATTTTCCAGAATTCTAATTTCCCTTGAAATATCAATTTCCATAGCCGATTCGGTAATAGAAACGGCTCCGCCAATACTTTTTATTCGTTTTCTGATATAATAATCCACTAAACCGAAATTTCTTGAAAAAAAACAATCTACCGTATACTCATCCCAATCATAATAATCAGTAAAAAAAAGGCTCGTATTTGAAGCGTAAAGGTTGTATTCATCTATCGTATTAATCTTAATGATTCCGCAACTTCCACTACCTATTTTTGGTTTCAGCAAAACGGGAAACTGCTTTATATCCGCATCATTATAGATTATTCTTGGACACCGTATGCCCTTTTTATTAACTTCAATATAGGCATTTAATTTATTTTCGAAAATTCGAATCGTTTGAATATCGCAAACAAGCAATTTTCCCTTAATGATTTTCTCAATCTTATCTTTATTTTCAGATACTATAGATATCTCTTCTGAATGTGTTGGTATAAATACATCTATTTTATATTTTAGTAGTATTTCAGTAACTCTATCTATATAATCTTTTTCTCTGAACGATGGCACTATAACAAAATCATCAACAAAAAATTTACCGGTACTCTTGTAATTGTTATCTATACCAACCAGGTAATTATCTTTTTTATATTGTCTTGCAAGATAAATTCCCGTTAAACCTCCGCAAGAACCTATCAATATCTTCATATAGCAATAACCTTATTTTTATGGCAAAACAGATCATTGCTCCTACGCTCTGTATTAAATCTTAATGGCTTATATTTGGCTCTTCTTATGGGGGCGGTACGCGTTCTATTCATTTTTTGTAAAAAGCCTTTATACTTTCACACACAAAGCTTACTTCATATTCAGCCAGTTCGGGAAACATAGGAAGCGCCAAAACTCTTCCGCACAATCTTTCCGCAACCGGGAAATCACCTTTTTTGTACCCAAGGTATGCAAAACACTTTTGCAAATGAAGCGGAAGAGGATAATAGATTGATGTCCCTATTCCTTTATCTTTTAGATGCGCCTCAAGCTCATCTCGTTTTTCAGCCTGAATGCAAAATGCCTAATATACTTCTTTATGATTATTTTTAACAACCGGCAGTTTAATCTCTGCAATATCTTTCAATAATTCCCTGTATTGGACGGCGTGTTTTTCACGTTTTTGTATGGCTGTATCAATATGGTATAATTTTACATTCAGTATCGCAGCCTGCAAAGTATCAAGCCGGGAGTTATAACCGATATAATCATGGTGGTATCGTACAGTTGAGCCATGGACGCGGTAACTTTTGGCTTTTTGATACAATTCCTCATTATTGGTAACAATCATCCCGCCATCACCATATCCGCCGAGGGTCTTGGTGGGGAAAAAAGAAAATACGCCAAAATCGCCGATAAGCCCCGCATATTTATGTTCGCCTTTATACAGCGTCCTCATACCAAAGGCTTCGGCGGCATCTTCCAGTACCGCAAGATGGTGTTTTTCTGCAATTTCCATACACGCGATCATATCTGCAGTTTGCAGAAAAAGATGAACCGGCAGTATCCCTTTAGTTTTATTGGTAATCCGGTTTTCAGCATCGCGCATATCCATACAATACGTATCTTCATCTATGTCGCAAAAAACCGGCTTGCCGCCCAGGCGGGCTATACAAGATGCAGAAGCAAAAAAAGTGAATACCGGGGTTAAAATCTCAGCGCCATTCTTAAAATCCAATATATCGGACGCAATCACCAATGCATCGCTCCCATTGGCGATGCCTACCGCATAACTCGCGCCGGTATACTTACAAACAGCTTCCTCAAAGTCATTGACCTGTTTTCCTAAAATAAAAGCACCGGAAGTAATTACCTCTGAAACCGCTTGATCAAATTCTGATTTGTAAAGCGCATATTCCCGAGTCGCATCATAAAAGGGTACTTTCATTTAAATTCTCCGGCCATTTCCAGAGTTGAAAAATCGCATGGCAGATCAACAGGCATACCGGTCTTCTGTGATTTATATATCGCCAATATTATTTCAAGGGCTTTCCGCCCCTTTTCTCCGGAAACAAGGGGTTCCCGATTCTGCCGAATCGCATCAACAAAATCCTTAAATAGGGCCGAATGTCCAAAACCATAAACCGTAGGCGGATCTTTTTGGTTTGGGTCCAGAACTTTTTCTTCCGTATCCCCAACAAAACCGGCATCCGCAAAACGCCAGGTCTCAATCCTGTTAACCGCAAGCCCACCGATAACTGCCGTCCCCTTTTCACCAAAAAGAGAGAGTGTTTCGTTCAGATTTGTGGGGAAGACATCGACTGTTCCCTCAATAATTCCCATAGCGCCGCTCTTAAACTCAACAATAGCCGCCCCAAAATCTTCTGCTTCTATGGGCCGCATAAAACACCGTGTTTGAGCCTGTACCCGTACCGCGTCTTCACCCATCATCCACTGGAGAAGGTCAATTCCATGTGTACATTGATTCATCAGTGTTCCGCCGTCCTGCTCCCAAGTTCCCCGCCAGGGAGCCTCGGCATAATAAGCTTCATTGCGGTTCCAGCGAATCTGTACCATGCCGTGAAGCAGACGGCCAAAACGCCCCTCTTCAAGTACTGTGCGTAATCGCTGTACCGGCGCATTAAACCGGTTTTGGAAACAGATGGCCAGTTTTTTGTTGTATTTCTGCGCTGTCGCAATCATGGCATCCGCGTCTTTTGTTGAAAGGGCCATAGGCTTTTCGCAGATCACATAGCAGCCCGTTTCAAGGCACGCCATGGCTATATCCTTATGTTTCCCCGATTCAGTTGCGATGGTCACCATGTCGGGTTTCTGTTCCGCGAGCATTTTCCGGTAATCTGCATACACCGTTACTTCTGCGACTGGGATACTTGTCTGGTATTCTTTTTTCTTTTGCTCAGCACGATCAATGATCGGATCACAAACCGAAGTTAATTGCATTGTTTCCGCATTGCTGACAAATGCTTCTATATGCTTAGAACTGATACGTCCGCATCCGATAAGCGCTACCGTGTGTTTCATAATAGTAGACCCATACTTTGCTTTTTTGGTTTGTAGATATAACCGGAACAGGCTTACACCCGCTCTGGCCTGCATATTCAATCGTAGCACGCAGGCAGTCGGAAAAGATCAGCATGTTATGGCTTAGAAAATAGGTGGTTTGGAAGGACTATATATTATTAGTCTGGAAAATAAATAATCCTCGCCCTAAAGGGCGAGGTATTGAAGATTTCTCATTGAAAACTTTGTTTTTGTGGGGGAACAAATCCCCCACACCCCCAGTTGAATCGCCCTAAAGGGCGGGGAATTAAACCCCAAGAGATTAAATACGGCGCGGCTGGAACGGGCGGTAATAGGAGTAGAATCGTAGACAAACATAACCGGTTTATTTTTTACCTCGAAGTAAAACGTAAAGGGCGTGTCCGCCGAGAATGCGCCGGTAAATGCACGGAAATACGGCGACAGGGGATTGCGCAGTACCCTGCCGTCGTCTGCCACCACAAGTTGATTAATAATATCCCGCTTAAAAGAATCCAGAAGCATACATGCTGCCTCCTTCGCACAAAAAGTAACGGTGTAGCACAAGCAGCGTAGTTCTCAGGGCAAATTTTCTCCCCTTGTACGTACACCTCTTGTACCCGCTCTTGTTAAACGAATGAAAGCCGAATACCTACTCGTGCGCCGACAACAGCATCGAATAGATAATCCGGTTGCTGTTCTACGGCTCTTGAAAGCCGCCCGGCTCGGTAAAGCCATTCCCCCTTCGCATTTTGCGCGGAAGTTTTCCGCGTATTAATTGAAGAGAAATATAAAAAAGCCGATATTCCATCATGAAACCCAGCCTTTTTTGAGATATAAATTTATCAGTTGATCGCGATAATTCTTTACTATATAAGGAATTACATGAGGGAGGGGGGGGGGGGGGGGGGGGAATTTTTTTTTCCCCCAAAACCTTGGTTTTTTAAAGAAACCCGGGATTTTTTTTTTTCTCCCCCAAACCCCCCCCCCAACCCCGTTCCCACATGTAAAGGAATTTACCCCCCGGGAAAAAAAAACTACAGTAGTTTTCCCCCAAAAAACCCTTTCCCTTTATTTAATTTTCCATTTTTTTAAAAAAAATTCCCCCC
>BNUY01000078.1 GCA_025997715.1 Spirochaetia bacterium
AATGGAGATGGATTGATAATACGACTAAAAAATGAAGCTTCTATATTTCTTGCAGCGTGGTAGGAGAGGGTTATTGCCCCTTACAAGGTCAGACTCCAGAGTAGGTCTCGCATTATGGAACAGAGCCATTAGATTATCCAATTTTGAAAAGATTTGTTTGGCTACTACCCCTTGGTGATAGGTGCTCCATCCCGTGATGATAGGGTTCAGTATCCGTATCAGGTCGTCTTGTGTTGTTCCTCTGTTGCCCTGTATGACGTTTCTGGATGGCCGCACGGGAATCCCTATTCACCCACCCCCGTTTTGGGGCCGCCTTGCAGGACATACTCCCGGTTCTGGAGCCCGGCCGGAGCGATTCCGCCAGCTTTGACAATGCCCTGGAACTGCTGGTCATGTCCGGCCGCAGCCTCCCCCATGCCCTGATGATGCTCATCCCCGAATCCTGGAACGACAAGAACCCCATATCCCCGGAGTTAAAGGCCTTTTACGAATACCACGCTTGTATCATGGAGCCTTGGGACGGCCCCGCTTCCATGGTGTTCTGCGACGGCCGCTATGTGACAGGCACTCCTGCGTTTACATAACTTCAAACGAATAGGCCCCCTTAGTTTTTACCGGGAAGCTGTTGCGGTTGCGTTTTTTACCGCCGCGTAAGGTTTTTCGTGATCAGGCTTTTCCGGGTCTGCACGCTTTCGTATGACCGTAACCCGTCCGGTGGTGTATTAAAGGTGTAGTCAATCAACTGTTCAAGGGTGCAGGTCGCCACATGGGTGCGGGTGTCCGAGGACGCGTAGTAAATGTACACTATCCCCTCATGGAGAATTGCTCCGTTGGTAAACACCACATTCGACACATCCCCCACCCGTTCTTCCCCTTCCGGAGCAATGTAATAGCCCCCCGGTTCGGCGATCACTTTTTCGGGGTTCGTAAGGGAAGTGGCAAACACATAAATAACGTAGCGGAGTCCCGCGGCGGTGTTCCGTACCCCGTGGGCAATATGAATCCAGCCTTTGGGGGTACGGATAGGCGGAGCGCCTGCGCCGTTTTTTGCTTCAGTAATAGTGTGGTAGCGGCGGGGGCTCAATAGTTTTTCTGTACCCAGCTCTGGGTGCAGGATATCATCGCAATAGCCGAAACAAACGCCGCCCCCGGAGCCGGTGTCGATAAAGCCGTCCTGGGGCCGGGTGTAAAAGGCATATTTACCCCCTACAAATTCAGGGTGGAGTACCACATTCCGCTGCTGCCCGGAGTGGGAGATAAGGTTCGGCAGGCGTTCCCAGGTTTTGAGGTCATGTGTCCTGACAATACCGCAGGCGGCACAGGCGGCGGAAATTTCTTTTGATGCGGTGTCCTTGCTTTCGGAACAGAAGAGCCCGTAGATCCAGCCGTCTTCGTGGGCGGTAAGGCGCATATCGTACACATTGGTTTCGCCTGGGATATCCGGAAGGTCCATCGGGTAGTCCCGGAAACGGAAATTATCGACCCCGTTGGGGCTTTCCGCAATGGCGAAAAAGGATTTACGGTCTTCCCCCTCGACCCGGACAACCAGTAAAAATTTTCCCTGCCAGAGAATCGCTCCGGCGTTAAAAGCCGCGTTAACCCCTAGGCGCTCCATAAAGAAAGGGTTGTCTTCCGGGGAGAAATCATAACGCCATTCCAGGGGCGCGTGGTCCGCGGTTAGCACCGGATATTGGTAGCGGGAATAGCGGCCATTTTTGCTGGGCAGCCGGACATTTTTCCGGGTAATGAAGGCGGCAAAGTCCGCTTCCCTCTGTTTTTTTTCCGTTTCAAAAATCGACATGTCTCTTTATAACCTCCAAAAACATTCTGCCGTTGTGGTAGGGACATTTCCACATCCCCGCAAAGGGCTTATCAAAGGGTTTTCCGGTGATGGTTTTTCCCCAGAACCATTCTTTTTCACCGATTAAGTTTGCCTTGGTGTATTCCCAGACCGCCCGGGCGTGTTTCAGGTAGTCAGCGGAACCGGTAAGCTCGTAACCGTTTACCAATCCCACCACCGCTTCCGCCTGCACCCACCAGATTCGGTCGGTGTCCCGGACGCCGTTTTTGTGCTCATTAGCCAGGGCTGTACCGTCAAAGCCCTCCGCAAGGGTGGTATCCAAAAGCCGCAAAAACCGGGGCTGATCCGTCGGCAGCCGTCCAAGGGCGCGGGCGGCTTCGGTTAAAAGCCAGGAGGCTTCAATGTCGTGGCCGTAGGATTTTTCATCGCTTTGGGGGCGGAAGGTATCATCAAAAAAAAGGTCCATGCGCCCCTTTTCGTCGCAGAGCACATGATCGAGGATCAGACCATAGATGTACCCAAGCGCCTCTTTGCCTTCCCCGGCGGCGTTAAAAAACTCGGTGTATGCTTCCATTACATGGAGCATGGAATTCATCGTTTTTGGGGTAAAGAGGGATTCGGATAATTTTTTGTTGACCTGGGGCGTAAAGTTTGCGTCACATTGTTCTATATAACCCTGCGGGGTACGGTAGTGGGTTTCCATATCGGTAAAAACAGCCCGGGCCAGCGCCAGGACTTCCGGGTTTTTTGCCGCCCGGTAATAGGCGGAAAGGCCGTAGAGGGTAAACGCCAGGGCGTATACATGCTTGTCCGTATCCAGGGGTTTGCCGGTATAATCCGCCGTCCAGTATACGCCCCCCGCTTTTTCGTCAATAAAGACCCGTTTGATAAATTCGTAGGCATGTGCGGCGTTTTTGAGCAGGCGCTCCCGCTCCCCCGGTTCCGGCGTTTCCGCCGCGCAGGAACTGAAAAACCACAGTATCCGGGCGTGATAGATGCTGCCCTTATCCGCCGTAGGGTGGGGCTTAACGCCGTCATGCTCGCCGGTAAACCCGCCGTGTTGGGTATCCGCCAGGGATGACCAGAAAGGGATCATCCGTTGGGTTAGCTGCGCCTTAAATTCATCGCTAATTGTCATAGAATTTGCCCCATGTTTACCTAATGCGTTAGCAAAATATAAGTTCATTGTAATGGGCAATATTTTTTTGTCAAGAGCAAAAATAATGTTTGACAAACTTAAAATTCTGTGTTATCATAAAATTAACTTAATGCGTTAAGTAATTAAAATGATTCCGAGATGGAGGAAGGAGAAATTATGAGAGATACAAAGCGCGTATTGTCCGGTTTTTTGGCTGCCTGTACGATTTTACTGGTGTTTGCAGGCTGCGGCGGCTCTGCTAAGGGGGAGGACGCCCTTGGGCTCGATTGGGCAAATTTGCCCGTGCCGGCGAAGGAGACCGGTATTACGGTCAAGTTTAACCGGACCGACATGGATCAAGCGGGAATACTGGCCCGCTATAAGGCGGAATTTGAAAAGGCAAACCCGAATTGCAAAATTACCTGGGACTGCATTACGAACTACGAATCAATTGTTATGCAGAGCCTGCCATCGGGAACCTTCGGCGATGTAGCGCTGATCCCCCACGGTATCGCGAAGGAATCCCTGCCCATGTATTTTACCGCCTTCGGGACTTTGCAGGATTTCGGCAATACCTATAACTATCTTGATGTGCAGGTTGCCAACAATAATGTTTACGGCATCCCCGATTACGGTACCGCCATCGGCCTGGTGTACAATAAAAGTGTGCTGCGGAAATCCGGGTTAAGCGACAACCCCGCCGATTTCCCCCGTGATTTGAAGACCTTTTACTCCTGGCTCGCCGCCATTGACGCGGCTCTTGAAAAAACCGATGGCTTTAAGGGCGCCTATTACACCAACTTCAAGGACAAATGGCCCCTCGAATCCTGGGGTTACCTGCCCACGGTTTTTGCCGGTAACGCCGCATACTATTACGGCGAGCTTCCCGAATCCCAAAACGCCTTTGAGGAAGGCCAACCCTTGTACGCTTCCCAGGAAGTATTGTACACCATCGTAAAAAACGGCTGGAGCGAAGCCGACCCCTCCACCACGGACTGGGAAAATTGTAAGGTAGACTTTAACCGGGGCAAAATCGGTTTTATGCTCTTTGGTTCATGGGCCTTTCCACAGTTTGTCGAAAAAGCCGAAACCCTTAAAGCGGCAAACGCCGTTGCGGGAGACGCCGCCATCAATCCAAGCGATGTAGGATTTATGCCCTTTCCCTATGAGCAGGTATCGGGGCCGAACGCGGGAAAAATCGTAATACCGGTTTCGCCGGATTATTACTTCGGCATAAATAAAAAAAGTTCGGCTGATAAAAAGATTGTCGCCGCGCGGTTCTTAAAATGGCTGACCGAAGAAAGCGGTTTCTCCGATTATGCCGGGGGCGTTTCTCCCTTAAAGGGCGCGGCTAATCCCAGCTTCTATGACGGCTTTACCGAGGCAAACCGGGTAGTGCTGGTGGGTGAAACAAGCGCCACCGGTAATATGGAAGGGAAACTTTCCGCAGTGGAAGCGGAATCCTCAATCGGTATGCGGGGTGAACAATCCTGGCGTGAACGGATTGTTGAGGAGGCGCTCAAATCAAACGGCCAGAGCTACAAGGATTATATCGCCACCGTTAGCGCCAAATGGAAGCGCGGAATTGCCGACGTATTTGGAAACTAGGAGGCGCGTATGACGATTGCAGCCCGCGGCGTTCCGTTGAGCCCGATACTACGGGACCGGCGGCGAAAAGAATATCTGTTCGTCGCGTCCTTTCTTGCCCTGCCGGTATTGCTGCTCGTGGTGTTTTCCCTGCTGCCGGTGCTGGGTGTAACGGTGGTGAGCTTTTTCCGGTGGGATGGTTTGGGAAAAATGTCCTTCCGGGGCTTTGATTACTACAAGCGCATCTTTACCGAGCCGGAATATTGGCGCGCGCTCCTGAACAGCTTCTACTACCTGGTAGGGGCCTTTGTTCAGCTTGCGTTAGCGATGCTGCTTGCCACCATACTCACCTTTACGGCGAAGGGCAAGGGGTTTTTTAAGGGAATGATTTTTTTCCCCTATCTGATAAACGGCGTTGCCGCGGGCTACATGTTTTATGTGTTTTTTGAGCCAAGCTATGGCACCCTCAACAGCCTGTTAAGCCTTTTTGGCGGCACGGGTCCGGCGTCCTGGCTTACCAACGGCGATATTAACAATATCCTCCTGGCAATCGTATCGGTGTGGCGCTTCTTAGGGCTTAACTTCATTATGTTCCTGGGGGTTATCGCTTCGATTGATACCGGGCTCTACGAAGCGGCGGACCTTGACGGCGCGAACAGTTGGCAGGTTTTCCGGTACATCATTATGCCCAGCATCCGTCCGATTGTTTTTCTGAACATGATCCTGGCGGTTAAAGGGGCGATCTCCGTGTTTGATGTACCCTACATTATTACCGGCGGTTCCTTTGGGACATCCTCCTTTGTTATCGAGGCCTACCGGGTTTCCTTCGGGCAGAATCCAAATTTGGGATTGGGTTCCGCCATGTCAACGATCATCCTCATCGTTGTATTAGCCGTAACCGGCGTTCAGCAATTGTTCTTTGGGGAAAACAAAAAAGAGGGGACACACTATGCAAAATAACCGCAGAAAAAAGACACCCCCTGCCGAAACCCTTGTTTCAGTTTTGAAATATATTCTGCTGGGGTTGGTTGTGTTAGCCGTACTAATTCCTATCTATCCGATTATTATGGGCTCCCTTAAAACCGTTGACAACTTCCGGGCATCCAACGCATTTTCCCTGCCTAAGGTGTGGATGTGGAAGAACTACGCCGATGCGTTTATTGACGGCGGCATGGCAATCGGTTTTCTGAACACCCTGCTGGTACTTGCCGCGTCCCTGATTATAGCGATCCTCTGCGGTTCCATGACCGCCTATGTGTTAAGCCGGTTTGAGTTTGTAGGAAAAAAGGTGGTTAAGGCGGCCTTTTTACTGGTATCCCTGATACCCTCAATTACCACCCAGGTAATAACGTACCGCATTGTAAACGCCCTGGGATTGGTGGACAACCTGCTGGCGCCGATTCTGATGTTCGGCGGGACGGACATTCTGGCGGTTTATATTTTCCTCCAGTTTCTTGACAGTATTTCTGTGTCACTTGACGAATCGGCCCGGCTTGACGGGGCAAATAGTTATACGGTGTTTTTTAAAATACTGCTGCCCCTCTTAAAACCCGCCATTGCCACGGTGCTGATTATCAAGTTTGTCGGCGTCTATAACGAGTTCTACATCCCCTTTATTTACGCGCCGAATGTCCATCTGGTATCAACCGCGCTCTACAGTTTTACTTCCTCCTTCGGTACCCGCTGGGAAATAATATGCGCCGGGCAGATCATCATCATATTGCCGATGTTCGTCATCTTTTTGGCGGCCCAAAAATTTATTTACAGCGGCCTGGCGGCGGGCAGCGTAAAGGGATAGCATGACACTGACCGATAAAGACCGGATATTGTTTAACGGCGATTCGATCACCGATGCGGACCGTGACCGGAATGATACCCACAGTTTAAGCGGGTATACTAAAAAAATTGCCGCCGCCCTGCCTGGGGTAGAGTGTTTTAACCGCGCCATAGGCGGGGACACCAGCGCGCAGATGCTTAAACGGTTTACGCATGACTGCGAAGATACCCGTCCATCGGTGCTGTCAATTTTTATCGGCATAAACGATACCTGGCGGCGCTACGACAGTAATGTCCGTACCCCTTCGGCGCAGTTTGCCGATAATTACCGGAGTATTCTGAACATCGCCCGGCAGTTTACGGATAGGATCATCCTCCTTGAACCCTATGTTATTCCCGCTGATCCGGAAAAGATGGTTTTTTACGAGGATGTATATGAAAAGGTCCTTGCCATCCGTGCATTTGCACGGGAATATAAAACCGTCTATATTCCCCTTGACGGCATATTTGCCGAAGCCTGTGTGCAGACGCCGCCCGGGGTTTTTAGCGAAGACGGTATTCACCCCACCGATGCGGGGCATGGGCTGATTGCCGCCGAGTGGCTTAAACGTTGTTCCCTGTAGGGATAAAAAAAGGAAATTATATGAAAACGATCAATTTAGGGAATTCAGGTTTGCAGGTCCCGGCGCTTGCCATCGGCTGTATGCGGATGGACGGGGTTACCAAAAAGGAAGCGGAACGCTTTGTAAAGACCGCCCTTGAACTTGGCGCGAATTTCTTTGACCATGCGGATCGCTACGGCGGCGGCTCCTGCGAAACGATTTTTGCGGAGGCCATCGGCATGACGGCGGCGGTGCGGGAAAAAATTATCCTGCAGTCAAAGTGCGGTATCCGGCCCACCTACTTTGATTTTTCAAAGAAGTATATCCTTGAGGCGGCAGACGGTATCCTGAAAAGGCTGAAGACCGGCTATCTTGACGTGTTTCTCCTGCACCGGCCTGACGCGCTTATGGAGCCGGAGGAGGTTGCGGAGGCCTTCAATGAATTGCAAACAACGGGCAAGGTGCGGCGTTTCGGCGTGTCAAACCAGAACCCCATGCAGATACAGCTTTTGAAAAAGTACGTGAAGCAGCCTATCGTTGTTAATCAACTGCAATTAAGTATCCCCAACGCATCAATGATTACTTCGGGCTTGCACGTTAATATGGGTGAAGACGGGGCGGTGAACCGTGACGGCAGTGTGCTTGATTTTTGCCGCCTCCACGATATTACCATACAGGCCTGGTCCCCCTTCCAATACGGCAATCCCTGGGCGGGCGGGGGCCTGTTTTTGGGGAGTGAAAAATATCCCGCCCTTAACGCCCTGATTGACGAGCTTGCCAAAAAATACGCCGTGACCAACACCGCCATTGCCCTTGCCTGGATACTCCGGCACCCGGCGCGGATTCAGCCCCTCACCGGCACGATGAACAGCGACCGCCTGCGGGACTGTGTTGCGGCTACGGACATCGTGCTTACCCGTGAGGAGTGGTATGGCCTCTATACTGCGGCGGGGAATACGCTGCCCTAAAATATTTGTCAAAAAATAATTTGACAGATTAAAATTCTTGTGGTATCATAATATATATTTACTTAACGCATTAAGTTATGTAAAAATCATCCGTTGGATGATACTCGATTTGAGAGGAGGAGCAGTGTATGAGAACGGTAAAGAGATTAGCGGCGGTATTGTTGATAGGGTTAGCGGTCACCGGGATGTTGTTTGCCGGTGGAAAAAGTGACGCGTCATCCGACGGGAAGACGGTGATCAATTTTCTGCATATTTTCCCCGAATGGGAAGATTTGATGCAGCAATCGGTTGATATGTTTGTGGCAAAAAACCCCAACGTACAATTCAAGATTGATATTGTACCATGGGATCAGTGTCAGCGGATTCTGCAAACCCGTATCGCGGCGGGGGAAGCGCCGGATGTTTCCTATTATTGGGGAAACCGGATTCAGCATCTTTCCAATATCGGTGAGGCCCTGGATTTAACCCCCTACTTGAACAATGATCCCGCGTGGAAATCCAGCTTCCTGAGCGATGCGGTGCTCAATATCGGGGTGCGGCAGGGGAAGGTCTATGATATTCCCTTCCGGGGTTCGGCGGTTTTTGTGTATTACAACAAGGACCTCTTTGATAAGAACGGCTATAAGGAACCTAAGACACGGGAAGAACTTGAAACCATTATGGCCGATATGGTAGCCAAGGGAATTACCCCCTTTGCCATCATGGGGAAAGGGGATGGGATGCTCCCCGCCGCCCAGTTTAATGATATGCGGGATGCCCTGGCCCTTGAGGGCGCGGTAAAATCCGGCCTGCTGACCAAGGCTGAATGGATTAACAAACGGGATGACAGCCAGGCCTATAAGGATTCGGAAATAGCGGCCATCAGGAAGATTCAGGAATGGTACAACAAAGGCTACTTTGGTAATAACGCCACGGCCCTTGGCCGGGAAGATGCCCAAGCGGTGTTTGCCACCGGCCGGGGCGCCATGCTGCTTGCCAATAACAACGAACTGAAGATGATCAAGGAACAGGCAAACTTTGCTCTGGGCGCCTTCCCCATACCCTTCAGCGCGGCGGTACAGCCTACGCAGCTTCTGTGCTGGGTGGACGGGTTCTTTGTTCCGGCAAAGGGTAAAAACCATGACATCGCGGTTGCCTTCCTGAAACATCTTACCTCCCCTGAGGTTCAGAACCTGTGGGCCCGGGAAGCGAACAGCATCGTGCTCACCAAGGGGACCGCCTATTCCGATCCCCTGCAGTCCCTGTTCGCCAAGACCTTTGAAAATATTTCACCGGTAATCCCCATGGCCAATGATTGGGTGGAAGGGGATTCCCATACGATTTTCCAGCAGGAAATGATAGAACTGCTGGTGCGCAATACCAATAATGCCCCCGCCGTCGTTGATAACTATGTCAAGACCCGGGCGGCGGAAGTAAAAAACACCCTGCAAAAGTAGTTGTTTTATAAAGGGCTTAAGGGGTATACCCTCTTTAAGCCCTTTTATTTTTCGGCAAGGAATGTGTACATGAGTTTAAAAGCATATGACAAAAAGAAAAAATTGGCCGGACTTCTTCTGGTGGCCCCCGCCATTATTTTCCTGCTTTTATTCACCGTCCGTCCCATCGTTGACGCGCTGCTCAAAAGTTTTACGAACTGGAGCGGGTATGCAAATAAACAGAATTTTGTCGGCCTCTATAATTACATTGCGGCCATACGGGACAACCGGAGTTTCAGAAACGCCATTGGAAACACCCTTTTCTTTACGGTTGTTGTGGTAATCGTACAAACATCCCTGGGTTTTCTTATGGCCTACTTTATCTATTTTTTGGGAAAAAAACTTCAGGGGTTCCTTAAAAAACTGATGTATATTCCGGTACTGGTCCCGGCCACCGCAGTTGCGGTGATGTGGAAGTTTATCCTTTCCCCGGAATTCGGCATGGTAAACCAGGGCCTGCGGGCCGTGGGGCTTGGTTCCTGGGCCCATGCGTGGCTTGGGCAGTACGACACCGCCATGCTCAGTGTGATTGTGGTCAATATCTGGCGCTACCTTGGGTTTACCATGGTGCTGTACTATGTTGCCATGCTTGCCATATCCCAGGAAATATGCGAGGCCGCCGAGATTGACGGGGCCAATAAATTAGTGATGCTGTACCGGCTGTTTCTGCCCCTGACCATCATTACCACGGAAACAAATATTGTTATATCACTGACCGGCTGTATGAAATCATTTGACCTGTTTTATCTGCTGACCGCCGGGGGGCCGGGCACGGCGACAGAAGTTGCCAGTATGGTTATTTACCGGACGGCCTTCCAAAACTTTAATTACGGCGGCGCACTGGCAATGTCAATATTGCTGTTTTCCGCCATCGGTATTCTTGTTTTTATCACAAGGATAATCTTAAAGCGTGTTAAAGAAAGTTGTGGTGTAGAATGAATAAAAAGAAAGATTCCGGAAAAGCGGTTGTTTTCAGAGTATTGGGTACGGCGGTTGCCATTATTTTTGCGGTACTTATTCTGTATCCCATATTGTTTATTGTGCTAAGTTCATTTAAGACCAATAACGATATTATTATAAACCCCTTTGGTGTTACCTCGTTTAACCCCGGAAATTATCTCCGGGCCTGGAAAATTGGGCACATTGGACAGTATTTTTTCAGCAGCGTGTATGTCTCCGTCATGAGTTTGGTAATATCACTGATCGTCATCATCACGGCGTCCTACGCATTGGGGAAACTAAAACCCTTTGGCGGGAAAATAATTATGCTGGTTCTGCTGTCCGGTATGTTTATCACTTCCGAAATGACGACCATACCAAACTTTACCCTGTTGCGCTCCTGGGGAATGTACAATAACCATTGGGGTTTGATACTGCCCTATGTTGCAACGGCGATGATTCTGGGTATCTACATATTGACGGGATACATTGAAACCATGCCGAAGGAAATAGAGGAAGCGGCGTTGATAGACGGCGCCGGCATATTCAGGATCATGTTTTCCATAGATATACCCATGCTGGTTCCGCCCATAGCTACGGTAGCGATTCTATCGTTCCAGAATTTCTGGAGTGAGTTTTACTGGGCGCTCATTATGATTCAAAGCAACACCCTCAAGACCCTTCCCCTTGGGATGATGAATTTTCAGTCACAGTACGCAACGGATTACGGCATATTAAGCGCGGGGCTTGTCATTATGACCCTGCCCCTTATCGTTGTCTATATTTTCGGCTCAGAGCATTTTGTGAGTGGCGTTACTGCGGGGGCGCTTAAAGGGTAGCAGGGGGCGCGATGGACTGTTTGACCGCAATGGTACCGTCAATAAAAATCCTGCCCCGGCCCTGGTATTCAGGATTTTCGATATACTGAATAAGGGATTGAACCGCGCTTTCACCCATGGCGGTGATGTTTACTTCAAGGCTGGTAACCCCAATGCCGCCGGTGACGGCGCTGCTCTCGTTATCGAAACTGCCAATCGACACATCCCGGGGAACCTGTATGCCCCGGCGGGCTAACTGCCGGATTATCCGGCCTGCCAGGCGGTCGTTGTTACACACATAGGCGGTGTAGGCCCCTTCGTCCAGGGCGATTTCTTCGTATAAGCCGCCGTTGCCGTCACGGTCAGGAATGGCGTTGTCATAGGACAGGTTGGATTCCAGCATGGCTTTGCAAAAACCCATATACCGGTCAAGGATGCTGGTGGTGGCGGAGGTGGACCCGATAAACGCAATTTTTGTGTGCCCCGCAGTAATCAGCAGTTTCGTTATATTGTAGGAGCCCAGAAAATTATTTGACGCGATGCAGTCCCGTTTCCCGATGTCGGAATAAAAATCCAGAAAAATACACCGGGGATTTTTTGTGGTAATCATGGTAAGGTAGGCGTCGTTGAGCTGCCCCAGGAGGATAATGCCGTCCACCTTATTCGTGGTGACAAAGGCCGGAACCACGCAGTCCGCTTCATCGGCGTTGCTGACAATTTCCAGGATACCCGCGTACCGGGTTAGTTTTAGGGTGTCCAGCAAATGCTGGTAGAAGATCCAGTAAAAGGAACTTTCGCCCAAATATTTCGCCCCAATCAGAATGCCGATATTGTAATTGCGGCCCTCAAGCATATTACGGGGCAGGCTGTTGTACACATAGCCCATTTCCTCCGCCTTTTGCTTAATCTGTTTCCGCAGTTCCGCACCAACCCCGTCCTTATCCGTCAGGGCTTTACTAACCGTTACCGTACTAACGCCGAGTTCTTTGGCAATGTCGCTCATTTTTATGCGTGAAGCCATACCTTGATTTTACCAAAAAATTTGGTAAAAGAAAACCATCAATTTCTCATAAAACATATTAATACTATAGGATTTATATGCTAAATTCGGATCCCGCCACCGATGCGCGCGCGGTGCCTATCTACCAGACAACATCCTATGTTTTGCCCTGACCGAAGAATGAAAAGATAAATGCGAAAGAAACAGTGTTACTGATTCGCCAGGATGTTTTCGTTCTGGCCGCAGCGACCGCGCATAAAACAGACGGATGTGACTTTTTCTTAAACAGCTGCTATAGTTCAGCCGGACAGGAGAAACAGCAGGATGGACAGAATTGCAATCGTTGCCGGATCTGACAGAGGTATGGGGAGGGAGACCGCCCTTGCTTTGGCCGAAAAACATTATACGGTAATTATGGCGTGTATCAATATACCAAACGCCAATCGTACCGGTGATGAAATTAAAAAAGCAGTGGTAATAATAACGTATTTGTATATAAGATTGATTTATCTTCTACAGCGTCAATTACACAATTCGTTCAATCATTTTTGCAGGACTTTGATCATGTAAACATATTGATCAACAATACCGGAATAATCACCATGGATTATCTCTCCCGACAAATCTTCCTTTCCCTAATAAAAAGTTTATGGCCTTCTTAATATTTCTATCGATACTTGCTTCTGTTTTCAACGAGGAAATATACCGTATAATTTCATGTTTTCTTGACGGTGGTAGTTTATCAAACACTTTTTTCGCTTCAATGTTGGCTTCAAGAGCCTTTATAAATTTTTTGTTAGGAATTATTGTTCTTTTGATTGGATCAAATACTATTGTTAATTCAATTTCTTCCCCGATTCTTTTGGGTGAATCTTTCAACATCATCGTATTAATATAAAGGCGCCATAGACCCTTAAATTTCATTAACGTTTGTTTGTACGGGTTATTATTTACCAGTCCTTTAACAGGAATAGGCCCTTTGTTTTTACCTGATTGTTCAAATAGTTTCTCTAATACATTCCCGGGAATAAATACGAATGGATTTACCCCTATTATTTCAATTGCGGCTTTGAATTTATATGTTTTTAATGCCATGATTTTTGCCCATCATAGTGTTCCCAGGACGCTCACCATGGCCCGTCGGTTTTTATACTGAATTTTGTATTGATCAATCATTTCTGAAACCACTTTATTACCGCCTTTTATTTTCTTCATCCAGCGCCGCCAGCAGATATGGGACTCCCCGCTTGGTTATAACCATTCCTTTTTATATCATAGAAACAGGCCTGTTGTAAAGGGGTTATTTTTTTGCTGTTAATTTCAGCATTCCCTGACAAAGGTTTTTTCTTTCACCCGTAACAGGCTGTTTAAATAATGTGCCAAATTTCCTTACCATATTATCTATTGAAGTTGATCTATAAAACTCGACTTCATCCTGATACAATGGAAACACATTTGAAAAACCCACCGCTTCTGTATTGGGAAGAACACAAACATCTGCCTCGTCATCAGGTATAAACCTTAACTCCGCAAATTTTACCCTGTCTAAAAGTACAATTTTTCGCGAACTGGTCATTTCGGCTTATTTTTAGCCTAAATTAGACAAATTTCACTTGACAATTCATAAAGAATATAGTAATATAAAG
>BNUY01000079.1 GCA_025997715.1 Spirochaetia bacterium
CCTTAGCTGATAAAGTTACTGCATCGCGTCTCGTTTTGGCGCCCTGTTTTTTCATTGTCTATATTCTCCCGGTCGATGGCCTTGCCGGGCGCTGGATCGTACCGGTTCTCTGGGGCCTCTTTTTCATCACCGAACTCACCGACCTCATCGACGGAAAAGTCGCCCGGAGTCGGAAGGAAGTGGGCGATTTCGGCAAGCTCTTCGACCCCTTTGCGGATACCCTGGTTTGGATCGCCTTTTTCCTCTGCTTTGTGACGGACGGCATCCTCCCGGCGATCCCCTTCCTGATTATTCTCTACCGTGAATTCGGTATCCTCTTTCTGCGGAACTTGATGCTGAAAAAGGGGGTTGCCATGGGCGCCCGGAGGGGGGGGAAAATCAAGGCGGTCAGCTATATGTTTACCGGGATAAGCGCCCTCCTTGCCTCCAGCGTGCAACGCTTGGGGATCGAGGGGTCCTATTTCGATATCTTCCGTTATATCGCCTGGGGTTTCCTCGGCATTTCCGTGGTAATCGCCCTGATTTCCTTTTTCGACTACCTTGGGGTGTATAGAAAAACGGCGTAGGTTTTGCGAGCTACGAAAAATACCGCAGCAACACATATCCTGTGCATATCACCAGGCTGATAAGGGTAATCAGAGCCCCATACTTGGTAAAATCCATAAACGTAATCGGGTATCCGTTTTTGGTACAAATACTCGCGGATACTACGTTGGCGGATGCGCCAATCAGCGTCGCGTTTCCACCAAGACAGGCCCCCAGGGAAAGCGCCCACCACAGGGGCTGGGCCAATTCGGGACCTATGGTAGCGGAAATGTCCTGCACCATGGGGATCATGGTGGCCACATAGGGAATATTGTCAATCACGGCGGATAATATCCCGGAAACCCAGATGAGCAGTGCTGCGGTCAGGGGCAGATTGCCCTTGGTAAGGCCCGTCAGAAAATCCGCCCATTTTTTAATCCACCCCATATCAACCAGGCCCTGCACCATAATAAAAAGGCCCATAAAAAAGAAGAGTATCCCCCATTCAACGTCCCGGAAACAGTCGTCAAGTTCATATTCCCCCCGGGAAAGGAGCAGCAGGATGGCGGCGGAGAACAGGGCCACCGTGGCGGCCTCGAACCCAAGGTTTTCGTGAAAGAGAAAACCCGCCACCGCAATGATAAGGACGACGATACATTTGATCATCAGGGGTTTGTTTTCCAGGCATTTTGATTCGTCAAAATCCATAATCCGGGCCCTCCGCGCGTTGGAGACCACCATCTGTTTTCTGAAAAGAAAAATTATGGTAACCGAAAAGGCCGCCAGAACAATGAGGATCACCGGCCCAAGGTTTACCACAAAGTCAAGAAAGCTCAGTTTTGCTGCGCTGCCGATCATGATGTTCGGAGGGTCCCCGGTAAAGGTGGCCGTTCCCCCGATATTCGATGCAATGGCCAGACAGATGACAAAGGGCGTCGGCGCTATGCCCAGTTCCACCGCGATAAGGATGGTTACGGGGCTTAGCAGCAATATGGTGGTAACGTTATCCAGCAGGGCGGAAATGACTGCGGTTATCAGGGAGAGGAAGATGAGTATCTTTAAGGGGTCCCCATGGGCGGCCTTGGCGGTTTTTATGGCAAGGTATTGAAAGAGCCCGGTAGTTTTGGTGATTTCGATAATGATCAGCATACTGATCAGCTTGAAAATAACATTCCAGTCGATAGCCCGGAAGGCGTCTTCCTGACTGATAATCCGGAGGATAATAAAAAGCACCGCCGTCAACAGGACTATCAGGATCTTGTTTATCTTGTCCGTAAATATAATGATATACGCGACGACAAACAGAATCAGGGCTGTCCATGCCAGGATACTCATACCTTATGCCCTCAATACTTTATGCAGTATATCCATGTACCCAACCACGCCGGTGAGGGTTTTCTTGTGTTTCACCACCGGAAGATGCTGGCGCTTACACAGAATAAATTTCACAATCGCCTCGACAACCGGGGAATCTTCATCCAGGACTATCTCCGGCTTCTTCATCACATCCCCGATACGGACACTGTTTTCTTCTTTCAGCAGTCCCTCAAAGGGTTCAAAATGGCTCAGGAATTTGAGGTTCTCCAGTTTGATGGCGTAATCGGGGATGCCCACGGAAAAAAGATCCACCACGGTGAGTTCCCCCACAAAAAAACCATGGCGGTCCAGGATGGGCAGATAGCCTAAACGATCTTTATAGAACAAATCCACCGCTTCTTTAACCGTGTTATCCGTGTGCAGTACCGTAAGGGTAGTATTCATGATGGAGGCCACGGTCAATTTTTTGGTAACCTCAATTTTGGCGCCCTTGAGAATCTCGATAAAGGCATTGGGATTCACCGCGCCGCAGAGTTTGGGGAATAATGGTCCCTGTGATATTTTGGCAAGCGCCGCCAGGGTATTCAGATACTGGGTTGAGGCCGACAAGGAGGTCAGCATCAGAGCCATCATATGGGTAGCCGGCTCCCCCTCCGCCTGAATGGGGGATGTCGGAATACCAATGACAATAATGAAATCGTCAAAATCTTCAAGCCGGGCATGGGGAATAGCAAGACCTGAAGGAAGCAGGGTACCGCCGAGGTTTTCACGATCCGCAATAACATCCCGGAGGGTCTTTTCCGGTATCGGGAATCTTTTTCCGGGGCGGTATAGCTCCCGAATCATTTCATCAAGCAATTCATCCCTGGTTCTACCGGGCCGTTTTAACAGTACCAGATCGGGGTGAATTAAACTGGATAATTTCATTATACCCTCTCACGAACCTTTTACGACAGCGCGTTAAGGCTCATCACCTGGTCTACGGGCAACGAGAAGATCACCCCGGCGGCCTGGGAGGTAGCGCCGAAGCCCGGCCGTACCGCCTCCATGATGGGAACAACCGTATCCTTGTCCGCCAGAATAAAGATGATTTCCTTTTCGTCCTGCACCGTAATGCCGACAAACTTTTTCATCACCTCCTGCGAAATACCCCGGGCGCTGATAACGGTACCGCCCCGGGCCCCCGCCTTGCGGGCCTCTGTCATAAAGGCGTCACTGTTCCCTCTGTTTAGTATCGAGATAATCATCTCGTTCTTTATTTCAATAGCGTTCATCCTCTTGTCCTCCTTAGTATTTGGCTTCTCCCTGGCAGCCTCCTCGAACATCGTAAAAAGACGGGCAGTTATACCGCCAAGGGGCACCGAAAACGCGATACCGGCGCCGGCGCTCCGGGCTCCTATTGTACCGCGAACCTCCCGGATAATGTGGGGCGTCTCCGTGTTCTGCACCAGGCAGATGAATACGGCCTTGTCTGTTGTGCCGATGCCCAGGAGGTCGATGATTTCCGAGCTTGCCGTACCGCTGCCCTTACTGACAAAACTCAGCAGGCAGTTGTCCCTGGCAAATACCTCGGCTATCGCCTGCACCTTATCCCAATCCACGATGAGAAAAAGCGCTTTCAAACGAATCTGATCTTTGGCTGCCCTTATTGTGTTAACCATAATAGTAAGCCTCCTCGAATACAACCACACCTTCCATGCCCACATCGGCCTCGGGCGCTTCTATCGCCGCAAATTGCTTCCGGTAGATGAGTCCCAAAAGCTGGACAACAACCAACGGTGTCATTGCAACCATGGCCACAATACCGAAAGCGTCCTCCATGTGTCCGGCGCTTGCACACGCGCCGATGGCAAAGGGTAACAGGAAAGTGCTGGTCATCGGGCCGGAACACACGCCGCCCGAGTCAAAGGCGATACCGGTAAAAATCGGCGGCACAAAAAAGGTAAGTACCAGCGCGAACACATACCCCGGAACGAGGATGTATAAAATACTGACATTAAAAAGGATACGCGCCATGGCGATACCCAGGGCGAGGGACATGCCGATGGCGAGGGCCTTCGCCATAACTTTTTGGGTGATGGCGCCCTGGGACACATCTTCAACCTGCTTGTTCAACACATGTACTGCGGGTTCGGCGGCCACAATGAAGTAGCCGATGATCATGGCCAGCGGTATCAGCACCCACTTGATGGGGGATGCGCCGAGTTCGCTGCCGAAGAGGCTTCCCACGGGAATAAAGCCCACCTCCACCCCGGTGAGGAATACCACGAGCCCTATGAAGGTGTAGACGAAGCCGATGACTATCCTGCCAAGCTGGCGCCGGTGAAAGCGCCGCGTAATCAGTTGGAATATAAAGAAGAAGACCAGTATTGCCCCCAGTGCGGTTCCCACATTTTTTATCGTTTCGGGGAATTCTTCGACAAAGGCTTTCACCACATCACGGTCGGTGTAACCCGCAATGGCGGCTATCTTTTCTTCGGGCAGGCTGTTCGGCGGTACTTCGGTTATTTGCAGGGCCATACCGAGCAGCATTACTGCCATTATCGGGCCGATACTGCAGAGGGCAGCAAAGCCGAAACTGTCGCTCTTGGCGCCCTTATCACCGCGAAGGGATGCGACGCCGGCACACATTGCCAGCATAAACGGAACGGTAATCGGGCCGGTGGTTACACCCCCCGAGTCAAAGGATACGGGGACAAAGGCCGTAGCGCCATGGCTCGCCATATAGAAGGCGAGAGCAAAGGTGACGGCGTAGAAAAACAGCAAAAGGAAGCGCAGCGGCACGCCGATAATTACCCGCAGCACCGCTATTGCCATAAACAGGCCGACACCCACGCCCACCGTTACAATGAGCGTCTGGATGTTCAGCGATTTGGCGAGCTGCAATGCCAATACCATCAGGTCCGGCTCAGCAATGGTGATGATAAGGCCCATCAGAAAGCTGATGCCCACCGCCAGAAACACATTTTTCCCCTTGGTAAGCTCCGCGCCGATACCTTCGCCCATGGGCATCATTGCCATATCGGCCCCCAGGGTAAAGAACCCCATGCCGACGATGAGCAGCGCCGCGCCCACAAGAAACATGACGATGATTCCCGCAGACATAGGTACGAAGATAATGCTTGCGATAAGCACTATCACGGTAATGGGCAGCACCGATGAAAAGGCCTCCACAATCTTTTCGTTTAAGACTTTATTCATAATTACCCCTTATACTCCTTACAATTATAAATGTCCATAGGATCGCAATTCCCTTGACCTTCATTTGAAATGACAAGGGAGGAAATCCTTGCCGGGATGGCAGATCTTTTGGGGGATTTTGTGTTAAAATGGCTTATTTATTACCTTTGCCGCTTGACAGACGGTTCTCTATAGACTATCTTTAGCATATGAACAATACAGTGCTATCGGTAGGAAAGTCAGCCTTTCATTCCTTTTTCCACAATCACTCCGAACATGTTGTTTTGGCTAATAAGGTTGAGGTATTGGAAAAGCGGGAAGATGCCTATAGAGAGATAGTCAGGAAGGTTGATGATTTATCCAATAATTTTTTTGAGTTGAGAGGTGAATTTCATTCTTTTAAAGATGGAATGGAAAAAAGAATGGATAAAATGGAAAGCAAAATGGGCATAATGGAAAGCAAAATAGAAAAAATGGACAATAAACTCGGAGAAATGGACAACAAACTCAAGGGATGGGATGATACCATGACGGCACTTCGACAATATCTGAAAACCCAAGGGCAATTTTAACTCATTATCGTACACAAATACTGATCCATCAAAATCCCCTCAAAGGCCGACCCGCTTGACCGTATGCGCAGGTCGAACTCCGCCGTAAGCGCTAGGCGCCTGTCCGCCCCGGCAGCCCCGTAGCGGCGGCCCGCGGCGGCATAGTCCTTGCGGGCCTTGCTTGAGGCGAGGCCTATTTTCTTGAACTCAAAGTCGTCGGGTATGCCGTTGGCGGTAAGGGCCAGGTAGTCCCGGAGCTTACGGAAGCACCAGGCCAGGACCCCCAGGATGGCCACCCCGGTCTCCTTGGCGGCCAGCAGGGTGTGGAGGATTTCCACGCTCCGGTTCAGGTCCCCCTCGGCTATGCGGGAAAAGAGGGTGAATGCCGATTCTTCACGGGTGTGGGACAGCCATTTTTCTACTTCCGCTTCCCCAACCACAGTATCCTTACCGAGGAATAGCATGAGCCTGGAACATTCCCGCCGGAGACTGTCGGTGTTGTTTTCCACCAGTTCCAGGATGGCCTCTATACCCGCATCGTCAATCCTGAACCCTTCCCGGCGGAAAAAATTGGCCACCCATTCGGTTTTCTTATTTTCAAAGAGTTCCCAAAAGATACGCTTGCCCTTACCCGCCGGCTTTTCCAGGGCTTTGTCCAGGCCGGTGTTGTCGGAAATGAAGATGAGGGTGGTGTCATCCTGGGGGGCCGCCATGTAGGACGCCAGCAGTTCCACATCGTCTTTTTTTTTCAGTAGTTCGGCGTTTTTGATGAAGATGAGCCGGGCATCCGCAAAGAGGGAGCCGTTGCGTAATACCGAAACCATTTCGCTCACCGCCGTTTCCCCGGCGTAAAAGGAGGTTTCTTCGGGGGGAGCGCCGAATTGTTTGTGCATACCCCGCCGGATCTCGGCGATGGCATCCTGTTTCTCCCCAAATTCGGGGCCCAGGAAAAGTAGGCAGCTTCCCTTTGACATTACGGGCTCAGTAGGAGCGGATGATATGGGCCAGCTTGCCTACGATACGGGCATGCTGGGTGTAGATGGGCTTGTAAATGGGGTTCTCCGGTTGCAGCCGGACCCGATTGCTTTCCTTGAAGAACCTTTTCAGGGTTACCGCCTCATCATCCACCTGGGCAACCACAATCTCCCGGTTTTCCGCAGTTTCCCGTTTTTCAATCACCGCGATATCCCCATCCACAATACCCGCTCCGGTCATGGAATCTCCCCGGACCTTCATGGCGAAATATTCGGCGTTCTTTTTTAGCAGTGAACAATGGATGGGAACGGACCCTTCCCTGTTTTCGTCGGACAGAATGGGCTTCCCGGCGGCAACCATGCCCATCAGGGGAATCATAACCACCGGCTCGTTAGCGGCAGGATCAGTTTCATCCTTGATAATTTCGATGGTCCGGGAGCGCTTATCCCCCAGCCGCAGGATCTGCTTTTTCCGCAGGGCCTCCACATGGTCGTAGGCCCCTTTGACGGAGATCTCAAAATGGTCCCCGATCTCCCGTATGGTGGGAGGGTAGGCATGAATGGCAATATACTTCGTGATGAAGTCCAGCACTTCCTTTTGCCGCCGGGTAAGTCCTCTCATCGTTCTGTCCTTAGCCCATACTTTCGAATCTTAGCATGGAGATTACTTGGATAGATACCAATAGCTTCCGCCGTATGAGAAATGATACCGTTGTTTTTCGCAAGCTGCCATTCCAGATAGTTCTTTTCAAATAGTTCTTTGGCTTCGGTATACCCTAAACTAAATATATCCAGGGACAAAGGGTTTTGTAAAGTAGTTGGTTCGGAATTTTCTGCTTTTTTTAATGAATTCGGATCACTTTCTAAGGAGGCAGGTGTTTTTCGCATGGAGCCATGGGCTCCCGACCTCTGGTCCAACAGCCCCCGGAGCGCCTCAGCCCGAATCGTTTCCCCGGAACACATCACTGTGATCCGTTCCGCAAGGTTTTTTAGTTCCCGCACATTTCCCGGCCATTCGTAGGCCGTAAGCATATCCCCGGCCGCCTCTTCTATCTCTGGCACACCGTTATCCTTGAGGAAATGATGGAGCAGAAGGACGATATCCTCGGGCCGTTCCCGAAGGGGGGGCATGAAAATGGGGATGACGTTCAGCCGGAAAAAGAGGTCCTCCCTGAACCGGCCCGCCGCGCACTCCTGTTCCAGGTCTTTGTTGGTGGCCGCCAGAATCCGCACATCGGTCTCTATGGTTTTTTCGCCCCCCACCCGTTCAAGCTTCTGCTCCTGGATGACCCGGAGGACCTTGGACTGGGCGGCCAGGGACATATCCCCAATCTCATCCAGAAAGAGGGTGCCCTTGTCCGCCAACTCGAAGCGGCCCTTGCGGCTGGAAACGGCGTCGGTAAAGGCCCCCTTTTCGTGGCCGAAGAGTTCGCTTTCGATGAGGGCTTCCGGGATGGCGGCGCAGTTCACCTCCACAAAGGGCTTGTCCGCACGGGAGGAGAGGCGGTGAACCGCCCGGGCTACCAGTTCCTTCCCGCTGCCGTTCTCCCCGGTGATCAGTATCCGGGCATCGCTGGCCGCCGCTTGCTTGATAGTCTTCCGTACCTTTTCAATGGCAGGGCTGGTACCGATGATCTCTTCGGTGGTCAGGATGCTTTTTTTCAGGGTCGAATTTTCTTCCCGGAGATTCTGCATGGTCAGGGCGTTATTGCACACCGTGAGCACCCGGTCCAGGGAAAGGGGCTTTTCCAGAAAGTCGAAGGCCCCGGCTTTTACCGCCCGTACCGCCATATCCACATTGGCATGGCCGGAGATCATCACCACCTCTAACTGAGGCCAGGTCTCCCGAATACGCTCCAGGGCTTCAAGGCCCCCCAGCTTGGGCAGCAGCACGTCCAGGAAAACCAGGCTGACAGGCTCCTCGCCCAGGATTTCCAGACCCCGGAGCGCGTCTTCGGCGGTAAAGGCCTGGTAATGCTCGTCCTCCAATATAGAAGCCAGGGTTTTGCGTATCCCCGGTTCATCATCAATAATCAAAATTTTTGTCATGGTCATCCTTCATCAATGGGGAGGTCGATAAAAAAGGTGGTTCCCAGCCCTATCGCCGAATTAAACCAAATGGCTCCCCCGTGGTCGCTGACGATGCGCTCCACAATAGGAAGCCCCAAACCGGTGCCGGATTCTTTGGTGGTAAAATAGGGGGTAAATATTTCAGCCCCCTCTTCCGCCGAAATACCCTTCCCGGTATCCTTAATACTCAGTCTACAATACCGGCTTTCCCGCTTTTTGACAAGATCAGTCCGTATTTCCAAACGACCTTTGGTCGTCCGCCCTTCGCCGTCCATGGCGTCGATGCCGTTGATTATCAGGTTGGTCAGGATCTGGGAAAGGTAGCGTCTTTCCATCTTTACCGAAATCGCCCCCACATGGCCGGTGTCAAACTCAATCTTCGGATAGCTCCCCCGGTAGAGGCCGATGGATTCTTCAATCAGCTCCCGTATCATGGTCTGGGTATGGGAAAGTTCCGTGGGCCGGGACAGGGTGCGGAATTCGGTGAGCATGGTGGCAAGTCCCTCCACCTCCTGGATGATGGCCAGCATGGAACTTTCCAGAATTTCCCCCACCCGCTCCGGTTCGTTTCGCCATCTTCGCAGCACCCGCTCCGCCGAAAGCTTGATCGGGGTGAGGGGGTTTTTTATCTCGTGGGCCAATTGCTGGGCCATGGTCTGCCAGATCGATATTTTTTCCGCCTTGAGCAGGGCGTTTTGGGATTTTTCCAGGTTCTGCACCATGGCGTTAAAGGAGCTGATCAGCCGTCCCAGTTCATCCCCGGGCCGGGAGAGGATTTGGATGGAAAAATCACCCTCCGCCACCCGGGCGGTGGCATCCGCTAGTTCCACGATGGGGGACGTAATCTTTCGGGAAAAGGAGATGGTGATAATGATGGTCATCAGCAGGGTGGGAAACAGAAAGACACCATAATAGTAGATAATCAGAGGTTTGACGTTCAACTCCAGGGAATTGATCACCTCAAACCGGGCCTGTTCGTTTTCCAGGGCCGCTATTGTTTCGTCAAAACCCTCTCCAAGGGTGTAACTGAGAACCCGATAGAAGGCCCGCCGGGGTACCTGGATGTACCGGATGGTATCGGTGTCCCGGGGGAGTTCCCGGGACACAAAGCCGCTCTGGTTTGACGGGGGAGCGCTGAGTTCCCAACCCGGGTCCCCCCGGAAGCCCAGGCTGTCCCAGGTCCCGTCATCCTTCAGCCGGAAGTCCTGCACCGCCCGGAGGCCGGCGGACTGGCGGTCGGCGGTCCGGAGGTATTCAGCCAGTGTGTCCTTTGGATCGGCCATGAGGGTGTTGAAATCTGCTTCAAGGGCGAGTATTTCGAACCGTTCCAGATGCATGGAGTAGTTTTCCATGGCCATATTCTGGGCATACTGGAGGGCGCTGTTGATATTGACGGATCGCCAGAAGCGCACCAGTTCGTACACCGATTGGATGGTGATAATGGTAACCGGTACCGCAGCCAGCGCCACGGTAATGATAAAGTAGCCCATGAGCCGGGTTTGGAATTTATTCCCCCGGCGGCGGAGTATGGTGTCACGCAGGAGACGTACCAGCGAAATGGCCATGAATACCAGGAGGACCACCGGGACCGTAAAAAACACGATGGTGTTCAATATGCTGGGAGGGCGGCCGTCCTGGAGGGTGTCCCCGAAAAAGGAGTGGGAAAAGAGAATCGTCAGGACGGAGAGTAAAATATAGAGGAGAATGAGCCCCCGGACATTGATGATTGAGTAGGTTGGACGCGTCCGAACCATCTTCATGGCCCTACTCCTCTTCGAATTTTTTGTTAAACAGCTTTACCATGGCGTCCAGGGCGGCCGCCTCGTCCTCCCCTTCGGCGATAACCTTTATTTCAGTCCCATAGGAGGCCCCCAGGGTGAGGATACCCATGATGGACTTCCCGTTTATCCGGTCGTTTCCCTTTTCCAGGTAGATGTTGGACTGGAAATCCTTTGCGGTCTGCACCAGCAGCGCCGAGGGGCGGGCATGAATCCCGGCCCTGTTTTGAATTGTTACCATCTGTTCAACCATTTTCCCCGCCCACTTTTAAATTATATCTTCCTGCCCGAAATACACCGACCGGGCCGCGTCGCTTTCGATCCATTTAAGGATATTCTGATTGAATTCCTTGGCCGAATTATACCCCATCTTCTTGAGCCGCTCGTTCATGGCCGCCGTTTCAATAATAATAGGAATATTCCGGCCCGGCTTTACGGGAATCTCCAGCTTAGGGATACTGACCCCCAGAAATTCGGCGACCTCATCCTCCATCCCCAGACGGTCGTACATTTTTTTGGGATCCCATTCCTCCAGTTTAACCACCAACTGTATCCGTTTCTCCTCCCGGATGGCCCGAACCCCGAAAAGATGGGTGATATTGATGATCCCCAAGCCCCGGATCTCCATGTGGTGGCCGATAATCTTATTCGCCCCGGCGCCGATAAGGACGTTACCGTTGACGCAGAGGATTTCCACCACATCGTCCGCCACCAGCCGGTGCCCCCGTTCTATCAATTCAAGGGCGGTTTCGCTTTTCCCCACCCCGGAATCCCCCAGGATGAGGATCCCCAGGCCGTAGACCTCCACCAGCACCCCATGGACGCTCTGCCGGGGGGCGAAGATATTGGAAAGGATACGGATGATCCGGGAGGAAAATTCCGTGGTTTCCAGGTCCGTTTGGAGGATAGGACATTCCGATGCTTCGGCGGCTTCAAAAAAAGATTTGGTAGGGGTATTGCCATGGGTAAAGATGCAGCAGGGGATGAGGTAGGTGAACATCTGTTTAAGGACATCATCCTTTCCTTCCTCCTCCAGCTTGCCCAGATAGGCCCATTCCCCCCGGCCAAATAACTGAATGCGCTGGTTGGCAAAAAGGTCGTAAAAGCCCGAAAGGGCCAGACCGGGATGGTTGAGGTCCGGGCTGCGGATCTCCCGGGAAAGCCCTTTCCGGCCCCCGATGCAGTGCAGGTTAAGGGAATTGTGTTCCTTTAGATCAATATCGATAAGATCCAAAACGGTGAACTGCTTTTCCGCCATGGGCTTATCATAGAACAAGGGAGAGGGTCTGGCAAGACGGAAAAGAAGGGGCAGTAATGGCAATCCGCTCATACAGTCTTGAACTCGATCCGTAAAAGCCCTATAATTAGCTCAGTATGGGGTGTGAAGGAAAGATAATGGAACCATATCAGCCGCGTATCCTTGACCGGCCGCTCCGGGAGCTTGCGGCGGAATTGCCGGCAATCCTTATTGAAGGGGCAAAAGCCGTCGGTAAAACCTCAACTGCCCTCTACTTTCTGTCCACCGGGGCGTACACCGCAAGCTATGCGTCGGTGGGGTTCAACGGGTTTCTGCCGATTAAGACGTATATTATGAAGTGATGCTACGATGATGAAGACCGCTGAAAAATATTTCCGGATAATAGGTAAATTCTCACCGGTATTGGCGTTTATTATACTGCTTACCGGCTGCGCGACTATAGCAAATCAAAACGATAACACAACCAAGACCAGCGTAACGTATAAAATAGTAAAATCCTATGCGGCGGGAACAGGTCAAAAAGAATTGTTCTCCCTTGATACAGAAGCATTGTCTGCATATTTGGAAGCGCATAAAACGAATGAAGCGCCGCCGCCCAAATATATTACAAAAAGATTTGTTGTTACCGAAGAACTATTTAGCGGCAGCCCTGATTTAATAGCGGTTGAATATCGGTTTTTGCAAAAACACCGCAGCGGCCGGAAATATCGTAGACCATAGTGCCTTTTTCGGCGAGGGCTTCGAAATTCTCCACCGGTATACGCAACAAAGCGGCAATCTCGTCGATAAAAGAGCCGGTGCCGCCGGCACAGTTACCGTTCATACGCATATCCGATGTCGTAAGCCGTTTGTTTGACTCGTCGTAGTGGAAAAACACGATCTTTGCATCCTGGCCGCCCAGTTCGATGGCAACACGGGTTTGCGGGTAAAAGGTACGGACAGCGATGGAGTTTGCGACTACTTCCTGAATATAGGGCACATCAAGCATTTCGGCGATAGTTCTGCCCCCTGAGCCGCAAATCGCCGCTTTAAATTCCGTGTTGGAAAACTGAGAAAATATTTCTTGCAGCAATGTTCTTACGGTCTCTGCCTGATATGCATTGTGACGTGTATATTTTGATGCAATTAATTCTTTGGTATCCGGTTCCATTACCACAACTTTTACCGTGGTGGAACCGACATCAATTCCAAGATGCAGGGTATAATTGCCATTCATGTTCTTACTTATCTCCTTATAATCTCAATTATCTGAGACAATGCTTTTTTTGACTCAGGCGGATAAACCAAATATGGCCATGAATGCATCATTCCGGCTCCCTGAATAAATTCCGTATAAACGCCCTGTTGCTCCAGACGCTTTACCAGTGCTTCCGCTTGTGGAAAAAACATTTCCTGTGTCCCTGAAAATATATACGCCGGAGGCGTTCCGGTAAAATCTGCGGTCAGTACAAAATCCGCGTTTAGTATTGTTTTGAAAAAACCATTTTCACTGTTCGCTATTTTTAACAATGCAGGTAATGTCTCTAACATCTTCATTGTGCATATTACATCGCCTTTTTCGAGTTGACGCATTGAGTCCAAAATCAAGGGGCTATCGTCTATTATCAGAGCGGGCGAAATCAGTATAAGTTTATCCGGTAACGGAAGATCCGGCGATAGTGCTTTTATATACTGACAAAGAATCAATGCTAAGTCCGCCCCGGAAGAATCTCCCAGGAGAATAATTTCTGTATCAGAAAATGTATTGCACATATCAGCGTAAGCTTTCATGAGCATGGATACTATTTCTTCAATCGTGGCATCAGGTAAAAGCGGGTGTGCGGGAAGCAAAACGGGTATGGATAATTCATCTACAAGTATTGAGATGTTTTTCCAATGCATATCCATGGTTTTATAAACAAAACCTCCGCCAGGAATAAAGAATAGTACCTTTGGCCTTACAGCAACTGAGTTTCGTGGGGCAGACTGTCCGAAAACTCAATGGGCAACACACATATAGCGTTATCTGACTCTTTTTTGGTAAAGTTACCGATATATCTGGTGTCGCTGGGCCGGTTTTTTGAGTTTTCGGACAGCTTGGGGG
>BNUY01000080.1 GCA_025997715.1 Spirochaetia bacterium
CTTCCAAAAAAAATTGATGGAGCGGCAGATACTTCTTGAGGAACGGGATTATTTCAACAAGCGGGAAAAGCGGATCATCAAAGTGTTTGGAGACAAGCCTTTTACCATAGAATTACCCGATCCACAGGAAGAGGCGTTCAGAATGAAAGCCTACGCGGGGCTTGAAAAAGTCGTTATAGAACGGCAGCAAAAACTTCTGGAAGATGAATTAAACCGCCGCTTTCCCGAAATACCTCCCGCTCCTGTGGAAAAAACACAGGCGGAACTTGACGAAGAAAACCGGCTTGCGGAACTGGAAATAAAGAAACAGGAAATGGACCGGAAGTATCAAGAGCTTCTGACAAATGTTGAGGGGGAAGTGGACGCGTTCCGCAAAGAGGAGGAGCGTAAACGGGAGCAGGAACGGCAACGGCTTGAACAAGAGGCGTATGAAAATCGTGTGGTGGGAATATTTTACTATGATAAATACTATGGACGCCTACAATTCAAGCTGAGCGTAAAAACAAAAAAAAGTGCGAAAGGAGATTATACTTGTTTTAGTTGCGGCTATTCGCGTTTACAATTCGTCCTTGAATTAAACGGAAATGAGATTGAATTGAGATGTGTCGGAAAACGGGGCGCTCCTTGTTCGTATCCTGATTACTTATACCTCAACCGGTTTAGCGGGAGTATCAATCAAAATGGAACAATAATTACCGGATATTGGCATGGTAACAATGATCCGGTTACCATGTATAAAATATAAGGAGCAAACCATGGAAACACAGATAATCGGCGTGGGTGAGGACACACAGATCCTAGCGGAATCAACAACCGACGCCGGGGTAAACTTTACCGGCGGGCTGCTGCAAATACACGAACAAATTTCCGGCTGGGAAGTGGTCAGCAAATTCGGCGCGCAATCCGGGGAAGCGGATATTTACCTTGTCGAAAAGGATGGTAGCCAGGGGGTTATAAAATATTACCGAAATACGATAAAACCAAAAACAGAGATCCTGGACAAGATAAAAGGGCTAAACCATAGGGATATCATCAATGTATTCGAGTACGGATACTACCGGGACCGCTTTTTCGAGATCATGGAATATGCCGAAGGAGGCGCGCTGGACCGCCGCAATACCGATGGCAGCTATACGTACCTGCCGCTTTCCGAAGAAACAGTTGTGGAGATAGGGAAAGAAATTATCAGCGCCTATAAAACATGCCATGAATCAGGCATCATCCACCGGGATATAAAACCGGCAAACCTGTATTGCCGCAGCGCAGAAGAACTGCCGGACGGGAGGTTTACGGTCCATGATGTGGTCATTGCCGACTTCGGCATATCAAGCGTCATGGATGCGGCGGCGGGCAGCAGAAAGACACAAACCGCTTCCCGCACCACGGGCTACGCGGCGCCGGAAGTGTTGTCCGGTATTATCACGGCCAAAATGGACTATTACGCCTTGGGTATCACGCTCTGGGAATTGCTCACCGGCAAGGATCCTTTTGTCCTTGAAAGCGGTAAACGGCGCAACGAAGCCCACCTGATCCGGGACACCATCGAAGGCCGCATCGCCGATGACATCCTGAGCAGGGAACCCAGGGTAAGCCGGTTTATGGAACACCTCATCCGGGGGCTCCTGGTAATTGATGAAGCGCACCGCTGGGGCTACGATGAAGTAACCCGTTATCTGGCAGGGGAAACGGTTGATGTGTACCAGAAACAGAAAAAGCAGTGGACCTTCACCATCGGTGATACCCCCTGTACCACCCTGGAACAACTGGGTGACGCCCTGATAAACAATCCCGAAGCATCCAAAAAGTATATTTTTAAGGGCTTGCTTGCGGGCTTTTTAGAGGATGAATACCCCGACTATGCAAAAGAAATAGTAAGAATAGCGGAGGAAAGTTCCGCCAAGAAGAATGATGAACAGGGCATTTTAAGAATAGCATATTTCTTAAACCCCGCCTCGCCCTTAAACGCCGGGAACGGTTTTTTTGCGTCAAACATTGATGATGTGGTTTCTCTTCTTGAAAACGCGCCGGAAACCATGCTGCCCCTCTTAAAAGACCGGAATTCAAAACTTTATGTGTATCTTGAAAATATCCGGTACGGCGAATATATACCGAAAATACAGGAGTTAATCGGAACTGTTTCGGATCTTGAATTGCTCGGTAAAGCGGAGGTGCTGCTGCGTAATAAGATAATCCGTCCGTTTAAGCTCGAAAAATTTGTAGATGTGGAACTTTCTACGCTGGAACAAATACGGCGCGTCCCCAGGGATATGCAAAAGCGTATGCTTTCTATCATTGATACCCGGAGCTATGAAGGGCTCTTTATGCCCTGGGTTGATATCATGACCCCCACCGTATCGGTTGATCAGATGAATACCGCCGGTTGGCCCGAATTTCTGGAAAGCCTGGGAACGAATTTTAAGGTTGATGTGCATCTTAGTGACGGGAACAGCCTGCTTGAAGAGCGGGACTACGAAAAAGCCCTGGAAGAATTTACCAAGGCGATTAAGCTCACTCCGGAGGATGGAAAGGTTTTCTTTTCACGGGGCATGGTCTATTATGCTATGGAAAAATACAACAAGGCGGAAGCGGATTTTTCTATTTCCCTGGAGATGGATCCTCATAACGGCGAAACATTTTTTCAACGCGGCATGACGTATTTTTCTATGGAAAAGTACAATAAGGCGGCATCGGATTTTTCCGCCTCCCTGGAGATGGATGCCAATAACAGCAAAGCATGGCTGTACCGCGGCATGGTATACCTGAAGCGGGAGGACTACCCGAAAGCATTGGCCGATTTTGAGGCTGCCCTGCGGATTGACCCCGACTTGGAAGCGGCGGTAAACCTGCGCGAAGAGGTGAGGCAAAAAATATGAACAGGCGATTTAAAACATTATGGTAAGAAAGGAGTGAAGAATGGAAAACACGAACACTGAAATCAAGTCAGAAACATTGCCAACAATGCTGCGCGAATCGGTCTTTTACCCCTGCTGTTACACCGACGGCGCTCCGATAAAACACCTGGATACGCATTTTTCCTGTTTTATCTATGCCGATTATGCCGTAGAGCGAAATAAAATAGAAACCATAGTTAATCGCCCCGGCCTCTCCGGCTATACCCTGGACAGTACCGTGGAGATCCCCGCAGAAACCCTGTTCGGTGTGGACTGGTATACCTTCATGCAGCAGAACCGGGACTGCCTGCGGAAGGTTCGGGATGAATGGAAAGCCCCCTATGCGCTGCACTTTCATTTTGTCCGTAAAGCAGGCGCCCCCAAGCTCTGCAAACCCGCTATCGACTTCATCTACATCAAGGCGGAAGCCATCGCCGCGTACCGGGGCCTCTACCACCGCCTGGGTATTGCCCCTGCCTGTGTTACCTACATCCAGCCCGGCGCGGGCCTCGGCGGCGGCAACTACGGGGACTTTCCCGCCCATTTCGACCGCGCCCTGCGCATGGAAGCGGGGCCGCCCCGGTATCTGCTGCTGGACGAAGTTACCGCTTACGGGGGAGCCTATATGCCCCTCATCGCTGAATACAATCTGCTGGCCCATTGGCGCTATCGCCCTGAGGGGTTTGATTCGGGGTATCTGTATTTTGGGGAGTACGTCAAGGATCAGCCGGTGGCTCGCCGGACGGATTCGGTAGAGTTACACGGAGAAAATAATGGGCTATCAGGAAAGTTTTGTAACCACCGTCTACCAGAAGGATTTTGACACCCTCCTGGAACGGATAAACCTTTTGGGTAAAGAATACTACTTGAACTACGGCGCCGCTCCAACGTGTATTATTAAAGCCAAAAAGGACATCCCTGCCTCTGCGCTTGCAGCCGAATGGGAACCCGATGCGTATGCAGCCGGCGGCGGCATACGCTTTTTGAAAGGAACCCGTCTGATATATTTTGCCGGGGATCGGGCGGTACAGCGGACCCCAAACCGCCTTTTGAATTACTACGATCCGGAAGATACCTCATGGAATGAACAGGCCGGCCTCACCCGGCGCAAAAAGGGAGATTTTGACGTTGAAGTAGACATTGCCTTTTCGGAAACCGTTGATTGTGACCTGATATTTGATGAACATTCGCTCCTCCATGACGGGCTTGAAAATGACTATATCAAAGTGACGTCCTTTGCGGTGAAAACTTTTCCGCAGTTTTTTATATAGAGTGAAGCGGCAGAAAGAGGAGGATCACCATGGCAAAAAGAAAGACGAAAAAACCCGGTTGCAATAAAACCATCGCTGACTATACAGAAGCCATCAGGCTTGATCCTGCCAATGCCCAGCTTTATGTACTCCGTGGGCATGAGTATCACCGCCATAATGACTACGACAAAGCTATAGCAGACTTTACCGAAGCCATCAGGCTTGAACCAGCTAATGCCTTTAATTACTACAGTCGTGGGGAGGCGTATCACTCCCAGGATGATTTTGAAAAAGCCATCGCTGACTTTACCGAATGTATCAAGCTTGATTCTACGGATGCCGATTATTTTCATTGGCGTGGAACTTCGTATCTTCTCTATGACGAATACGATAATGCCATAGCCGACTTTACCGAAGCCGTCAGGCTTGATCCCGGGCTTGCCCATGCTTTTTTTTGTCGTGGAGATGCGTATCACTCTAAAGATGAATGTGAAAAGGCCATAGCTGACTTCACGGAAGCCATCAGGCTTGATCCTGCCGTTGCGTTTTATTATGCACACCGTGGAAACGTGTATATGTTTAACGAAGAATACGGGAAGGCCATAGCTGACTTTACCGAAGCCATCAAGCTTGATCCTGATAATTATGATTATTTTTATAAACGGGGAGATATGTATAATCTCAGCAATGAACATGACAAGGCTCTAGACGACTATTTCGAAGCCGTCAGGCTCGATCCTGATAATTTTGATTATTATAACCATGGAGAATAGTATGGACATAAAAGAAGCGGTTTATCGCCGGGCGTTTAGTATTGATTTATATGATGAATCAACAAATGTAGGCTGCTTTTATTTGGGAGACACCTATGATACCAGGAAGTATATTAAAAGCGGCGCACCAACTAAGGGCGAAAAAACGGAAATACTGTCTCTAAATGAAGTAGTAGATAAAGTATCCCATTGGGTAGCCGCAGATGAAGAGCAAATGGCTGTTGCGGATTTTGACATTGATGACGATTTTACGGTAGAAGAAGCAGTTTATAGAAAAGATTCTTTATCGGTTATGTTATTAGATGGAGAAGGGACGGTCGTTAACACTATTAATGCCTTAGAAGATACTATACAAATTATTAAAGACTGGTTAAAAGATGCATGTTGCAGCGCCATGGTAAGTCTTTATATAACGGCTGATTTCGATTACCCTGCGGAGATACATAAAGAAAACAATGGAGGACGATAACATGCTTGATATAAATTCAACGGCAAAAAACGAAATATCTTTAAAAGTTCATGGGCGTATCGTTAAATTCTCTGAATACGAATCTGTCCCGGAAGGTGATTTTATAAAAATTTGTACCTATGATCATGATTTAGGTGTTGCAGGTGAATATGCCTTGATTAGGAATAAATATCCGGGATGCAGACGGGTAAAGCAAAAATTAACAAGAGTAATGCTAAATGGCACTATAATAAAATGTGATATACTAACAATAAAAATAAGCGATGAACGAACACGGGATATATATTTTGACATATCACAAATGATGGAAGACCTTGAAAATAAAATCAGTGGAAAAACGAATAAAGCGCATTGGGACAGCAAGGCAACATTGATTTATGACAAACTGGTACATGAAATGAATTATATCATTGCAGATGGCGATGAAGAATGCCTTTCTAAAAAAATAAATGAATCTGTTCGTATAGTCTTTGATGTAAAATATTTCTTCGGCCTTATCATTAACCTGGATGAAACACCTGAAGAATTGTGGGGAAAATATAACCATATTATGAAAAAATATATTAACGAGGGGTTTATTTGTAAAGGCGCGATAAAAGAACATATCCAAAACTGGTATGTCAAAGGTATAATGTGCGGATATATTCAGATAGATAATTTTACCGATATTAATATCGTTTTTGACAATTACAAAAGACTTGAAGAAGAAGTTTTAGGAATAGTATAAAGGGAATTTATTGGGTACTCTATTAAACCGGCTTATACCGGGAATTATCTGGCTTTGGCAGCTTCCGCAGCACCTGTTAGCTCTTATACTCATTCATCTTTGGAACGCCACGTACAACCCTCATCATGGTATATGGTTGATAGACAAAAAAGGTATCGGCGTCTCCCTTGGCAGCTATATCTTACTTGATAAAAGATATGGCTGCGGCAACATAGACAGAATAACCACCGCCATTAAGCATGAGTGCGGCCATTCCCGGCAGTCGCTTATATTCGGCCCCTTATATCTTTTGGTAATCGGCATCCCGTCGGCGATATGTACCAATTTATGGGATAGACTATTTCACACAAATTGGCCTTCTGCCCGCCGGGAACGGTGGTACTACAAGCGGTATCCTGAAAACTGGGCAGATATGCTTGGCGGGGTAAAACGGGAGGAATGGGCCGCCAACAAAAGAAGAAAATAAAGTCAAAGTTCTATGATGTCCTTCGTGCAGACCGCGGACCTACGGTCCGAACGGTCTGCGCGTATAGCGTATGTTATGCGATTTGGGCTTGCTATATTTTTTTATAAAATCCAATATTATTAACCAGGCATTAATGTCTATTTCATCAGGTTTCATTTTTTTAAACTTTTTCATAGTATCTTCGGCTTCTTCAAACCTTAATAATTCCAATTGATAAAGTGATAAATAATATAATGAAAAAAGACTATCACTCCTAAATGCTAATATATATTTTAATATTTCTATTGAATCCTCCATCAAATATTCTTTCACCTCATTATTTTTTTCATTCGTTATCAGATAAAATGTTGCCATAAAATTAACCATAAGATTATATAAGTTTTTATTTTCATTTTTTATTATATCTCTATAATATTCACATACTAATTTCTTTTTTGACACTCCAATTTTTACTGATGGGTTTTGAAATATATTATCTTCTTTTATGGAAGCGTTTTTTACATTTTTTAATATAACTTCATCTTTTGAAAACAATATTTTTAAAATGTCTCCTGGTTTCATTTTCTTTATTACTATATCAAAAACTTTGTCATTTATTTTTTCAAGGACAAATATTAGAATAATGGTACAGAAAACGATTACCGGTATTGTATCCGGATCGCTAAAATTAATATTAAGTACTTTAAATATTGATCCAAATGAAAATAAAATGACCATTAATACTAAAGCAAGTATAATCCATAAAAGATGTAAATATTTTCTCCCTTTATTTAGGATTGAATAGGTAATAGGATTTGAGTATTCAACACGTTCAACTAATTCCTTTAGAAAATAATCAAGGCTATATTCTGTCTTTTGTTCATTTTCATTAATACATTCAGGTAATTTATTATATTTGTCTAAAATTATCTTTTTTAATTCTTCAGTATTTCCACCATAAATAGGCGAAACAACCCATGCATAAAGTTCATTTAACTCTTCCTTACTTATAGTATTTTCCATTAAATTATCTAGGCATTTTCTTTTTTCCGCACCTGCCATTTTCCGTCTGTTTTTTCAAACTTAGCCGAGGGCAGGGTGATCTGCCGCCCGTCTTCCGCGCTTAGCTTTACGGCGTCCACCACCACATTGACCTCTATCACCTTCCAGAGGGTTTCGTCGTAGTTTATCCTGCAGCCCTCCGGGGGGGTAAGGCGGCGCTGCTCGTTGTAGAAGTTGTGTTCGTAGGAGAGGCAGCAGAGGAGGCGGCCGCAGGGGCCGGATATTTTCATGGAATTGAGGGAGAGGTTCTGGTCTTTGGCCATTTTTATGGAGACCGGCTTTAGCTTGTCCGAAACCGCGTGGCAGCAGTAGGCCCGCCCGCAGACCCCAAGGCCGCCCACCACCCGGGATTCGTCCCGAACCCCTATCTGCCGGAGTTCTATCCGGGATTTAAAAATGCCCACCAAATCCTTTACCAGTTCCCGAAAGTCCACCCGGTTTTCTGCGGTAAAGAAGAACAGTATCTTGGGCTCCTCTAAGAGATAATGTACCGAAACCAGCTTCATCTCCAACCGGTGGGACGCGATCTTTTCCTTGCAGATCATGAAGGCATCCGTTTCCTGCTGCCGGTTATAGGCCCGCTTTTCTAAATCATCCTTGGAGGCGGGCCGTTCAATCCGGGCAACATCGGTGAAACCGCCGGAAAAGGCCGCCGTGTTCCTGCGCTGAACCGGGCCCATTATCTGGGCCAGGTCCCTGCCGTAGCGGGTGGGCACCAGGACCCAGCTTCCGTTACCCAGGGTTTCCCCCTTGTAGCCCGCAAGGAAGGTTTCGTTGGAATAGGAAAGCCGGAGACGGTATACCGGAGTGTCCGGCGCCAGGGCTCCGTCCGCAAGAATTACATCGGTTTCCTCAAACCCTTCCTCGGAAGGCTTATCCTCAAGGGCGGAAATATCTTCATCGGAATCTATTGCATCATCATAATCATCGGATTGTGTCATGATTTGTCCCTTAAAGCATTACTGCATCAAATCTACCAGGAGTCCGGTAATCTCATCAAGCCGGGCCAGGAGTTCAACCTGTCCAAGCTGTCCCGAAAGGATACCCGAGGCCAGTTGTTCCAGCTTTTGGTCCACCACCTCAATCTGCACCTTACGGCGTTTCTCGTGGTTAAACAGGTAGCTTTCCGTCTTTACCGTATACCCGTTCTCCACCACATAGTGTAAAAAATGCCGCACCGCCCGTTTGTACTGTCGTATCTCATCCGCCAGGGGCCGCTGCTTCAGGGCGTCCCCGGCGCTGTGTACATCGTCCAATAGTCCTTGGAGTATCTCCTCCGAAGGGGGATAGTCGGGCAGCGCCGCCGCTTCTTCCGCCGCCCCGGCATCATGAGCTTCAAGCAGCCGGGAGAAGGGGGTCTTTTTAAGAGCCTTAACGGCGCCCTTATCCCGGGGCTTTTGGGCCTCCGCCCGGGCGGTGGTGTATGCTGCGGGATTAAAAAAAGGCAGGTTACCGCCGGGGATGTCTACCTTATCCATCGAACGCCTGTTCGCCGGACCCCGGGTCGTCGGACCCTGACCTGCCGTTTCGGGCCTCTTCGGGCTGCTTACCGGCAGGAACGGCGTCATCATGCCGGGGTTTTTTTTTCGCATGGAAGGATAATCCGGAAAGGGCGGACTTTACCCCCTGGGCGTCCCGGTATTCGGCCACGGCTGTATCCCAGGCCTCATCCCCCTGGCAAACCGTTATTTTACCGTGGATAAGACAACCGTCATCCGCCTGGATACGCCGGGTGATAACATCCCCCAGGATCAGGGCGGTATTGAGGATGATGATCCGCTCGCTGGCCAGGATATTGCCGTATACCACCCCGCCGATGGTCACCGTGGTGCCGCTGATGTTGCCCTTCATCCGGGCCCGTTCACCCACCACCACCCGGCCTTTGGTGTTCAGGTTCCCCCGGATGCTGCCGTCTATCCGGGTAAAGCCGACGGTTTCAATGTCACCGAGGATTGAGGCGCCGGGACCCAGTATGGTGTTTATAGAAAAATTGTTGTTCCTCCCGTTGGACATTCGGCGGTCCTCCAGGGTTACCGTGCAGTTTTTGCGATGCTGGAACGGATATTGAGGTACTTGAAGGGGTCCACCACATCGGAGCCGATATGGACCTCGTAGTGCAGATGGGGCCCCGTGCTCAACCCGGTGTTTCCGATGTAGCCGATGGTTTCCCCCTGTTGTACCCGTTGCCCGGTATGTACCCGGAACTGCTGCATATGACCATACCGGGTATAGAACCCGTGTTTATGCTTAATTATGACGTAGTTGCCAAAGCCCGTGGCGTCGTAATCCACGGTAACCACCTGCCCGTCCGCAGCGGCAACAATGGCGTCCCCCTGACGGTAGGTGGACATATCTATCCCCTTATGGATGTAGTACTGCCCGGTAAAGGGATTCTCGTTCTGGCCGAAGAACATGGAAATGTGGCCGATACCGCCCTTAATGGGCCAGACGCTGGGGATCTCCGTGAGCAGGGCGTTCTGGGAATCCAGGAGGGTACCGATTTCCTTGACCGGCTCCACCACCGATGCCAGATATTCCGAAAGCCGGCGTATATCGTTTGCCTCCTGGAGGGAGCCCTCGGCGGTTTCCTTGATATCGAAGAAGGAGGAAAGGTCCCCGGACAGGGAGGGGGACGCGGCGTTATTCGACGGGGTATCCACCCCAAGAGCGGAAAGAGTGGTTGAAAGGGCCGCCTCAAAACCCCGGGCGGTCCGCAAAAGCCGGGAGGTTTCATCCCGCAGTTGATCCAGACTGGCCTGGGTGTTCTTCAGCCTGCCGTCCTTATCCACCAAAACTCCCTTGACACTGCTGTAGGAGGCGCCGTACCAAAAAAAGGCCCCCACAATGCCCGCTAAAACGAGCGCCCCGCAGGCCAGGGAAAAGACGGTGACATGGAGGTTATAAACCCTTCTTTCCGAGTGGGGGACCAAAACAATGGTATAGCGGCGGTGCAGAACCCCGAAGATGTGCCGCAGGGAAGAACGAAGCCCCTTGCCGAAAAGGAGGGCCAGATTTTTTGCCTTTAAAACCAGGCTATTTTCAAATCGTTTATATTCATGAACCGACGCCAATATGGACCCCTAATCTTAAATATCGGAACAAATTTCTCTTTCAGGATAGCAAACTGTGCTATACCCTGTCAATTCATAACAACATATTTTTTCCAACAAATTGTATCCCAAACACATGGTTTTGTCAATAACGTAATGCGTAACAAACGCCAGCAATTCCAAATTAGGAAAAACCACCGACCTCACAGACCCTCACCGACAGATTAACGGACGAGAAAACCCAATTTAAGCCAGGTTGCTGCCGGATAATTCATAACCTGCACCTTGGATACACCGGCAAGCCTCGTCTTTGTCCGTATTGTCCGTGTGGTCTGTGGTTAAATTTGGAATTTCTGTGTCCTCTGACGGTGATTGGTAAGGAGCGGCTATGTATGCTACCATCTCAGCATGGAGTTCCCTCGCCAATCCGGGAAGTTTCCGCGCTTAACCGCCCTTCTCCTCAGGTCCCTGGCCCTTTTTGCCATACTTTGGCAGTTCCGCTTCCTGGCCGCCGATTTGGCGGATACCCCGGTCTACGCCGCTACTCTGCTCTGCGCTTTCGCCGCCGCTTGGCTCCTGGTCCGTCGGATGGCCCTTGGCGGCGTTAAAGCCCTGCTCATCCTATTCCTTATTCCCTGGGTAACACGGGCGGGTATCGCCCTTCCCCGGCTTTTTGTGTCCGGCCCCGCTATCACCCTGGATTCTCTGCTCCTTAACCTGGACCGGAACAGCTTTGTTGTTCTGTTGCCCTTTTACTGGGCGGCCTTTTCCACCTACTTTGCCGCCCGGTCCCGCCGGTTTCTGCGGGCCGATATTATTGCCGCGGATGTGCTTCTCCTGGTGCTGTACTCCATAATCCGTACCGCAGATTTGCCCGCCTACCGCTGGCCGGTGCTCATGATCGCCGTTTTTTGCGGCATCATTTTCCTGCAGATCCTGGCTTTCATGCTCTCCCTGCCCCCGGAGTTCCGGCTGCAAAGGCGGGAGGGGATTCTGGGGGGGCTGACCCTGCTGCTCCTGGTGGCGCTGGGGGGGATGCTCCTGATCCGGCCTTCCCAGGAAGGGGCGGTAGACAAGGGTGGAGGTCTGCTGGAACCGAATATGTTCCACTTCGACTTTTCCCAGGTATTGCGGCTGGAAAGTGAAATCAGTATGAACGACGATCTGGTCTTTATCCTCCGGAAGGATCCGGATGATGATCACATTTACCTTAGACGGTATGTGCTTTCCGGGTACAATGCCAAGCAGGGCTTCTACCGGCACGAAACGATTGACGAGGCGGCCCAGCCCCAGCGGCTGCCGGACCGGCGTACCATCCTCTTAGCGGAGCCCATCGAAAGCTTCCGGCTTACCAATCAGGAATATTACCTGGTGAATTTCGATTCCGCCGCCCTTATCGCCATGAAGGAGCCCGTGGAAATCGTACCCTTTGACAGTTGGGACGCTTCCTCCTTCAGTTCCGCCTATGCGGTTCAAAGCCAGGCCAGTGAGGCATTTGCCTTTGAACTGGCGGATATCATGGCCGGGGACTTTTCAGATCAGGGGCAGTTTACCCCGGCGGGGAACAAGGACATGCCGGAAGCCCTGGGTCTAAGCCCGGAGGAATACACCTATTATACCGAATACGGCGGCAATGAACGGATCGCCGCCTACGCCCGGGAACTTACCCGGGGATATAGTTCCTACTGGGACCGGGTTCAGGTTCTCTACGAAACCCTTAAATACGGGGACTACCGGTACAGCCTGAAACCGGGAATTGCCCCGGATGGGGACCAACTGGGTTATTTCCTCTTTGATACCAGGAAGGGTTACTGTTCCTACTACGCATTTGCTTTCACCATGCTCCTGCGCTCCCTGGGCATTCCCGCACGAGTTGCCGCGGGCTTCTTCATCGATCCCGCTCTGGATACCTTTAACTATTACCCGGTCCGTTCCGATATGGCCCATGCCTGGGTGGAGGTCCGCTATCCCGACTATGGGTGGATTGAGTACGACCCAACCACTGCCAATCTGGCGGAGGGTGAGGAATTCCGCTTTTCCTCCGGGGTACCCCAGGACTTATTTGAGCGGCTCATGCGGGAAATCCTGGAAAACCGTTCCCGGCTGAACCCCAGGGAGGACGCCGGAGAAAACTCCCCCGCTTCCGCCCTGGGCGCCCTGGGCAGGCAGGTCCGTTCGTTCCTTGCCCGGTATTGGCCCCCTCTGCTGATCAGTCTGACGGCTCTTGTCTTCTTAACCATACGCACCGGTTTCTTAGTTTGCGCAATGCTGGCACGAAAGCCCCGGAAAAAAGCGGGCTTTCTCTGGGCGCACATCCTCCGCAGGCTCCATCTGGCGGGCTGTAAACGGGATGCCCGACAGCAGGGAGAATCCGAGTGGGCTCAGCTTACGGACCCGGCATTCCCCGGTGTCTACGCGCTTTACCGGGGAATAGCCGCCGCCCGGTACGCCCCGGAATATGACGCGGGGGATTGGAAAACCCTGGAAGAACAATACCGTACATTCTCAACCCACTACTCGAACAGGACGCCCCTGTACCGGCGTATCCTGGCCTGGGTTCTGCCGCCCCTGGCTTTGACCCTAAAAGGCGCCAGGCACTATTTGGGGCTAATCCTCATGGCGGTATTTCTATCCCTCGGGGGAGACATGGCGCATGCCCAGGACCAGGGATTGGATGCGGCAGCCCTCTACCGGGATGCGGTGGAAGCCCAGCGATCGGAGTACTGGGAACGGGCCATAGAACTCTACAACCGGGGAATAGAACGGTATCCCCAGGACTCCCGGTTCCCCTGGGCTTTGGGACGGCTCTACGAAAGCCGCGCCCTCTATGGGCTGGCCTGGGAGGCCTACCGGAAAACAGAAGCCCTGCTGCCCTACGACCCGGACCTTCTGTATGAGATGGGGCTTACCGCCGGGTATCTGAACGAGAGCGCCACCGCTGCGGAATACCTGGAACGGCTTTTAGCAATATCCCCGGACAACCTGGGG
>BNUY01000081.1 GCA_025997715.1 Spirochaetia bacterium
TATGATGGAAATGTAGATGAATTAGATGATGAGTGGTACTTCTACATAGAGTAGAAACAAAGTAGATTAAGTTTAGGTGGGTCAATTTGACCCACCTTTTTTAGGCCCCGTGTTATGGAACAGAGCCTAATAATATCTTTTTTAAAAGCATTCAGAAGCATACACCAAACCTCCTTCGCACTAAAAGTAACGGTACAGCACATGGTGCCGCACACGGTGCAGCCATCAGGGCAAATTTTCTCCCCTTGTACGTACACCTCTTGTACCCGTTTTTTTGAATGAATGAAAACTGAACACCTTAATTCGTGCGCCGTCAACAGCATCGAATAGGTAATCCGGTTGCTGTCTACGGTTCTTTAAAACCGCCGGGCTCTAAAGAGCCATGTTCCCTTCGCATTTTGCTGAGTAGATTCTCGCGTATATGTATATATGGAAGAGAAATATAAAAAAGCCGATATTCCAACAGGGAACCCGGCGCATTTTGAGAAATTAAAGTATCAGTTGATTGAGCTAATTCGTTACTATATAAGGAATTACATGGGGGGGGGGGTAGTTTTAGATAAAATATAACACAATGTAAATGCGGGTATACCGGAACCGTACGACAAGATGCCGTACGTCATTTGCATTGCCCCGTGTAAAGATACTCCACAACCCCGTTTGAACATGTAAAGGAATATATCGCATGTGGAAAGAAACGTCAAGTGTTCACGATGCCTCATCAAGCAAGTTTTGCCCCGTATTATCGGTTGTTCTGGCATACCTTGATGTCAAAACTTCAAGTTTATCAAATTAACTGTATTCCTTCTTCAACGGCTAATCTAAAAAAAGCTTCATGGCCGTTTTTTGAAATAACTATATCTAATTTTTGTTCGCCAATTCGGTTACAAATAGACCGTCTTAGAAAGGATAGCAATATCAATGTCGCCGCCTTTTTTGCTATCGTCTGTTCGGGAGCCAAAAAGCCAAATAGTGGCATTGGGATCGGTGTTCCTTACAGAATCAATAATCACGTTTTTTTCATAGTCTGATATTCGCATCAGCAACCTACCACCGTTATGCCTTTTTCTTCCGCCCAGGTCAGGCGGGTATCCCAGGGGGCTTTTTTACTTTCCGACCGGCGATCGAACAACACCAGATATGCCGGGGCTGCGCTGTCGATGGTATCGCGGTATTTCGCTGTCTGCGCCAGCCCCTGTTCTTTTACCGTTTCCGCATTTTTTTTATCCCGCAGCAATTTTACTTCGATTATGTATTTTTTCTTATTGTACTCAACCGCTAAATCCATTCTGCCCCGGCCTGCCGCAAATTCGCGGGTAATACGGCCGCCGCCGTTTAGTACCCGCTGCAAAAAAGCCTGCAGCAACAGATGCGGAAATGCTTCGGTATACATATCCCTCTGCTTGCGCTGATCTTCCCATACTTCAGAATTTTCCCGCCAGAACTGCTGAAACTCCTTGAGTAACGCATCCATATCAAGCAAGCCCTCCGCATCTTCCCATTGCCATTCAGGCGCGGGTATAGCGTCCTGGGCGCCTTCGGTACTATACCGCGCCAAAACTTCCCGGTAGATGGGGTTTGCTACCTGGGGTGTACCCCCCTCTTTAGACACCAGCCCCAGGTCCAGGCAATAATTAAAGGCATCGGATTGGGTAATAAACTGGTCCACATCTCCTATCATCAGGGTTTCAATAATCTGCCGTACCCGGTCATCAAGTAACCGCGTTGCCAGTGCGTCCAGGTGTGTTTCCCGGGCAAGGATCATCTGCTCCCGCGCCGCAAGGATATGCTCTATGGTTACGGTTTCAGAGCTGTCTTTATCTAAAACACGCATGGTGGCCCGTTGAAAAAGCGAATTGACTATCCATGGCTGGCCGCGAGACTGGTCATAAACATAATCCAGCGCTTCTTTAGTTATTTGTTGTCCGATTTCCGCTGTCCGCTGGGCAAATAGCCGCCCTACATCGTCTTTTTGAAAATTTCCCAAGAATACCGAATCAGACTTAACATTAAAGGGGGAGCCGGGATTAGGCGCAACGCCGCCTTTTGCTGCGGTGATATAATCCTTAAGGTCCCTCATGCCTACCAGGGCAATTGAGACGGGAAACTTCCCCACCCCATGTCCGGCAAACCCATTTCTAAGCTGCCGTAAAAACCGGATGAGAGGTTCCCCCTGTAAAACATCAACCTCATCAAATAACACCACAAGTGGCTTCGGCGCAGTCTTTTGTGCCCAATCCGACAACATGTCGGCAATCGCTGTTTCCGAATCCATATCAGCTTCAGGCGCCGGTAAACCGTTAAGCTCTGCCCATCTTCTTATGTAACGGCATATTATCCGCTTAGCAACATCAGGGTCTTCCACCGCCTGACAGGTTTCTACGCTCACATAGCAAGCAACCGCTTCATCCCCGGCGTTTATCTCGCGCATCCAGGACATCAGAAAGGTAGTCTTGCCGGTTTGCCGGGGCGCATGGAGCACCCAGTAGAGCTGATCCTGTATATACCGGCTGAGTTGGGCGCCCACCAGTCGTTCTTCCGGGGGGAGCATATAGTGCATGTCCGGATTGCACGGACCGGTTGTATTAAAAAACCGTACCTCTCTTTTAGCCATGTCTTCAGTATAGCGGTATTTCACCATACAAACAAGGGAGTTTGCGATATTAAATCACCCCTTCCCGAATTGTTTAGTTGACTAAAAATTGACCTTTTCTTGACAACCAGTTTACATCTATAGACTACCTTAAAAATATCAAGAGTGAATTAACTATTTGCTTTTGGTTTTTACACCGTAGGGTGTAAAAAAATATTTTTGAAGGAGTCTATTATGACTAAAAAGAAAAAGATCATCATTGGTGTGGCCGCAGGTGTGGTCGTAGTGAGTTGGGCTATCCTTGGCAGCCTGGCTTCGTTTGGCGCAGGGGCGGTGATGTGGAATTCCGGCGGTTTGGGTACGGAGTACAATACTGCGGTAGCGGTAAAAGACTTTGAACCTTTGGAATTAGTCTTTGTCACGACAACCGTGAAAAACGACCGCGACGCAGCAGAGGTACATGACTTGTTGCTCAAAGAAGCGCAAAAATTAGGCGGTCATGGGATAATCAATGTGAACATTGATACTCAACGGAAGGGATGGTTCGGGGAAGTGACCGTGACGGGTTCTGCTCTCGCCATAAAATACACCGATTCGGTCGGAGTACCCACAACAGGTAATAGTTTTGGTGGTCTATCGCGGATGATGCGCGGTTTTGGCGGCTGGCGGAACTAGTAAAAGTAAAACTACGGTTGCCCTTCCTTAAAGACAACCGTAGTCTACTTGCTTGACAATACTATACCGCCCTACCCTGCTTTTTACATTTTAGTCATGATCATCCAGCTAACGCCGAATTTATCCACCAAAGAACCAAAAAATTCACTCCAGAATGTTTTTTGGAGTTCCATAGTAACGGTGCCGCCTTCTTTGAGCTTGTCGAAGGCGGATTTGACGCTATCGGCGTTATCCAACTCTACCGAAATAGACATGCCGCTACCAAAGGTTACCGGCATATCCGGCGTCACATCAGCAAGAAAGACGGTATAGTCATCACGATTGGTAAGGCATGCGTGCATCACAAAATTTTCTGTTCCCTGCGGCGGCTTGTAACCTTCGGACGGAGGCGCATCACTATATCTCATTACCTTGGCTTTGACCCCGAAGGCTTTTTCATAAAACTCAATTGCTTCTGCGCAATTCCCATTGAAATTCAAATACGGTGTAATTTTCATTCTTATCCTCCAAAAGATTTTATCCACTTTTTTTTAAGTGGATTCTATTATAGTATATCCTACCCTGCCATTTTTGTCAATCCAGAAATAAATTTGCAAGACGCTTATGGGCTATGTTTCATTTTTTGATAACAATATAAATATACCAATACTTGTTATAAATGCCATTATTCCACCAACTATAAAAGGCATTGACTGTCCCATTAAATCCCATAAAACACCTGCAATTATTGAAGCGGGTAACAGCCCTAACCCAACTATTGCCGAATGTAAACCCAGCGAACTTGCCTTTTGTGTTTCCGGTACAATTTCCACAATAAGAGCCCGTTCTATTCCCGTCGTTAATGCAGTATAAAATCCATAATGTTTTATACAATACTTTCAACAAATCTTAGCATGGACGGCGCGGGGAGCTACTACTTTAGCCATTATATTTATTTTACATGATTTTTTTAAAGGAAAACCTCTAAAAAATTCAATTTCATATCATATTCCATAGGTTTTATACGGTTTTACCCCAGGATTTAGCCATTTTTACGGCTTTTTGAGGTCCCGCTAACATTTTTCATAAATTTTTTCAAAAAAACGCATTTTTCTCTTGACATTTCCGAAGTCCCAAGGTATATTCAAATAGGAATGAACGTTCATTCCTATATTTTGACTTTGGAGGACTTTTATGGGTATTATCGCAATCGTTTTGGGGATTATTGGAACCCTTCCAATAATCTGGTGTGCCGTCCTGGTGTTGGGCCTGTTATCCGTATTGGGGTTAATAGGCAGCGTCACGGCTTTTTTTGTAGGAGGGTGAAGTATGCCTGTCCAGTCGGAAAAAAGGGATGCCCTCTTGAACGCCGCCCTTAAACTCATTGCCGGTCAGGGCTTCCATGCCGCGCCCATGTCGCAAATTGCCGGGGAAGCCAATATCGGCGTGGGAACGATTTACCGCTATTTCAAGAATAAGGACGAGCTGATTAACGGCCTCTACCTTGAAATACGCAAGCGCATGGCCGAGGCAATCGGCAAAGGCCAGGACGAAGCCGCGCCGGTAAAAGCGCAATTCGTTAAATCTTTGCAAAACCTTATCCGCTATTTGATTGAAAACCCTGAGGAAATACAGTTTACCGAACAGTATGAACATTCTCCGTTCATTACCGATGAGACAAAAGCGGAAATCGAAAAAGTAGCGTCCCCTATTTCGGATTTGCTTATCCGCGCCCAAAAAGAAAAACTGTTAAAGCCCTTACCTTTTCCGGTGCTTATGTCTATGTTTTCAGGCGCGTCAATGGGACTGTTAAAAGCATATTTGCAAAAAAAATCGTCCCCCGCAAAAATGAACGAAGCGATTGAGGCAATCTGGGATATGCTTATCCCCAAAAATATTGAAGGAGTAAAACAATGAAGAACTGTTTAATGGTGAGCGTGTTTCTTTTGGCGGCGTCCCTTTGTTTCGCACAAATAACAGGGAATGTTGAAATTTACGGCGGAGCCGCACTGTTCGATGAAACCAGCGGAATGAACGGCCCTGAAACCGTTTATAAATCGGCTTCCGTTTCGGCGGGTATTTCCGGCGGAGTTTATTTTAATAACTCCATTGGCCTCAAAGCCTATTTGGATTTTCTCATTCCGCTGGCCTTTACCGCCGACCCCGACGGTGGAACTGCGGTAACACGGAAGGACTACGATTTCCTTTTGGGAATGGATGAATTTTTCGGCGTTGTTTATAACGTGGTCAAAAAAGATCGGCTGAAGGTTCCGGTAATGGCGGGATTTCACGGCAAACTGTTCTTTTCCACTATTTCAGATTATTTTACCGCGGCGATAAACAGCGGTATTGGTCTTGGAATCGGCGTAGAATATACCTTTAGCAACAACTGGTATATTCTGGGACGGGTAAACGGCTCATTTGATTTCCTGGGATTTTCGATAATGACACCGCCCGAAGGCGGCCCGAAATTCGACATGGCGTTAATACGCACATGGGGATTTGCGCCTCATATTGGCATCGGTTTTAGGTTTTAGGGGGGAATTTATGAAAAACAATACTACAAACTTTTCCAAAATGGGCATTGTGCTTTTGCTCATCGGTGTTCTTGGTATTCTCAACGCCATTGGCGATACAGTTACCTTGATTCTGGCAATAACACAATCATTTGAAGGTAACGCCTTCTTTTCTTTTTTCTTCCATGTCTTTGCCGACAAAGGCTTATTTTTAATCGCAATGCCGCTGACATTACTTTGCACTGTTTTGTGTTTGGTGTTTATGTTCGGGCGCAAATCATTTTTGTTTCAAGTGTTTTTCTTTGCGTCCTGCATTATTGCGTTGATACATTTACTGGTCAATTTATTTTCCCTATACCCGCTTACCATTTTTGATATTATGGTAAACGCAGGATTTAACGCTTCAATTACCAGTCTTATTAATCCTATGCTTGGGTTATTACGGACAATGTATACAGCGTTTTTGATAACCGGGATATTTGGCTGCATGGGTTTATTGATCGTTTGTTTTATATACTTCAAACGTTCAAAACGGATTGCCGCCTGGTTTGGTTCATATTTGAGCCAGTTCCAAAATTGAAGAAAAAACCATGAAAAACAAGAAACACACGAAAAAGAAATAGTAATTTTTTTCGTGTGTTTCTTGTTTTGGAACCAGCTCATTTTACACAAATTTTACATAAAACTGCTGTCAGATTATATATACCCATACTATTTTCAGTTAAGAAAACAAGAACAGGAGGAAATTATTGAAAAAACTCATTGCTGTTTCGATCTTGTTGATCGCGCTGTCTGCGGCAGTATTCGCACAGGAACTTAAATTTGGGGGCTATGTGGAAAGCGGCCTTGGGGTGAAGTTTCTAATTGAAGAGTGAAAAGACCAGCGTTGCTGGTAAAAATAAAGAAAAAAGCCGGTTAACAGCGAATTCGCCGACTGACTTTTAAGGAGTATCTATGAAAATTCGTATCACTGTTTTGATGTGTGTGCTGGCCCTTTCTTTTCAGCCCCTGTTCGCCAAAGGGACCGCTGATGGGGGAGAGCGGAATACTGCCGTAGCCGGGAAGGGGCAGGCAAAGTACGTGTTCCTGTTTATCGGTGACGGCATGGCAATGTCGCAGATTAGTACGGCGGAGGTTTTCTCCACAGCCCGATCTTCAAAGGACATAAACGTTACCAGGCTGGGCTTTACCCAGTTCCCCGTGGCGGGGCTTACCACCACCTTCGATGCGGGGACATTCATCACCGACTCCGCCTCAGCGGGCACGGCGATTGCCACGGGAAACAAAACCCTGAGCGGCGTTATCAACATGGATGTAGGCAAAACCAAAAGTTTCAAAACCATCGCCGAATATGCCCATGATGCGGGGATGAAGGTGGGTGTTGTGTCCACCGTAACGTTGAACCACGCGACACCGGCTTCTTTCTACTCCAAAGTTCCCTCGCGGAGTAATTACTACGATATTGCGGTGCAGCTTGCCAACAGCGGTTTTGAGTATTTCGGCGGCGGCTCCATTGATCAGCGGACCGGGAAAAACAAGGATCAAGAGGACGCGGTGGCAATAGCCAGGGCCAACGGCTACACCTATGTAGACAGCAAGGAAGGCTTTAACGCCCTCAAACCCGGCGCGGGCAAGGTGATTGCGGTTAGCCCGGTATTGCAGGATTCCGGTTCCATGCCTTATGACATCGACCGCAAGCCGGGCGATCTTTCGATTGCCGATTATACGAAAAAAGGCATAGAGCTGCTGGATAACCCCAAGGGTTTTTTTCTGATGGTGGAAGGCGGAAAAGTTGACTGGGCCTGCCACGCCAACGATGCCGGCGCTGCCATTTACGATGTGCTTGCCCTGGACAAGGCAATCGGCGCAGCCCTGGACTTTGCCAAACAGCATCCTCAAGAGACCCTTATCGTGGTTACAGGAGATCATGAAACCGGCGGCCTCACCATGGGCTTCGCCGGCACCCAGTACAACACCTTCTTTGACAAGGTGGGCCTCCAGAAGCGTTCTTATGTGGCCTTTGACGAAGAAGTGCTCAAGCCCTACAAGGCCAGGACCGCCGCCGCCGGTGCGAAACTCGCCGACCTCCTTCCGGCGATAAAAGAATCTTTCGGCATTGATTACAACGCGCTTTCGGCCTTCCAGAAAGAACAGATCGAATTCGCCTTTCAGCGCTCCATGGGGAACGAGCAGCTCCGCTCCTTTGCCGAGGATCAGTACCTTCTCTACGGCGGCTACGAACCGTTGACGGTAAAGCTTACTCAGATCCTAAACCAGACTGCGGGCATAGGCTGGACTTCCTACGCCCATACCGGCGTTCCGGTTCCCACTTTTGCCAGCGGCGCGCATCAGGAAATTTTCGGCGGGTACTACGACAATACGGACATCTTCCGCAAGCTCGCCAGCGCAATGAACCTGAGGGTTCAGTAAAACAGGTTTCCTCTTCCAAGGAAATAGATAGTGAAAAAAACATTTAAAAAAAGAGCGGCATCTCTCCTGGGATTCTCTCATAAAGAATCCAGGAGGGATGCTATTTTCATCGCCGTGACGGGACTGCTTACGGTTCTGCTGCTGACGCTTCCCACGGGATTTGAGGGGAGCGCAATTGCATCTAACGCGCTGCGGGCCAGGGTGAGGGTCGCGGAGGTGAACAACGAGAAGCTCAAGATAATAGGGCCTGTCAGGCAGGGAGAACAGCAGCTTGAGGTGGAGATTCTTTCCGGGCGTTTTAAGGGCCAGGTCTATTCCACATCGAATAATTTGATGGGGAAAATGGAATTGGACAAGGTCTTTATGAAAGGCGACATTGCGCTGGCGGTGCTGAACCTTACCGAAGACGGCGCTGTCGCCCACGCCCAGATCATCGATCACTACCGTACCGGGAAAACCCTTTTCTTGTGCGCTCTTTTTATCGCGGTAATGGTCATCGTCATGGGATGGATGGGGATCAAAATATTGATCACCTTTGTTTTTTCCGCCGCAGCGCTTATCCGCATACTCTATCCCATGATACTCCGCGGCTGGGACCCGATAGCGGGCTCACTGATAATAGTAACAATTATCACCGCGCTGGTTATGTTTCTGGTAGGGGGCCTTTCCCGCCGGGCGCTGGTTGGCTTTTTGGGAGCCGTGGGCGGAGTGGCCTTTAGCTCGCTCTTGGCCTTTGTCTTTACCGGATGGTTCAAAATCCACGGCGCAGTACGGCCCTTTACCGAAACTCTGCTCTTTTCAGGCTACGGCCATCTCAACCTGGCCCATCTCTTTATCGCGGGGATTTTCATCGCCGCTTCCGGCGCGATGATGGACCTTGCCATGGACGTTGCCGCCGCCATGGACGAAATTAACAAGCAGCAGCCCGCCATTACCCGCTTTGCGCTGATGCGTTCCGGCTTTACCGTGGCACGGCAGGCCGCCGGCACCATGTCTACCACCCTACTCCTCGCCTATTCCGCCGAATATACTGCCATGATCATGACCTTTATCGCCCAGGGTGTTCCCCTGGAAAACGTTATCAATATGGTCTGGGTTTCCTCGGAAGTGGTACACACCCTGGTCGGCTGTTTCGGCCTGTTGCTGGTAGCGCCCCTTACGGTTTTTTTCGGCGGGATGATACTGAAACGGTAAGAGATATATACTGCTTTGGGGATGAAATTATAAGAATTCATCCGCGAATAAACGCTAATTAACGCGAATAATACGCTCCGGGTATTTGATTTATTCGCGAACATTTGCGAAAATTCGCGGACCCTATTCTTTATTGATATTTTCGTTCCTAAAGGAGTATAAGTAATATGCCGCACGAACCTTGATTTTACACAAATTTTACATAAACCTGCTGTCAGATTACACATTCCCATACTATTTTTCAGTTAACAAACTAGAAACAGGAGAAAGATTATGATGAAGAAAACGATTCTACTTTTACTTGCGGTGGTATCTCTGTTCGCGGGATGCGCCAAAGGAAATCAGGCGGCTTTTGACAAGGCAAAGGCAATCGGCGTTGTATCACGGGAGGACGGCTCCGGCACCCGGGGGGCGTTCATTGAACTTTTCGGCATTGAGGCCAGGGGCAGTGACGGAAGCAGAAAGGATATGACCACAAAAGAAGCCGTTATCGCCAAACAAACCGATGTAATGATGACGAATATTGGAGGAGACAAGTACGCTATCGGTTACATCTCACTTGGTTCACTGAACAGCACCGTGAAAGCGGCGGATATTGAGGGCGTAAAAGCATCTACCGAAAATGTAAAAAACGGTACTTATGCCGTGTCCCGGCCGTTCAACATCGCAACTAAAGGCGAGGCGAAGGAGCTTGCCGCGGATTTCATCGCATTTATTTTGTCGGCAGAAGGTCAGGCGGTTGTAGCCAAAAGCTATATCGCGATTGTTGACAACGCACCGCCCTATACCGGCGGCAGGATCTCCGGCAAAATCGTTGTCGCGGGTTCTTCTTCCGTCACGCCAATAATGGAAAAGCTGAAAGAGGCGTATATCGCTCTCAATCCAAACGTCAACATCGAAATCCAGATGAGCGATTCATCAGCCGGTATGACAGGCGCTATTGACGGAACCTGTGACATCGGTATGGCAAGCCGGGAATTAAAGGACAGCGAACGTGCCGTATTATCCGCGACACAGATTGCCCTTGACGGAATCGCCATAATTGTGAACAATGAAAATCCGGTAACGAATCTCACCAAAGAAGAGGTAAAGGGCATCTTTACCGGCGCCATGGTAAACTGGAGTGATGTGATTCAATAGGTCATCCTGCCCCGTTGGGTTTACTTTGGGATCGGCGCGCGCTCAGGGGCACACAACACGGAAACTGTAGATGTCGTTCCTGTTGATTGCGCCGGTTTTATCCATCCATGTTACACCCCCTTCCCCTACTGCCAGTTAGCGTGTATTGAGCCGTAATCGGTCCATGCGGGAAGTGGGTCCGGGCTGGCAAAAATAGCAAAATGAGTGCCTGGCACCATAGGCGTTCCCGGCACTCCAGAGCTCACCAGGTTTTTTAGAAAGTCTGAACCTTTAAATCATTATCAGCGATTTCGTCACCACCGGCAGTAACGGTTATCTGCGCTCCGGTACTATCAGATTGAATGATTATATTGTAGTTTGTATCACACTTAGGGTTATTACAGCCCAATGGCATGGTATCATACCCGGTTTTCTTCGGAATGCTCTTTGTTCCGCTAAGTGTTCCAACCTTACATTTTGGGCACACAAACTCAACCTTTATTTTTGTGTCATTGACACCACTAACTGTTTTTGAAGCCATTTCTTTTCTCCTCTATTTCCACTTGGCCCAGGGGGACATCCCGCCAACGGCGGTTTTCTTGTCCCCTCTTGTGCCGATATTCCAAAACAATGCCGGTCGCCTTTGCGCCCTCCTTCCCCCTACTGCCAGTAGGCATGCAGGCCGACAGTAACCGAAGCGGGACAAGACGCAAAGGTATCTAAATCAGTTGATGGCGTCGGCGGCGGTGTAGTCGTGTTGCCATGGAACCCCATCGACAGGGCATTTAAAGCAGAGCCGGTTAAACTTGAACACCCCCTAAATGTCCTACTCATGAAGTAGGTATAATTTTCCTGCCCCGAACTAAATATATTCGATCCTATCAGGTTCTCTATGTTTGTGTTTAAGACAGAACAGCCAGAGAACATTAAGTCAAAGATATTGTTTGTCCCGTTGGGAACGGCGGGGAGTTGGAACCCGGCGGGCAGCGAGCTTAGACTGGTACAGCCACCGAACATACTGGAAAAGATATAGTCGGTTCCGTTGGGAACGGCGGGGAGTTGGAATCCGGCGGGCAGCGAGCCAAGACTGGTACAGCCATAGAACATGATAGAAAAGATACTGCTGGTCCCGTTGGGAACAGCGGGGAGTTGGAACCCGGCGGGCAGCGAGCTAAGACCGCTACAGCCATAGAACATTTCGTAAAAGATACCGCTGGTCCCGTTGGGAACAGCGGGGAGTTGGAAGGCGGCGGGCAGCGAGCCAAGACTGGTACAGCCCAAGAACATGCCAGAAAAGATATAGTCGGTTCCGTTGGGAACGGCGGGGAGTTGGAACCCGATGGGCAGCGAGCTAAGACTGCTACAGCCAAAGAACATGCGGTAAAAGATAGTGCCGGTCCCGTTGGGGACGGCGGGGAGTTGGAACCCGACGGGCAGCGAGCTAAGACCGCTACAGCCATAGAACATGTTGGAAAAAATATCGCTGGTCCCGTTGGGAACGGCGGGGAGTTGGAACCCGGCGGGTAGCAAGCTAAGACTGGTACAGTTATTGAACATGCTGGCAAAGATACCGCTGGTTCCGTTGGGAACGGCGGGGAGTTGAAACCCGGCGGGCAGCGAGCTAAGACCGCTACAGCCATAGAACATGTTGGAAAAGATATACCTGGTCCCGTTGGGAATAGCGGGAAGTAAATCAGGAGATACTTCATTAAGATTGGTACAGTTGTAAAAACAGTAGTTCCAGGCATTGGGAAAGACGGCAACACTGGTATTTTCTTTAATATGCCCCAGGGCTTTTAACAGCTTCTGTTTGTTGGCCGCTGTATTGGCGCCGGTTGTACCGGAGCCAAACCCAAAGGCCGCATGGCCGGTATTGCTGTTTGCGGTGATTTCAATAGTATATTGCGGGTTCGCGGTGTAGGTGTGGCTAATCCCCGTACCGCTACCGCTTGCCCCGGTTCCGGTTTGGGTCACAATGTTGCCATCGCCCCAATCAATGGTCCAGTCATAGGCCCAGGTGTTATTTGTGGGAATGGTGAAAGTGCCGGAACTCCCGTTGATTACCAGCTTGAGTGAGGCGGCAACCCATTTGGCATATACGGTGATGTTCGCCGTTACCGGGGTTGATGCAGTAAACGATGTGCCCCAATTGCCGCCAGAGCCGTTTTGCGTCCACCAGCCGTCGAAGGAGTAGCCGAGTCTGGTGGGTTGTGTTGGCATTGGATTTACGATAGAACCTGCCGCTACTCCCAGGCTATTCGGGCTTGCCTCGGTACTGCCTGAGTCAGTGTTGTTCTTGTCAAATGTTACCGTGTAGGCGTTTGCCGTCCACTGCGCATACACGGTGATGTTCGCCACCACCGGGGTTGATGCGTCAAACACAGTTCCGCTTCCATCGGCTGCCGTGTTCCAGCCGCCGAAGGTGTAGCCGGTTCTGGCGGGTTGCGCCGGCAGCGGGTTTATTGTACCGCCGTCTGCAACAACTGCCGTCTGCGGGCTTGCCTCGGTACTGCCTGAGTCACTGTTGTTCTTGTCAAATGTTACCGTGTAGGCGTTTGCCGTCCACTGCGCATACACGGTGATGTTTGCCACCACCGGGGTTGATGCGTCAAACACAGTTCCACTGCCGTTGGCTACCGTGTTCCAGCCGCCGAAGGTGTAGCCGGTTCTGGCGGGTTGTGTTGGCAGCGGGTTTACCGTCCCGCCGTCTGCAACAACTGCCGTCTGCGGGCTTGCCTCGGTACTGCCTGAGTCACTGTTGTTCTTGTCAAATGTTACCGTGTAGGCGTTTGCCGTCCACTGCGCATACACGGTGATGTTCGCTACCACCGGGGTTGATGCGTCAAACACAGTTCCGCTTCCATCGGCTGCCGTGTTCCAGCCGCCGAAGGTGTAGCCGGTTCTGGCGGGTTGTGTTGGCAGTGGGTTTACCGTCCCGCCGTCTGCAACAACTGCCGTCTGCGGGCTTGCCTCGGTACTGCCTGAGTCACTGTTGTTCTTGTCAAATGTTACCGTGTAGGCGTTTGCCGTCCACTGCGCATACACGGTGA
>BNUY01000082.1 GCA_025997715.1 Spirochaetia bacterium
AAAAGCGACTTCCTTGCCAACATGAGCCACGAGATCCGTACCCCCATGAACGCCGTGATCGGCATGACCGCCATAGGCAAGGCTTCAAGGGAGATTGAGCGGAAGGACTATTGCTTCGGCAAGATTGAGGACGCCTCAATCCACCTTCTGGGGGTGATCAACGACATCCTGGACATGTCCAAGATTGAGGCGGGCAAGCTGGAACTGTCCCCGGTCAGCTTTGACTTTGAGAAGATGCTGCAACGGGCGGTGAATGTTATCAACTTCCGGGTTGAGGAAAAGCGGCAAACCCTCACGGTCCGCCTGGACAAGCGGATACCCCGGATGTTGCTGGGGGACGACCAGCGGCTGACCCAGGTGATCGCCAACCTGTTAAGCAATGCGGTAAAGTTTACCCCGGAAGAGGGCTCCATCCATCTGCGCACCCGGTTTGTAGCGGAGGAGGGGGATCGCTTTACCCTCCAGGTGTCGGTGACCGATTCAGGTATCGGGATCAGCGGGGAGCAGCAGGGCCGGCTCTTTACCTCCTTTGAGCAGGCGGAGAACAGCACCTCCCGGAAGTTCGGCGGCACCGGCCTGGGGCTGGCCATTTCCCGGCGCATCGTGGAGATGATGGGCGGGCATATCCGGGTAGAGTCCGAACTGGGCAAGGGTTCCACCTTCATCTTTACCATTCAAATCAAGCGGAGTACGGAAACGGGCCGGGACCTCCTCAGCCCCGGGGTAAACTGGAAGAGTATCCGCATCCTGGCGGTAGACGACGAGGATGTAACCCGGGAATACTTCACCGAGCTTTCCCAGCGCTTCGGCATTAACTGCCATATCGCCGCCGGCGGAGAGGAGGCGGTAAAACTCATCATGCAGGGCAATATCTACGATATGTACTTTATTGACTGGAAAATGCCCGGCATGAACGGTATAGAACTTGCCCGGCGGATCAAAGAAACCGGGGGCAAATCAATCGTCACCATGATTTCCGCGGTGGAATGGCGCACCATTGAGACGGACGCCCGGGCGGCGGGGGTGGATAAGTTCCTGTCCAAGCCCCTCTTTGCCTCCGCCATCGCGGACCTTATCAACGAATGTATCGGCGCGGCGGACAGTATCCGGGCGGAAGAAGACACCGGGGCAAATCTTTCGGGCGTCTTTACGGGCCGTCATATTCTCCTGGCGGAGGATATGGAGATCAACCGTGAAATTGTCCTGGCCCTGCTTGAACCCACCGGGCTGCGCATCGACTGCGCGGAAAACGGGGGAAAGGCGGTGGAACTGTTCAGCGCAAACCCGGCGCGCTACGACATGATCTTCATGGATGTGCAGATGCCCGAAATGGACGGCCTTGAGGCAACCCGCCGTATCCGGCAGCTCGAAGCGGAATCCCACATCCCCCCTATCCCCATCATTGCCATGACGGCCAACGTATTCCAGGAGGATGTGGAGAAGTGCCTCTCAGCGGGCATGGACGGCCATGTAGGCAAGCCCCTGGATATGGACGAGCTGCTGGGCCGCCTGCGCAAATACCTTATGTAGAAAAGAACATGCCTGAATAGATTAGCGAGGGGTCCTGTCAGTAGGAAAGTATGGGACCCTCCCGGAGGGTCCTTCCCATACTTTCCTACCGCCACCCCTAATACCCTTTTAGGAGGCATGTTCTTTTCTACCCCTCTCGCTAAACTAAATGGAGCGAGCCGTTAACCCCCGCGACCCAGGCGGAAGAGCATATGCCCCAGTAATGGTATTGGGGGTGGCAGTGGGAAACCATAGGGGGGACCCTTCGAGGGGACCCTGTGGTTTCCCACTGACAGGACCCCCCGCTAACCTCCTTCGGCATATGCTCTTCCGCCGCCGCACCCTTGACAATTTTCCTGTACCGGACCTATTGTTATCCAATAATGTCTATGGCAATGTCCGTCCGGACCGATTCAGTCAAAGCATTTATCGAAAACCCCGTCGTGCTATCGGCGTTTACCAGTTGGTTTCTGGCCCAGGTGGTTAAGGCGGCGATTATGATACTCAGGACGGACCGGCGGAGGGGAACCGATAGGTTCCGTCGTCGGGAGATTCTGGGAACCATTGCCTGGCGTACCGGGGGGATGCCCTCAAGCCATGCCGCTTTGGTTTCGGCCTTAACCACTTCCCTGGCCATTCATGAGGGCTTTCAGTCTAATTTGTTCGCGGTTTCCTTCTTTTTTTCCCTTATTATCATGCGGGACGCCATGGGGGTGCGCCGTTCGTCGGGGATTCAGGGGAAGTCCCTCAACTCCCTGGGGCGGAATCTGGCGGAACGGTTCGACCTTGAGTACCATCCGGTCAAAGAGGTGCAGGGACATTCCCCCCTGGAAGTGGTCATTGGAGCCCTTCTGGGTATATTTATTGCGGCTGCCTATGCGTATCTCTAGGAATCCGGCAATCATTGCAATAAGCGCTTCCCTGGCGGCAGGCGTCCTGCTGTTTTTCTTAGGGACCGGGGGCCGGGTTTCCGGAAACCCGGGCGCCAGGTATGCCGTGCTGACCCTGGACGATTCCTGGCCGGACCGGGATATCCGGGAACTTCTGGCAGGGCAGCGGCTCGGCAATACCATCGGTGAATCTTCCCAATGGGTGCTTCTGGATGATTTTGGCTCACTGGAAAAGGTTCCCCTGGATACCTATTCGGATAGGGTTGAGTCCTTTGACCTGCGAAACGACGGTTACGCGGAACGGCTGCGGTCCTTCTTTGTGTTCCAGGGAAAGCGGCGGCTTTTTATTCCCCTCAAAGGGGCGGGGGATCTTACCGGCCGGGTAGCCGCCGCCCTGGGGGATATTCCTTTTTCCCTGTCGGTCCTGACGCCGCCTGCGGGTCCTCAGTCTGTCGTTTTATCGGCCATCCTGTTCGTCCTTGCGGCTGCCCTCACCCTCTATTGCTCCGGGGAGGTCCTGCTTACCGCCTTATTGCTCCCCCTGTGGGCGGTTCCGGCAGAGTGGGGTGTTCCGGGTTTTGCCGTGATAGCGGTCCTTGCGGGCCTTTCCCGGTTTCTCCGGGAACCGGTACGGGACTATTTTATGGCGCGGCGTTACGGGAAATCATTCCTTCCGGGTTTTGTCGTCCCCGGCGCCGCCCTGTTTTTCCTTGCCCTTGGGGGTATCACGATCCTTGGGGCGCTTCCCCCGCTTACGGTTATCCTTGGGTTCCTTTTTTTTCTGGCCATCCTCGCGTTGTCCATCCTGGCCGAATTGCTCCCCGGGGTGCGGCGGACCCTGGGTCCGATGGGGCATATCCGTTTCCGGCCGGTCCCGATTGCAGACATTGCGGGCGGTTCTGCGGGGCGGCCTTCCTCCTATGCCCTGATCATGGCGCCCTTTACCCTGGCGGCTCTGGTCTTACTGCTTGTATCCGGAGCCGCTAAGCCCATCCCGGTAGCTTCCCGCGACTGGACCGGCTGGAAAAGTCCCCTGGCACTGGACGCTAAAGCGTTTGCCGAAGTGTATTCCGCCCATGTGGCGTTTCAGCGGGCCTTTTCGCGGGCGCCCCTTGGTTCCCCTTCAGAGACGGCCCCGGTCCGTCCCTACCTGAGCTACGTCTTGGCGGAAGACGGGCTCCTTGACGGTCCCGTCGAAGATTCCGCAGACTCAGGTGTTTTTGAGATTCCCCCCTTCCCCCTGGAAGGGCTGATAGATTTTCTTACCAATTATGCGTATACTGATCCGGGCCTTGGCTCCTCCGGTTCGAGGGAGCTTATGTGCCTGTTGGTTGTCCTCGGCCTGAGTGTCCCGCTGATGTTCCGGGACCGGCGGAGGCCGCTTACATTAGCTATGTATATGGATAAACGGATCGCCGCATGACAAATTGGCTGGGACAGAGAATAGCAAAAACCAGGGTATATACCTTTTCCCGGGGCGGGATACACTATGCGGACCCTTCGGCCCCCCCATGGGATAGCAGTGTAACCGCCTTTTTACCGGTCTTTTCGATCATCCCCCTGGTAGACCATACGGGGAGCCGGACCGAGCCGGTGGTTTCAGTGGGAGATACGGTAAAAGAGGGGATGCTCGTCGGGCGGGCGGAGAAAAGCGGCTCGGCGAATATCCATGCCTCGGTGCCCGGTACGGTGGTGCGTACCATTTCCTGGAAGATGCCCGAAGGCCATACCAACGAAGCCCTGGTGATACGCCTGGAGGGGGCCTTTGACAAGCTGGGCCGTCGGGAGGAAGTTTTTCCCTGGCAGGATTCCTCCCCGGTCAAGCTCCGGGAGCTTATCGCGGAATACGGGGTGGTAACCATGGAAAGCTCCGGCTTCCCGGCGGCGGAACTGATGAGCTCCTTTCAGTCCCTGGAACAGCCCCGTACCCTGGCGGTTCGCTGCGTCTTTGACGATCCCTGGCTTGCGGCGGATTACGTGCTTTGCCGGGAACGGCTCAAGGAACTGGCGGAGGGAAGCGTCATCGCCGCCCATGCGGCCGGGGCGGAACGGATTTTGTTCGTGGTTTCCGGAAATGGGCAGGAACTGGGGGCTCCGTTTCTGGCGGAGGTTTCGGCCTACGATATACCCGCCTCAATGGTCATTGTCGGTTCCCGGTATCCCCAGCGGGACCGGCGGGAGTTAGAACAGGTCCTCCGGATCTACGAAAAAAAGGAAGCGCTTGAGCTGGGGAACCTCCTGATCCTGGGACCCGCTACTCTGGCGGCAATCCACGATGCGGTAAAACTAAGGCGGCCAATCCTGGACCGGTATGTGGCGGTGGGGGGCTCCGCCGTAAAAAAGCCCCGGGTGATGAAGGTACGGCTGGGGAGCCGGATAGGGGACCTCTTTGAGCAATGCGGGGGATTCACCGGGGAGCCGAAACGGATAGCCACCGGTTCCCCCATCCTCGGCCGTACGGTACAGGATTTAAACGAGCCGGTTATAAAGACCACCTATGCGGTTTTTGCCCATCGGAAAGGACAGGTAGGGGAAGGCCGGTCCCGAAACTGCATCGGCTGCGGAGAATGCCGGGTGGTCTGCCCCATGAAACTGGACCCGGAACTGCTTTTTAAGGCCGCAGGACCCTTCCGCCCCGGCGAAGAGAACGAGCCCCTTGCGGTGCAGCTTCTTCTCCAAGACGCCGCACGGGCCGGTATAGACTCAGTTCTGGCGAGCTTCTGCCACGGCTGTTGCTGTTGCGATGTGGTTTGCCCTTCCCGGCTGCCCCTCAGTGCGGTGATTGTCAATTTTGCGAAGGTTGCGGGAGGATATTAGCATGCCGGTAAATAATACTATCAGGTTCCAGGGGCCTATCCTGCAGCATCTGCTCTTTCAAAAGTCCCAGGTAAATCTGGCCCGGTCAAGCTCCACCCGGATGTGGCTGGTGAGTATCTGCGCGGGGCTCACCTGCATCCAATCCGCCTTTACCGATTCCATGGCCTCATTATTGCTTGCCGCTGCGGCGGTAACCGGGGCTTTGCTCAGCGAATTCATCATCGATGATCTGTCGATGCGGCATATCATGGACGGCGGCCGTCCCCGGTGGGGCCTCGGCTTTGCGTCACGGGACGGCAGCGCCGTTGCTTCGGCCCTGGTTTTAAGCCTCCTTTTGCCCCATACGATACATCCCCTCTATGCATTCCTGGGGGCGCTGTTTGCCATGCTGGTAATTAAACACAGCTTCGGCGGCCTGGGAACCAACTGGGTTAACCCCGCCCTGGGGGCATGGCTCTTTATCCGCTTTAGTTGGCCCGGCGCTTTTTCCGCCGCCCTGCAGGATTCTTCCCTGAGAATTCTGCACACCGCCCTTTCCGGGCAGGGGACGGCGGATGTCTATTGGACTTCCCTGCTAAATAGAACGATTTTTTCCCTTACCGGCTCCGAACTGCCGGGGGGCTATATCAATTTGCTGGCCTATTCCGGTCCGGGAATTATCGCAGACCGGGGACTGCTGGCGCTCCTCTTCGGGACGATTATCATGACCGCCGGCCAGGCAAGCCGTTTCTGGATACCCCTTGCCTATCTTGGGATGTACAGTCTCCTGGTCAGGTTTTTTGGGGGAGGGGATATACTCTTCGGTCTTTTTTCCGGGGGTACCCTGGCGGCGGCTTTCATCCTGATGGCGGATCCTTCAACGGGGCCGAAGTCCTCCCCCGGCATGGTTATTGCCGCACTCCTGGGGGGCGCCCTGAGTTTTGTGTTCCGTTATGCGGGGCATGAACCCTACGGCGCTTTTTTCGCGGTGGCGCTGCTTAATGCGTTTTCACCGCTGTTCAGGTATGTTGAAACCCGCTTCTTATTTGCCGGAGGTATCCATGCAAAGTCCTGAGCGGCGTTTTAAAAAACTGAAGGAGGCGGGGGTCTTCCTGGCCTGGATCGCCGGCATGTTCCTCATCGCCGGCCTTGCCTGGTTTTTTTCCCGGCCCCTGCGGACCGGCCTGATGATACGGAATATCAATACGGTACTCCGTAATTCCCCGGACTCCCGGCAATTGGAGGGCCGGCTCTATGACTCCCAACGGGGAACCTGGTATTCTGTGCACAACAGTGAAGACCGGGCGGTGGTCATTTCCATCATGGCCGATGGGATTCTGGTCCCCTACCTGCTCTTTGTTTCTCCCCAGGGCGGGATGACACCGCCCATACCCCTGGGGTCCCATTCCGCCCGGATGCAGGAGCGTCTGCCCCGGGAGGTTTTCCAAACCGTATTAAGGGAGAAGAAATGAAACCCGACAATAGCCAATCCCACCTTTTCTGGGGAAACCACGCGCCCCTTTCCACCCTGGCCGCCGCCGCCCTTATGATCATGGCCACCGGCCGTTTGGCCTTTGCCCTTATCCTTGCCATAGCGCTTATCTGGGTTAACCTGTTGACCGTGCTGATAGTGAGTTTTGGAAGACCGATACTGCCCGGGAAGGGACGGGAACTCCTGTACGTGTTTCTGACCGGCTTTGCAGGCAGCCTGTTTCTCCTGCTCGTGCATGCTATCAATCCCTTTTTGGCCATGGAAATTACCTTTTTAATGGCGCTTACCCCCCTGTACGGCATCGGTTCCGGGATATGCCGGAGGGTAGCGTCCCTTGAGCATGAGGATGCCCTGCTCAAAGCCTTTTTGGAAGCCCTGCTTTTAGGGGGTATCCTTGTCGGCCTGGCTTTGATCCGGGAACCCCTGGGTTTTGGTTCTTTTTCGTTTCCTGGCGGACTGCAAGGCATACGGGTGTTGGATTTCTCCGGGGAACCGGGGTCCGCCGGAGCCTTCCCCCTGCGGATCATCGGCGGCGCCACCGGGGGCCTCCTGCTTCTGGGGTATGGGCTCAGTCTGTTCCGCCGCTTCAAAGCCCGGCGCCCGGGGGGGGAGGCATGAGTATCCTGGAAATTGCGGGCTCCCTTGGCGCCCTGGCGGTGTTTTCCGGCCTTTCATTGAACCTGCTGCTCCAGTTCGGCCTTGGTATCGGCGGAATCATGGAATTGGTAGATCGGGACACCCGGGAAAAGCAGTGGGTCAGCCATTCCTCCCCCTATTGGCTCATCCTTTTTATTTCCCCCTTTGCGTTGTGGCTCTTTTTTACCTATGTGCTGCCCGCGCCGGCCTTTGGGTTTTTGGAATCATTCCTGTTCTTTCCGGCGGCCATGCTGGTTTCCGCCGTCCTGGAACTGGTATTCTCCCAAATCAAAGGGGGATCTTTCAATCTCCGGAAGCTTGCCCTGGGTATCGGCGCAGATTCCGGCGGGCTGTTCCGGTATTCCGGTAACGGCATGGCGCTGGCCTCATTGTTTTTGACCCTTCGCCTGGCGGCTTCCGTGGCGGAAGCCCTGGTACTGAGCCTGGGCTTCTCCCTGGGCTGCCTTGGCGCTGCCCTGATCCTCCGGGAAATCAACCGGCGTTCCTCCCTGGAATCGGTACCCCGGAGCATTCGGGGGGCGCCGCTGACCCTCATATCCATGGGACTGCTTTCCCTGATTTTTTCCTCCGTATCGACTATCCTGCTCAGAGTTCTGGAGGTTTTTTAACGAATGAACCACCGGGTGAGCATTATTCTGGGCTGCCATGGCCATATCCCCCAGGGGGCAGGGGATGATGCGGGTGAGCATATCTACGCCGCCCGGTTAAAACCCTTTATTCAAACCCTGCTCCGGTACCCGAAAATCCCTGCGGCGCTCCATTACTCCGGGGTACTCCTTACCTGGCTGGAGGCGCAGCACCCCGAATTGCTCATGGCCCTGGCGGATTTGATTTCCCGCAAGCAGGTGGAGATCCTGGGGGGCGGTTTTTATGAGCCCATGATGCCCCTGATCCCGCAAACGGATAAGATTGGTCAGATTGAAATGCTATCCGCCTATATCCGGAAGAAGTTCGGGAAACGGCCCCGGGGCTGCTGGATTCCCGAGGCGGCCTGGGAGCAGCAACTGGTGGGGGTCCTCCATACCTGCGATATGGGCTATACCTTTTTGGAGGAGCGGCACTTTATTGCCGCAGGGCTTTCCGGCGGCGCCCTGTATGCCCCCTGTATCAGTGAAAACCAGGGGAAGATCACCACCGTTTTCCCCCTCTCAGGTTCGTTACGGCAGAACTTTGCTTCCCATGAGCCGGGGGTAGTGCTGGATGGGCTTCTGCAAAAGTTCCCGGCAGTATCGGCGGCAATGCCCTCGGCGGCCTTACTGACGGTTTTTCCGGAATACCTGTATACGGAGGATGCCGGGGAATCTCCGGAAACCAGTTACGGCCGGTTTTTTGAAGCCCTCTCCCGGTTTCAAGGTGACCTGGAATACACCACCCCGGGAAAGCACTATAAAACCCTGGGGCGGCTGGGAAAAGCCTATTTTCCCGGCAATCCGGAACGGAAGTTCTTAATTGACTGCCCGGAGTCCAACGGCTTGTACACCAAGATGATGTTTACCCATGCCGGTATCAATCAACTGCGGGGGGATAAATCCCGGAAGCAGAACGCCCGGGGGGAACTCTGGAAGGCCCAGGGCTACACCCTTTTTTCTGCGGCGGAAAGCGGCGGGATCAGCCGGGCGCCCCTGCGGAAAGCGGCGTACAAGGCCCTCCTGGAGGCGGAAAAGATATGCCGGAACCAGGGGAAGTTTACCCCCTCCCTCCTAGCCTTTGACGTTGACCTTGACGGCTGTGCGGAATACCTCTTCCAGGACCGGAATATCAACTGTTACGTGCAGTGCACCGGGGCCAGTATCTTTGAGCTTGATTACCTCCCCAAAACCTGGAATTATCTGGACACCTTTGCCGGGGAAGGCCGGAAGCGGACCGCCTTTGCGGATCACCTGACCCCCCCTGAGTATTCCCTGAGGGACGCTCTCGGTGAATCCCGGGATACCCGGTTCTGCGGCGCGGAAGCCTACGAACTGGTGGACATGGATCGCTCCCATGGCAGGGCTTGTTTTCGTCTGCCGGCCCGAAGCGGCTCCGGCGACAGCCCTTACCTGGACGCCATTGAGATTGAAAAGCAGTACCTCCTGAAGCGGGATACCCTCAGCGTGCACTACACCCTGAGAAACTGCGGCGCAGAGCCCGCAGCCTTTAAGTTTATTCCCCGGATAGATCTTTCCTTCTCAGACGACGGGGAGGATCAACTCAAGGTGTTCCGGGGGACCGGGGAGGCGGAGATACACACTATCCGGGGCATTGAGTTCCGGGATATAAAAAACGAGCTTACCCTGAGCCTTAGCGCGGACCGGGATTTTGACGGCTGGATAGTGCCCATCCGTACCGGTTCCCCGGCAGGGGAAATGCAATACCAGTCAACCTGCCTTATGCCGGTAATGAGCCTTACTTTGGCCCCGGGGGAACGGTGGGAAACCGAGTTTATGCTGGGGATTGCGCATTAAAAGAGAATATTTCGTCCCCTTGTAAAATCCCTCCTTTTTACTATAGTATGACCCTATGAAGCGACGATTGATTACCTCCGCCTTACCCTATGTGAACAATGTCCCCCACCTGGGTAACCTTATCCAGGTCCTTTCCGCCGACGCCTTTGCCCGGTTCTGCCGACTCCGGGGCTATGATACCCTCTATATATGCGGCACCGACGAATACGGCACCGCCACGGAAAACCGGGCTGCCGAGGAGGGGATAAGCCCCCGGGAACTCTGCGACCGCTACTACGCTATCCACGCGGAGATCTACCGCTGGTTCAATATCGGCTTTGACAAGTTTGGACGGACCTCCACGCCCATCCAGACCGAAATCACCCAGGGGCTCTTCAAAAAGCTGGACGCCAATGGCTATATCACCGAGCAGACCATTGAGCAGCTCCATTGCGGGCACTGCGACCGTTTCCTGGCGGATAGGTATGTGCGGGGTACCTGCCCTCACTGCGGGTCCGTCGATGCACGGGGGGATCAGTGCGAAGCCTGCGGAAAGCTGCTGGACCCCACGGATTTGAAGGAGCCTCGCTGTTCCGCCTGCGGTTCCACACCGGTATTAAAGTCCACCAAACATCTCTATATTAACCTGCCCAAGCTCAAGGACCGGCTGGAAGTCTGGATCAAGGAGGCTTCGGTCAAGGGCTTTTGGGCCAATAACGCCGTGCAGATGACCCAGGCGTGGATTCGGGACGGCCTCCGGGAACGGGCTATTACCCGTGACCTCAAGTGGGGCATCCCGGTGCCCAAGCCGGGCTACGAAAACAAGGTCTTTTATGTCTGGTTCGACGCCCCCATCGGCTATATCTCCATCACCGGAAACCTGGGGGCGGAGACGACTGATTGGCACGCCTTTGTGGACAACTGGTGGAAGAACCCCGATGAGGTAGAACTGTACCAGTTCATCGGTAAGGACAATATTCCCTTCCACACGGTGATCTTCCCGTCGACTCTCCTCGGAAGCGGGGAGAACTGGACCATGCTTCACCACATGTCCAGTACGGAATACCTCAACTACGAAAGCGGGAAATTTTCCAAGACCCGCGGGGTGGGGGTTTTTGGCACCGACGTGATGGAAACCGGGATCGACGCCGATGTGTGGCGCTTTTACATTTTCTACAACCGCCCGGAAAAGGCGGATGCCCTCTTTACCTGGAAGGATTTCCAGGAAAAGGTTAACGGGGAGCTGATCGGTAATCTGGGCAACCTGGTAAACCGCACCCTGTCCTTCGTGACCCGCTACTACGGCGGAAAGGTGCCGGGCACTAATTCTGAAAATACTGCTTTCTGGGATACGGTCCGCACATTCGAGGCGGACATTGCGGAAAAGCTGGAGCGGGCGGATTTGCGGGATGCGTTCCGGGCCATCTTCGAGCTGTCATCCTTTGCCAACAAGACCTTCCAGGACGGTGAACCCTGGCGGCGAAGAAAGGGCGAAAACGGCGACACCGAGGGCCCGGCGGCGGCGGAAGCCCTGATCCGGGACCTCTGCCATGTGGTCCGGGACATCGCCGTGATGATTGAGCCCTATATGCCCCGGGCGGCGGAACGGATTGCCGCTTTCTTCGGCTTGGGCAAACTTACCTGGGATGCTATTGGTCACGGACCTACTGCGTCCGCCGATGGGGGGCTCCATGAAGTGGTACGGAGCGAGGTCCTCTTTACCAAGCTGGAGGATGACCTGATAGCGGAACTGCGGGAACGGTATTCCGGGAGCCAGAAGGAGCGCATGGCTGTTGGCCAAATTGCCCTTGGCCAAGATACTGCCCCTGTGCCCAAGCCGCGAACCGAAGGTCCGATGCCCGTACCGGAGCCGTCGGCGATACCCCAGGCGGAACTGCCCGCCGCGTTTGCCAAAACCCTGGATCTCCGGGTTGCGGAAATCGTCAAGATAGAACGCCATCCCAAGGCGGATAAGCTTTACATAGAAACCCTGAATATAGCGAACACCGAAGGTGTTTTGGAAGAACGGGTCATCGTTTCCGGGCTGGTTCCCTTCTATAAGGAGGATGAACTCCTGCACAAGCACATCATCGCGGCTTACAACCTCAAGCCTGCCAAGCTCCGGGGGGTGGAAAGCCGGGGCATGCTCCTGGCCGCTTCCGATAAAGACGCAGAGGGCAATGAACGGGTGGAGGTCTTGGACGCCGGGGATATTCCCACGGGAACCCGTATCGGCATTGAAGGTTTAGAGCTTCCCGAAGCGGCAGACCTAAACCCGGGAGAAATCACCATCGATACCTTTTTTACCATACCCATCCTGGTTAGTGATCACCGTGTTTGTGTGGGCGGCAAGGCCCTGCTGGCGGGGGACGTTCCCCTGAGGACAAAGATCATCTCCTCCGGTGAGGTTCACTGATGTCCTCTGCCCCGGAAGAACCTTCCTGGCGATACCGGGGGATCATTCCCGCAGATATCACCCGGTGCGATGAGGCGGCGTCCTTCCTGCAATCGGGGTTTTGGGGCAGCTTCAAGGCCCGGTTCGGCTGGAATGCCCGGGCTTTCCTGGTTGGGTGGGATTGCAGCGGCGTCCCGGTTGAGCGGCCCCTTCTGGTGATACGGCGACCCCTGGCCTTTGGGTTTTCCTTTGCCTACGTGCCCTGGGGACCGGAATTGCCGGGGGATACGGATGATGCGAAACGAAATGAATTTCTCCGGGAACTTGCGGAGGCGCTTCAGGCACTTCTGCCGGAGAATACCGCCTTTATCCGGTTCGATCCCCCCTGGTATACGACCGGGGCGGAAACACCGGCTCCCCCCATCTATCCCCCCTTCTCCCGTTCCGCCGCGGATGTCCAGCCCCCGGATACGGTGCTGGTGGACCTGCGCCCCGCCGAAGAGGATATTCTTAAACAGATGAAATCCACCTGGCGCCACAACATCAGGCTGGCGGAAAAACGGGGAGTGCGGGTTTGGTATACCGGGGCGGAGGGCTTAGAAATCTTTTATGACCTCTTCCGGGAGACCGCCAGGCGGGACGGCATACGAATCCATAGCATCGAATACTATCAAATCCTGTTTGCCCATTGCGCCGAATATCCCGGCCAGGAACTCCGGCTTTATTTAGCGGAACACGAAGAAGCCGAAGGCTCCCGGAAAACCCTGGCGGCGATTATTGTGCTTTTTCGCAAAAATGTGGCGACCTACCTGTACGGCGCTTCCTCCAATGAGGACCGCAACCTTATGCCCGGCTATGCCCTCCAATGGAAAGCAATGACTGATGCCAAAGCCGCGGGCTGTACCCAATACGACCTTTTCGGCATACCTCCCAATGCGGCCCCGAATCACCCCATGGCGGGGCTTTACCGCTTTAAGACTGGTTTTGGCGGAACTATCATCCATCGTCCCGGTAGTTGGGACTTTACCTATAAGCCCCTGGCATGGCGGCTCTTCAGCGTTGCGGAGGCCCTGCGGAAGGGAATGCGGACGCTGAAAAAAATCCGCAAGCCCGACAGGCTTCTGGGAGGCAGCAATTCCAAATTAGGAAAAACCACCGACCACACGGACCACACGGATAGAAGAAGAAAAACCGCAAAGATACTATGATTTCAAATATCGGGAAAAGTGGTACTCTGGTCTGACGGGGCCAGGGAGCCGGTGGCAGGCAGTTCGGCGCCGTGAGGAAGTCCGGGAGACCGGGTGAACCTCGACGCA
>BNUY01000083.1 GCA_025997715.1 Spirochaetia bacterium
GCAGGGCCGGTTCGTTCTCCGCCGATGATCTGCCGTTTACTAAACACACCATCGGCCTCATTGAAGAAAAGAATGGGTATGTTTTCCTGATTCTTCCTGGCAGAATTTATTAGGCCGCGATACCGGTCAAAAACTTCTTTTATCCGCTTCTCACTTTCCCCGAACCATTTCGTTTTTGTCTCGGAAATATCAACCTTAAAAATATCCCTTTGCGTACAGCGGGCAATCTGTAATACGGATTCCGTTTTTCCGGTTCCCGGGCACCCTGAGAAAAGACAGGCAAAACCAAGCCGCATATTACTGGATTCAAGACGGCTGATAACATTTTGAAACTGCTCTTTATCAAGCAGCTTCTGCAGTTTGGAAAGTCTCTCCCCCTCGGCCTCATTATAGATAAGTTCTTTTGCTTTTATATCCTTATATGAAAGCCATCCCTTTGGTTTCTTCCCCAAGGGATTTTTTGGAACAATATCGCCAAGCAAATCATCTTTAATCTTCCGGGTAAGGGTAAAAAAACGATCATCCCCAAGTCCGTCATTATTGGCACTTTCAATTAACGATAATTTCTGAAGGGTACTATTTTCATTGACAATTTCCCGCCACATTCTCATTGCACGGCTGCGGGTATAGATGCTGCTTATCATGTGAAAGGATATTTTCTGATCGCTATCTACCGCTTGATTGCAAAAGATAAGGAATACCAGTAAATCGTCATCACTAAGCCCAAAGCCCTCTACCTTTTCAACAAATTCGAGGTGCGGATTTTCCCGCATCAGATGCGAAATTTCAAATTTCAACGTATCAATACTAATGGTGTTATCTATTTTCTGCTCAAAAAGGTTGTCCAATATCCCAAAAAAATCCTCAAAACGTAAATCAGTATGTGAAGGAGGGGACCATTCCTCATTATGGCTGATCGCATCAATGATATTTTTCGGAACCCGGTATGTTTTCAGGCTGCCCTCCCCAACGGCTGGGGCAGCTCTGCCGGGATACCCCTGATACACCCGAAAAAGTCGTTTCTCGACCAACGAATCAATTTCCGCCTGATATTGAACTATCATAAGGGACGGCGCCTTGATACTTTTTGCGATATCCCCAACGGACACGGAATGGTCATTTTGGATATTCAGCACGATGGAAAACAGCACCGCCTGCACCGGGGTGATGCGGAGTTTTTCAATTAAAGCGCGCACATCCGGGGAGTTTTCGGTAAGGGTTTCCATCCCATGTTCCTGCTGCAAAACCGTAAAGATAGCAAGAACATGGGATACCAAATTAGGTTCTGTGGTAATTCCGATAATTGGTTGATCCAATAGGCCTCCTCCAAATAAATTGTTATGCAACTAACATAACATATTTCTAAGAAATTATCAAGTGAAAACCGCATATTTCTCTGCTTTTTTTGATAATTTCACGGCTTCCGTACAAAAATCCTTATCCCGCCACAGAGGTTCATCAACAAAGGGGATGGATTCATCCGAATACGTGATGGCATTTAAGCAAATTTCCTTATATTTTTCAGGAGAAAGCCGATCTTTGTTCACAAACCGGAGGGCCTGGTAGTTCTTAATATGGTTTATATCAAAACCGGGTTCAAATATCCCGTCAAGGAAAACATGGTGCCTTTTTTCGCAAACGGCCGTACAACAGATTTCACCGTACTCTTCTTTTGAAAACAAGGCTTGATTAACCCATTGCAAAGCACGGGCATTCTTTTTCACCGCCAGCGTGCAAAGTTCTACTGTCTGGTCTTGGATCAATTGCAGGGTATCACTATTTTGCTTAACGGCTGTATGGTAAAGTGCGGTCAATTTTCCCTGGTCATTTTGAAAATAGTCCTTCTTAACAAAGTAAAGGGAAAACCCGTTCTGTTTCACCGCCTGACGACAGAATTCCCGGTAGTGTGCGGCATCAATAGCGGATACATCGACCCATTCAAGGGCGAAAGCATTTTGTTCAATGGCCGCAGAGCAGAGCGTAAGATATTGTTCTGCCGTAAATTTTTCCGGCTCAACAAATTGCAGTTTCTTACCGTCTATTTTTAACGCGTCCAGGTAGATTTCATGTAAAAAATCCTGCGAGATATACTCGTACGGAACACAGGTTAGTACAATGAAACTATTGTTGAAAAATTGTTCTAATTTGTCTTTCATACCTATTATGTAAGCAGAAAATTTTGTTTTTGGTGATTTTAATTGCAGATTTTTATAAAAAAATCTTGACAAATTTGAAAAATAATGCTTACATAATACCGTAAGAGATAATCAGGATGGTTAAGATTGATTTGAGTAAGTTAGGCACGGCCCTTGAGGCTTTAGTAAAGGAGGCATTATATGATTAGTTATGAGAAGGAAAACTATATCATTGGCGCAATTGCCGGTGATGTTATCGGTTCTGTTTATGAACGGCACAATGTAAAGAGAACAGACTTTACATTATTTTCAAAGCATTCAAGGTTCACCGACGACAGTGTTTTAACATTTGCAACAATGGATTGCCTGTTAAACAAAAAGGATTATGCTGAAACGTATCATAAATATGGGAATGAATACCCTAACGCCGGTTATGGAAGAGCTTTCAAAGGGTGGCTGCATTCTGCCGATCTAAAACCATTTAACAGTTGGGGTAATGGTTCTGCAATGCGGGTCAGTCCTGTTGGCTGGGCATGTAATACCCTTGAAGAAGTCCTGGATCAAGCCAAAGCAAGTGCAGCGGTTACCCATGATCATCCGGAGGGTATAAAAGGGGCTCAAGCAGTAGTATCTTCTGTTTTTATGGCCAGGAATAATAAGTCTAAGGATGAAATTAAAACGTATTTGACTGAAGCATTTGGCTATGATTTGAATAGGACAATTGATGAGTTAAGGCCGGTCTATAAGTTTGACGTGAGCTGCCAAGGCTCAGTCCCCGAGGCCATTATTGCTTTTTTGGAAAGCACAGACTATGAGAATGCTATCCGATTAGCAATATCCATTGGGGGTGATAGTGATACAATAGCTTGTATCGCCGGGGGAATAGCAGAAGCATATTACAAGAGTGTGCCCGAGCATATTGTAAATAATGTCCTGGAGCGAGTACCGCCAAATTTTATAATGTTGCTTGAAAGTTTCCCAAAAAGTTAAAATAATGCTTACATAATAGTGGTGGTAATCAAGATGAATATATTTGTATTGGAAGATAATCCTAACAGAGTGGATTGGTTTAGGCGCCGCTTTATTTCCCCTGATACTATTACCTTCGCTTCTACGTATGACGAAGCCATTGCTCATTATGGTCTATCGCCCTATAATCTTATCATGGTAGATCATGATTTGTTGGGGTGGAGAGAAAACAAGCGCAATCCCCTTCCCCATGATGGATACAGTTTTTGTAAGTGGCTCATAGGGACCAAAGACCTCAGCGCTACAAAGATAATTATCCACTCTGAAAATAAAGTGTGGGCGCCTAAGATTTATGGGTTATTGCTCAAGAATAGGGTTAGTGTAATGGCTATTCCTTTTAGCCTGTTAGAGCAAACACAGTATTTGGTAGAATTAGTTTGACTTTTTCTGTCAAATAATTAAAATATTGCTTACATATATAAGGGGGTCAATATGGCTATTTTGTTTTGGGGTGTGAATAAGATTTTAGAAGATGGGACACGGAGCAAGACTGAAAAGGAAACCAAGTATTTCTTTCTGTCAAATTTTGCTCCCTCGCCTATTAAGGCAACGTTCTTTGGAAAAGAAATCACTTTTCCTACCGCTGAACATTACTATCAGGCGAACAAGTTCCCCGATGATGAAACCAAATTCATGGAAATTGCCGCTGCGAAATCCCCACGGCAGGCAGCTAACAAAGGCAGGGAGTTTTCAGGTTTACGGCCTGATTGGAAAACCGCACGGGATGAAATCATGGAAGCGGCGCTTATTTTGAAGTTTTCCCAAAACCCTGACCTTGCCCGGCAGTTGAAGGATACCGGAACAGAAGAAATCATTGAAGCATCTTCAAGGGATAACCACTTTGGCTGGGGTAAGAATCATAAGGGGGAAAATGTTTTGGGGAAATTGCTTATGAAAACCAGAAATTATCTATCAAATACTTGACTGCCCCAAGAAAAATTGATAGGATGATACAATGAGTAGCCATAAGATTATTTATGACCTTATCCACGGGTATATCCAAATAAATCCCGACATAGAAAGGGTTATTAATTCGCAGTCATTTCAGCGGCTTAAAAATGTTAAACAACTCACCGCGCAGCATCTGTACCCATCGGCAAACCATACCCGGTTTGAACATTCGCTGGGTGTGATGAAACTGGCCATGTCCTTTTTTGAACAATTAAAGCCCGATTTGGAAAAAACGCATGGGGGTGAAATAGAATCGCTGGAAAAACACCTGCTGTTTGCCGCATTGCTGCACGATGTAGGCCATGCCCCCTTATCCCACCTTGGGGAGCAGTTTTTTGACAAACCTGGCATAATACACGAAATAGGGAAGGAGCTTAACAAGAGCGAAACTGAAACGGACTATTTAACGGCGGGATCGCCCCATGAAGTTATGTCCTGTTATATCATTGTTAAAAACCTCAAGGAAGAATTGACGGCCATATATGCCTTTGATTACGAATTTATATTCAGAATTATAGTCGGCGCAAAATATAAACAGAACGATGTTAAAAACGCCATGATAAATATTGTCAATTCAAACACCATTGATGTTGATAAACTGGATTATCTCATGCGGGATAGTTTTATGGCGGGAGGCATCGGCCCTAAAATTGACCTGGAACGGTTATTGATGTCCCTCTGCATAAAGGATGATGAATTGTACTTTACCCAAAAGGGTCTTTCGTCATTGCAGCAGATAATTGATTGCCGGGACAATGTATATATGTGGATATGTAATCATCATACTGCGGTGTATACCGACTATTTATACGGGACATTTATCAGTTATTGCAATAACAATGCTGTTCTGAAAAAAGAATTTGGCGGGACATTCAGCGAATTGTTGTTTTCCTGTGATGCAATCAGTAAAAACTATACTTCTGATAATGAGGCCTTGTATTTTATTAAGAAGGCGATACGGATTCTAAACAGTGAACAGGATGATGGATTTGCCCGGAATATTATTACGCAGTTGGAAACCCGGCATTATTTAAAACCAACATGGAAAACATTATATGAATATTCACGGTTTATGAAATCTGTTTTTCCGGAGAAAGAAGACAGAGAACAGGCGATAGCATATATTGTTGAAAACAGTGAATCCTTAATTGCAAAAATCCGGGACAAATTGCACATAGAACCGGCAAAACTGTTTTTTGTTTCCCGGCAGAATAAGTTTTATTATGGGCACATGGATAAGATATCAATTAATGTGAAAGGGGAAAAAGAATCCCTGTCCAATTTATTGCCTCCCCGGAATTATGCGGAGTTGTATGAAGAGGTTGCGTTTTATTTGTTTTGCGAGGAAGCGAATGTTGCTGCGGTAAAGGCGGAATTGAAGAGGTTACTTTATGGCATGGAGTAAAGAACTGATTGCGTTGACGAGGGAAATAATTGGTGTCGGTGTAAGTATGAAAAGCGGTGAAGGCGGCTTCGGTATGCTCACTTCTGACAATGACGAGGAGGGCTGGGTGATTACGCTTTATGACCCCGAAAGTCATGGGTATCCGCCGAAACTGGGCACGGAATGTATACGGTTTGGGAGTTTGGATGCGCTGATTGCCGGTGGATGGGTGGCGGACTGAGGGGGAATTTGACAAATTTTGCAAAAAATGCGTAACTATTCAGCCAGTGCCTAACCTAAATACCGTAATTCCTTATAATACAAGGAGTTACGATATTTTGGATTACTTTGCCATAAAAACCAGCTGATTAGCTAATTCTTTATAATACAAGGAATTAGCGAAAAGCTGGCTGAATAGTTACAAAAATGCTTGACAAAAGAGTAGGAGATATTTTAGTATGAGAATTACGGTGAAGCTGTAATAGAGACTAGTGTATTTGGGGAAAAAGAGGAGAGGGATTATGGCAACAGGGAGAACCATTAGTGCAAAGTTGCTCACAGATTTTGACAAAAAAGTCATTGCTTTATGCGAAGCAGTATCAAATTCTTTGAAAGAATGTATTCCCGAAGAAAATAGATCCATTTATTGGAAAAAATTTGGTAAAATCAGCTTTTCCCGTGATGGCGGACTTGGGTTAGGCGGCGGAAAACTACAACGAGATGCAATATGTACAAGGGGACGTGGTGGAAAAGCACCGTTCTCAAATAGGAATTTGCGTTGGCACCCTTTGACAGTTGCCGCCGAAAAACCTCGTCATGCACGAGAGATAGAGCGAATTGAAATAGAGAACAATACTTTGATATTTGTTGTCAATATTAATGGTAAGATAAAAAAATATCCATCAGATAAAGTTCACGAATTACCTGTTAGATTTGTCGCTACATCAAAGCATTGGCAAGAACATATTGAAATTGTTAAAAATTGGAACGACACGCAATGGACTCAAAATTCTTGCGTGATCCCCGCTCCTGAAGCTTGCGGGTGGTATGATAGTGTTGAAACATTCTCATTGTTAGGAATTGCTGTTGCTGTAGAATTGTATAAAGCAGATTATGAAACCGTGTATTCAAAAACGATAGAATTATTAAAGAATCAAGACATTGATAAAAATATTTCCCTGCCTTCTGCATTGTTTCCTACGTCGAGAGAAGATATAACAAGATGCCCTATTACAAAAATGTCTATTGCAAATAATCTTGACCAATTCCGTAAAGAAGATAGAGGTGAAACATGGCAACCGAACTGGAGAACTTCTAAAAAAGATGAAGGCGATGATGCAAGTATACAAATAATGCATGTTAATCCTCTTGTTGAAAAAGAAATTAGGCACAATGCAAGTAATGTTAGATACGGATTCCGCTGGTCAAATGTTGCAATGACGGATCATTCACTTGATGAAACGTTAGATTTTATGGAGCAAATTGTTAGGGTTCACGGCAGGGTGTAATGATGAATAATCTTACAACTCCTATCAAAAAAGAACTCGATCTCTTTGATCAAGCGGAGTTGAATAAACCTAAAAAATTATTGCATAAAAAAAACCTCAAGCCAATAAATAACCTCAAGGTTATATTTAGAGATATTCGGGATTATTTTGCAGGGAACGTTACAGGAATTACTAGAGATGAAAAAATTGCACAAAATATTATGCGGCTATTGTTTTGTAAAATATTTGATGAAAAAAATACCAAATCAAATGAATTAGTCTCCATGGCCAATAGACCAAATGAAACGCTGCAAGAATTTCAAAACAGAATATTTTCTGTGTTTAATCAAGTAAAACAACGTTATTCAGATATTTTTGACGATGATGAAATAATTGAAATTGAGAGCAGTGATCTATCTTTTATTGTTTCAAAATTAGAAGAATACAGTATCGTAAATGCAGAAAGAGATATAATAGCAGACGCATTTGAAGAACTTATTGGAAAAATGTTTAGAGGTGGAGAAGGTCAATTTTTTACACCAAGAAATATAGTTCAAATGATGATAGATGTTTTACAGCCCCAAGAAAATGAAAAAATTATAGACCCCGCTTGCGGAAGTGGTGGGTTTATTGCTAATGTTGTTAAATATTTTGTAAAAAACAACATTTCTAATCACAATATATTCGGCATTGATAAAGACTTATTTCTTTCAAGACTTTCAAAAATATATCTTACAATGTTAGGCGAAAACGAATATCATATTTATTGTGAGAACAGTTTAGGACAGCCAAGTATTTGGAAAGCAGAAACGCAACAACATATACAATTAAATTCTTTTGATGTTATTCTTACCAATCCGCCATTTGGAGCAAAAATCCCCGTTATAGGGCAGGATTTATTGTCCCAATTTGAACTGGGGCATTATTGGACAAAAGATAAGGCAGAGAATAAATGGTTATTGACAAACAATATTCGAGATAAACAACCTCCTCAAATACTCTTTATTGAAAGAATTATTCACTTACTAAAAGAAGGCGGCAGAGCTGGTATTGTTCTGCCGGAAGGTATATTCGGCAATCCTTCAGACCGTTATATTTGGGAATATATACGCAAATATGCTTCAATAATAGGAATCGTTAGTTTGTCGCAAGAGGCATTTCAACCAAGTACCCACACCAAAACGAGTGTTGTTTTTTTAGAAAAAAAACTAAGTTCACGAAAAAATGTTTTTATGGCTGTTGCAGAGAAAATTGGTCATAATAAAAACGGAAAAGAAATTTACAAAATAAATAACGATGGTTCTTATATTTCTGATAGTCACGGAAATATAATCATTGATGATGATACACCTGCTATTGCAAATAATTTTTCAAAATATCTAAAAGACAACCTTGAAAAAGAAAGTCATTTAGGATTTATAGTACCTAACGAAGATATTTCATTAAACATTTATATTCCTGAACATTATGGACCAGAAATCAAAGAAAAAATCAGCATATTAAAAACAGATACAAAATATCGCCTTGTTACCGTTGGTGAGTTATTAAACGATAATGTTATACAAATTAAACGAGGAAATGAAATTGGATCACAACATTATGGTAGTGGAAATATCCCATTCATTAGAACTACCGACATTGTAAATTGGGAAATGAAAATGGACACTGTAAAAGCTGTTGCGGACGAAGTTTATAACAAATATAAAAAATTGCAAGATATAAAAGAGAACGATATATTTTTTGTAAATGACGGTACATTTTTAATTGGACGTTCCAGTATGGTAACTTTTTTAGATGTAAAAAGTGTTTATCAAAGTCATATCAAAAAAATACGTGTTATTGATTTTAATAAAATGAATCCTTATTATTTATTTTATTTACTTAATACAAACTTTGTTCAAAAACAAATTGAAGCAAAAACATTTGTTCAAGCTACGCTTTCAACATTAGGAGATAGATTACTTGAAATTATATTGCCAGTAAGTACTGATAAAAATGAAATTGATAAAATAAGTAATGATATAAAATATATTATTGAAAACAAAGCCGTATTACGGCAAAACGCTTTAAGAATTATTGATGAATCGTGTTAAAGCAGGCAATCATTTGGGTAAAAAAACGCTTGACAAAAGAGGATGAGATATTGTAGTATGAAAATTATGATGAAGGAATGCTCCCCCCCATGAACCTCTCCAAATCCCGCTACTGCTCCGGCCTGCAATGCCCCAAAATCCTCTGGCTAAATCAAAACAAGCCGGAAGTTTACGATGCTTCCGTCCTGAACGAAGCCGTCCTGGAACAAGGCAATGTGGTAGGGGATCTCGCCATGAGGTATTTCGGTGATTACACCGAGGCGCCCTATAATGTTACAAGGAGCCACAATAATCCATGACCACCATTACCTTCGGTTTACATCAAAATGACGCTGACTGGTCTGATAGCCCGGCAGCTATAGGCGAAATTCATCTTGGCCCGGAAGGGATGCTATCGTTCCTGCAAACACGGCTTGGACTGGGCGGTAAAGATGAGCCGGAGGCGGTTCGCATTGACCGGTACCGAAAACGAATGGAGGCTGTAAATTCTTCTTCCGTTTGGTTTCATGAATCGTTTAAAAAAGACCCCTTGGCTGCTGCCAAGCAGCTTTTAAGCTGGCGGGACGAGTTGATTCTTGCCGGGTGGGATGGCAAGGCATTACTGGAAGGTTCCAAACGTTTAGACGCATTATCTGCCATCGAGAAAGTATCGGAACCACCATTGCCGCCGGGGCGAGAAGATAAATTGCTGGAAGTATTAGCAGAGATTAAATATCTTGATGAAGGCTGCATCGATACCATCTATTTGATCGAGCCTTTGGATATTCTTCCTTTCCTCTGGCAGCAAATCTTCAAAACATTTGGGGGAAAAATAAAAGAAATACCTTTGCAAGACGCATGTGATAAGAATACCAATCTGGCAATTTTACAAAGACAAATTGCAAATCCAGGCCGGGCAGATGAAAAAGAAAACAAAAACTCATTTAACGAAAAAGATGAATCACTTGTTCTGTTGGAAACTGATACTGAATGGGAGGCCGCCGAAGCTCTTGCGATGTGGTTGGCGGCAGACACCACAAAAAACGATCGGGTTACTATGATTGTTCCGGGCACATCCGGCGCATTGAGTTCTGCCCTGCATCACATGGGGTTACCGCGAACCGGCAGTAATGAACCGTCGAAGTGGCGGGCGCATTTGCAGATACTTCCCCTGGTTTTTGCCAACGCATGGGAACCGGTTGACATTGGGGCATTGACGGCTCTGCTGTCACTACCGATAAGCCCGATCCCATCAGAGGTTCGCTTTTGGCTGCTCCGGGCATTGGAAGAGGAAGCCGGTGTTAAAGGGAAAAAATGGGATGAGGCATTAGTAAAAATAAAGGAAAAATATACCGCCAAAGGATGGAAGACAGACACTGAAGTGGGCAAGATGCTTAAGGAAATAGAGGAAATGCTCGTATCAGAACGGTTTAAGCCCAATGAAGGAATCGCTGTTACTGATATTATCAAACGTTGTAAGTGGATACTAAAACATTTACCGCCTCAAAGCGAAGAAAATGAATTTCTTAAAAAACCAAGAAGTCAGGTAATGACTTTACAGCAACTTGTTGCGGGTCAGGAGAAAAAAATAAGCAGGGTAGAACTTGAGCGAATGATCGATTTACTGGTAACCGAAGAATCTTTTGGTTCTACTGCGGAGGCGGCGCCCTGGAAAGTTGCAGCCCATCCCGGCGGTGTGACAAACCCTCGCCCAATTCTTATTTGGTGGAACTTTATCAATCAACCGGTACCCGCAGCAACTTACTGGAACAAAACAGAACGAGAAGCGTTGAAAAGGGCCCGTATCATACTTGATGAGCCCGGCATAGTGCAGAAACGTGAGACCCTCGCATGGAAAAACGCTTTTCTAAAAGCCCAACAAACGGTCATCATGATTCGGCCTAAAAAATTGCGCGGCAAAGATACTGTCCGGCATCCATTGTGGGATATGATTACGGCATTTGCCGATTCCGATAAATTAGGCGGTAAAGGCGCACATGAAAAATTTATTCGTGATGTTCCCGGGGTATTCTTTACAGAAACGCAATGGCAATTAGCAGGACGCACGGGTAAGACAGAGCAAATTGAGGAGGCGGGGTGGCCCAAGGAACATTCGTACAGTATTCCGGAACATCGGGTTAAGGCGAAAGAACATACATCTTACAGTGATATGAGCTCCCTCATTGGCTGCCCTCTGAGTTGGGTCTTAAAATATGAGGGGATATATGGCCATTCAACACCCGGAATAAGCAGAAGCCTTGGGAATCTATGTCATAGCATTGCCGAAGACCTTTTCAGGCAATCCCCGCATTGGGAACCGGACAAGGCAAAGAAAAAGGCGGAAAAACTTTTTGATGATAAGCTTGAATCCATGGCGATAGAATTATGCGCAGAAGATCGCGGCCTCGACAAAATACGTTACCGCAGGGAAGTGGGTCAGGCTATTCACGATTTGGTTATGCTGATAAACGAAAGGGGCTATACATTTAAGGCGGTAGAAACTGTTCGCAACAGTACGCTTTGCGGGGTTCCTTTTGAGGGAAGGTTGGATATGTTTTTGCAGGACAAACAAGAGAATCCTGTGGTGATTGATTTGAAATACTCAAAATGGGACGGATACAAAAAAGCAATTAAAGAAGGAAGGGACTTGCAATTGGCAAGCTACTCCTGGCTTCTGGAACAAACGGAAACGGCGCCTTATGAAAAAATAACCGCCGGCTATTTTCTTTTACCGCTTAACAAATGGTTGGACGACGATCAGGAAACTCTGCGCGGAGTCTTTTCCCGTGCAACAACCGCATGGCAAACAGAATTGGAAAAATTGGATAAGGGTATTGTAACAAAGGGGGAAGAAAAAATTGATGACCCGGGCTCACTATTTAAACTTGAGGCGACATGTACCTTTTGCAATTATGTTGATTTGTGTAAAATAAGTGACATTGCGGGGGCGGATACCCCGGAGGATGAGGATGAGTAATATCAAGATTATCAATGCAAGTGCAGGTTCAGGAAAGACCCATAAGCTTACCGAATTAGCATGTCGGAGTGTTAGGGATCGGAAAAGCACTATAAACGCAGACAACCTTTTTGCAACCACTTTTACGATAAAAGCGGCCGATGAATTAACGGAACGTCTGCGTCAAAACCTGTTATCCATCGGCATGAATGATGCGGTAAATCTATTACCGGAAGGATTTGTCGGGACCGTGAACAGCGTTTGTGCGCGTCTGCTCACGCAATATGCCATTGACGCCGGCTTATCCCCTGCAACTGACGTTATCCCGGAGGAAGACTCCGAGCGTATTTTTAACAAAGCTGTAAACAAAGCTATTCATTACTATGTCAATGAGCTGGAATCAGTTTCCAAAAAATTAGGCAGACAGGGGGGCGGTGATAAAGAACACCCTCAGCCGGATTGGAAAAAAGATGTAGAGGAAATCGCTAAACTAGCCCGCAGTAACTGCCTGGATTCCAGGGCGATAAGGGCGTGTGCCGATAAATCCTGGGAATCCTTTTGCGATCTGTATAAGAATAAAAGAAATAGTAATACCTATATTTCAGATTTGACTGAAGCCGCAACCCCCGTTATTAGTGTTTTAAAAAAAATGCCAAAACTGAACAAGGGCACAGGAGAATTGTTAGAGACACTGGTGAAAATTAAAGACAATCCATCTGTGTTAGAAAAATTAACATGGAATGAAAGGGAGAAACAGTCCCGATATTTCCCAACTGAGGCTGAATTTAAAAAATTTGAAAAATGTCTCCCAAACGAAAACCATAGAGATGCAATAGAATCAGTACAAAAACTCTTATCAAGATGGATGTATGATCCTCATTTCCTTGAAGACATCAAAGTCATGATTTATGGTGTCTTTAATTGTGCGGCACTGGCGGTTGAACATTATAAAGAATATAAGGATCAACATAGCTTAATTGATTTTACCGATCAGGAAGCGGGAGTTTTGAGGCTGCTTGAATCAACGGACAAAACATTTTTCCGCAATTCGCTGAAAGAACGTCTCCGGCTTCTTTTTGTCGATGAATTTCAGGATACCAGTCCCCTTCAATTGGCAATTTTCCGGGAGCTCGGCAATCTCTGTGACACATCCTATTGGATTGGCGACCCAAAACAATCCATTTATGGATTTAGAGGCGCCGATCCTGCCTTAATGAATACTGTTAGCAGCAACTCCGGCCCCGGTGATACTGAAACTCTTGAATTCTCATATCGTTCCCGAATAAATCTTGTTACGCTTTCAAATGCAGTTTTTGAAAAAGTATTTCCCGACATGAGTCCTACCCTGAAAATACCGGATGAACGTAAAGAGAAAGCCAAAGGCGGTGTGGTTGAAGCATGGTTTCTGGATGCCGCTAA
>BNUY01000084.1 GCA_025997715.1 Spirochaetia bacterium
GGAATGGAGGGACAAGGTGTCCGAAAGGATGCCGCAAAGCAGTATTGAGGCGATTTCCTTGTCCATGGGGACATGGGCTTCCCGGTAGAGGTTGGTAATGATGGTGCTGGTCGCCCCTACCACTTTATTAATAAAGGTGATGGGGTATTTGGTGGAGAGGTTTCCCAGCCGGTGATGGTCTATCACTTCCTGGATGCGGTAGTTTTCAATCCCCTCAATGGCTTGGTTCGGCTCGTTGTGGTCCACCATGATCACCTCAATGTTGGGCTCCTTTATAAGGTCCCCCTCAAAGATGAGCCCCGCCACCCGGCCGTCCGCATCCCCCACGGGGAGACAGCGGGAGGGGGCCTTGGAAAGGGGTTCCCGGATTTTCCGCACCGGATCGTTCAGCCGGATCAGGGGCACCGTATTGTCTCCCATTTCTCCCACCGGGGTGGAATAGATGATCAGCATCGCGGCGGAGGAGGTATCAAAGGGGCAGGTTATCACCGAGACGCCGTTTTTTTCCGCCAGGGCCGCCAGTTCCCGGTCCAGGGTGTGATCGTTGGTGAGGATCAGCGAGCGGACCTTCCGCTCAATGCAAAACTTTTGGAGATCCCAGCGATCCCCCATAATTACCAGGGCGTCGGTGGGGCTCTCCTCCTCAAGGTGTTGTTTGAAGTAATCACCGTAGGAAGCGGCTACCACGATGGGGGACTTTTTCACCTCCTCCGTGTTAAACATCGTGATGGGCTGGGCCCGGAGGGTACTCACCACATGATTAATGGATACGGAGAAATAGGACTTCTTATTGGGATTGATGTGGCTGATGACGTAATTGGCAAAGGCCCGGTAGTAGAGCATGCTTTTGTACATCCCATCCCGATCAACGATGGCGATGACCCGCAGACCCTCCTTCTGCATCCGTTCCAGGGCGGCCCAGAGGGAAACATCCTCATTGATGGTCACCGGGGGGTCCGAAAGATAGTAGGCCGTTTTCGGGATAAGGTCCGGCAGGTAGACCGGCACAGGCGCCTTAAAGCGGTTAAAGATGTACTCCGTCTGGGGGCTGAGGTTCCCCGCCCGGGCGGCAACACAGTTTGTCTGCCCCTGGGCCTGTTTGAGCCGTGCGTAGGCCGCGGCGGATACCACCGAATCCGTATCAGGGTTTCGGTGGCCGATGATGTAAATGCGCTTTTCCATTATGTTCCTATAAAGTATACTACTGCTAGTTTACTATGATCTCCGGAGATTGGCAAATAGCATGATCGAACTTATCGCGTTCCTGGGGAATCCCGGGCAGGAATACGCGGGAAACCGCCACAACGCCGGCCGGCTCCTGGCGGAACGGGCGCCTTTTGCGCCTTCCCTAAGCTGGCAGAAGAAATACAAGGGCTTTTACGCTTCCCTGGAAACATCCCGGCTGCCCGGCATAGGGGAGGGTGGGGCTGCGGCGGATGCCCCCGCCCGGCTCCATTTCCTCATGCCCGAAACCTACATGAACCTTTCCGGGGAGTCGGTCCAGGCCGCCGCGTCCTTCTTCAAGGTTTCCCCGGCGCAGATTCTGGTGGTCCATGACGAACTGGAACTAAGCCTGGGGACTGCGGCCTTCAAGTTTTCAGGCGGCTTAGGGGGGCATAACGGCCTGCGCTCCATGAAGGCCTGTTTCGGTACCCCCGATTTCTGGCGTCTCCGCATCGGCATAGGCAGGCCTGAACCAGCGGACCGGAGGTCCGATGACATTTCCGGCTGGGTTCTCTCGGATTTTAGCGCCGCAGAAAGGCCGGTGCTGGACCAGGTCCTTGACGCCGCCGCCGCCGCCCTGGTGCGGGCGCTGGTGGAGGGGCCGGAGAAGCTGCTGCCGGAGTGGAACAAGAAGAAGCTTCTATAAGTGGTACCGCTTCATTTTTTCATCCGAAAAGTTTGATTTTCGGAAGTTTACTACGGCGGCTAGCTCACGTCAGGGTGGGGCGCTTTTGCAGCAATTTTACTTTTACCAACAAATTATAAGGAATTTAACCACGAACCACACAGACGACACGGACAAATCCAAGAAATAAGGAATTTTCACCGCAAAGTAAACAAAGTCAAAGAAGTTTTTGAGGATTTTAACTATATTTTCCTCTTCTTTTTCGACTTCTTCGACTTTGCGGTTGTTTTTCCTCATAGTTTTTGCGTCTGTGAGCTCCCCTGCGGGAGCGGGTTCTTGTGTGGTCGGTGGTTTTCCTAAAAGTAAAACTACTGGTCTGGGTAAGGTACCTCTTGACCGGGACGAACTTGATGAACTAAATTATGAACATGATGGGGGCTATTATGTTGAAGAAATATAGCATGAAACCCGGCATTGGTATCTTTGCCTTGGTACTACTTATTTTTTCCGGCTGCGGCTGGGACGGAACTGCGGTTGAAAACTTTGACTACGACCTGCGGGGGACCTGGGTATCCACCAGAACGCTTGGTTGGTGGGAAACAGAGGGAAAGGGCAAATTGGTCATTACCTATGACACCATTACTATCACCGGTTCAGTGCTTCCTTTTAGTACAGGATATACCAAGGGCGTGGAGCTTGAAGGGTATTCGGAAGAGACAAGCTCGGATGGGGTTACTGAGCGAGGAACCCTGTTCTTCAAAGATATAGGCGGATTAAAAAGTGTTCCTTATGAACTTTTGCACGCGGCCCATGAAGATGTGCTTGCGGTGGGGACCGTACCGAATCTCGAAACCTTCAAACGGGAATAGCAGCTATAACGTATGTGACCCCTCCCCTTGATCTTCCCCATAATTTCAAGCCACACTAAATTGATGTCCGAAAAACCCACTGCCGAAAAAACCTTTAAAGCCCTCTACGACACCGTAGCTCGGCTCCGTGCCCCCGACGGTTGTCCCTGGGATCGGGAACAGTCCCCTGCCACCCTTCGCGGCGATCTTATTGAAGAAACCTACGAATGTATTGAGGCCATTGACGAAAAAGATCCCGCCCACATCAAGGAAGAACTGGGGGATCTTTTCCTGCTGGTAACCATGCTTTCCTACATGCACGAACAGGAGGGCCTTTTTTCTGTGGCTGATAGCCTGACGTGTATCACCGAAAAACTAATCCGCCGCCACCCCCATGTGTTTGGGGACCTGTCGGGACAGCGGACTGCGGTGAAGGACAGCGCGGAAGTGCTGGACAACTGGGCGAAGATCAAAGTGGAGCAGGAGGGCCGCAAACCCAAGGATTCCCTCATGGACCAGGTGTCCCGCTCCTTGCCGCCCTTAGACCGGGCCTATAAGCTGCAGAAAAAAGCCGCCAAGGCCGGGTTTGACTGGCCTGATGTTCCGGGGGTCATGGGCAAGCTTGAGGAAGAGTTGGGGGAAGTCACCGCCGCCATAGCGGAAGGGAATCAGGAAAGCCTTGAGGGAGAGCTGGGGGACCTGCTCTTTTCCGCCGTAAACCTGTGCCGATTCCTCAAAGTGGAGCCCTCGGTGGCCCTTCAACGCACCAATGCTAAGTTTGTCAGCCGGTTTAAGCACGTAGAAAAGCGGATGAAGGAAACAAACCAAACAATGAAGCCGGGTAACCTCGCGGCCATGGATGTTTTCTGGGAAGAAGCAAAGCGCTAAAGCTGCCCGAAGTTCATCATCACCTGGTGCAGGCGCTGTTCCAGTAACTTGAAGGAAAAAAACTTCTGCCCCAGTGCATAGTTTTTGGAGGTCATCACCTCTACGGCTCCTTCGGCTTTCAGGATCGCCTCCACGGTTTCTATGGTTTCGGGGGTTACGTAGTTTTCCATCACCACCACGTCGAAGTCCAGGGGCTCAATGTCCTGCTGGAAAATAGAGTAGCGGTTTACCAGGATCGGTTTCTTGAACCAGATAGCCTCAAGGAATGCGTTGCCGAATCCTTCGTAGGTGGAGGGGTAGGTGACAAAGTCGGCGTTCAGGTAACAGTCCCAGAGGCTGTACTTTTTATGCCCCGGACGGCCGTCCGCTTTTTCGGTAACCCCCCGTTCGGCGCCGATGATGTCCGGCCTGACTATCACTTCCACCCCCAGGATCTTCGCGTAGTCCATGGTCCGCTCATAGTATTCTGAACCCTCGTCCCGTTCCTGGTGGCTTATCAACAGCTTTGCTTTTCTGCCATGGCCCCGCAGCCGGTTTGCCAGCTCTATGGCGTGCTCAATACCCTTGCGGGCGATCATCCTGGTGGGCTGGAGAAGCAGAGTTTCGTCATCCGCTATCCCCAGTGTTTTCCGTAAACCGCGGCCGTAGTCGTCCAACTCGGGGGGCTGGGTGTCAAAGTCAAACACATTGGGGATGATGATGGAGGAAAGGCCGCAGCGGTAGGAAAGTTGCCGCCGCCCCTCGGAGTTGATCACAACATGGTTGATGGTATGCAGCCGGGGGGGAAAGGCGGTGGACAGGTAATCCTCGATGCAGTTTACGGAAAAGCGCTGCCGCTCCCAGGCAAAGTCGTGGTGGTGGGCAATGGCGGGGATCCCCGTTTCGGCAATGTACTCCGTGATGGCCAGCCCCAGGGGGATGTTCATAGGAATGGTCAGGGCGTTTTCGATGATCAGGAGATCGACCTTAAAGGTTTCTACAAATTCGTAGAGCGCCCGCTTCAGCCGGAACCGGAGGGCCTGGATTTCCCCGGTAAGCCCCTCGCTGCGGGTAGTGGTCCCGAAACAGCGTTTCTGTATGTCCTCAATGATGGGATGGCCGAAAAAGGCCTCATCCACCACCATGGATTTTGCGCGCTCCCAATCCGAGAGGCCGGAAAAGAAAAAACATTCGTAACCCATTTTCTCCAGCACCTGCCGCCATTTGCCGGTTTCCAGGGATACCCCGTCGGTCCCCTGAAAGCGGGTTGAAACAAACCCGATATTGTGGATAGCGGTCTGTTTGGTCAGGTACATGATCCCTCGGTCTGCAGCATCATTAACTGCACAAAATAGTTAATCTTTTTATACGCATCGGTTAAGCGCTGGTTCATGGGGACCTTCGTAAAGTACCCCAGCTCTTTCCAGTTGATGATCACCTCCGGGGGGCTTTTCTGGGTATCCCCCAACAGGTTCTTCATGAATTTTCCCACCGCCACCAGCCCCTGGACCGCCGTGTTGATCAATGCAAGGGCCTCGTCGTCCATCTCCTCCGTAGTAGTATTGATAAACCTGGCCTGACCCTTGTCCCCCCCCGCCCGTGTCAGGGCGCTCCTGAAGCGGAGTCCCCGGGTACCGGTATCGGCAAGGGTGTTATCCAGGGCTTCAATGGGATCGGTGACATCAGTAATAGTGTGGACGGCGTTGGACATTTCCATGGAAAGACTGTTGTTAACCCACTGCCCCCGGACCAGCAGTATGTCGCAGAGTTCCTGCATTTCTTTGGTGACAAAATCCTGAATGAAGGCCAGGAGATAATTCAGGGGGGCGGCATAGGCAAACCCGCCGAGCCCCAGAGCAACGCAGCTTTTACTGATTTCCGGATTGTAAAACTGCAGCCTGGTGACCGACGGCGCCCCAAAAACGGCGGCGGCCAGGGCTTCAATCTGGCCGTTCTTCTGCTTGTTCAGCACCCGGTCGATCACTGCCTGGACTTCGCCGCTCTTTGCCTCAAGCCAGGATTCCGCCAGCAGCGCCTCGGCGGCCTTATATTTTACCTGCCACACCGGGTTCTTTGAGCTGTACTGCCCGATGAGTTCGATGATGCCGGCGCTCTTCAACTCCTTCAAATTCGCCACCAGCACATTCCATTGGGTGAGGGGAAAGAGTTCCTTACCCTCACTGGCAATTTTCAACACCCCCAGGGCGTTCTTCCAGGCATCTGACGGCTCAAGGTTCTGAATCGCCGCCCGGAATTGCCCCAGTTCCTCCACCATATCCGCCGCCCGCGCCGGCTGAAACCGCGGGGTATAGGCGATAGTACCTGCAGACCAAAGGTTTGATGGCAGGCCGGCGTCGAATCTTCGCAGCAGGGAAAGGAAGTTGAACTGGGCAAGCTGTATAAGGGCGGAAACAAGCTGGTAACACCGATTCATGGCGGCAATCCGGTTACCGTCAAAGGCCGCATAGAGGGCGGTCAGATCCTCCCGCAGAATCCGGCTCAGTTCCCGGGGCTCCAGCCGTTTGACCAGTTCCTGTACCGCATCGGGGCGGAGTTTCCGGATAAGCTCCAGGCCCTCCCTGGTCATAAAGGCTTCCACCGTAATTTGCCGCATCCGGTATACCCGGGCGGGGTTTTGCACAAAAACGCAGGCGGGATATACAGTCTTGTAGATTTCGTAGACATAGGCGGCAAAAGAGGGGTCAATTTCCTCGGTCCGCAGGCGGTAAAACCTGGCATATTTATTCTGGCCGATTTCCTTGGCGGTCTGCTTCAATAAAACCTTTTTGTCCGAATCCGGCTCGTCCTCACCGGAAATAAGGGAGAAAACTTTCCCGATAATATCATCTGGCATTATATACCTCGGGTATACTATGGGGGATATAGGGGGGTTTTTCAATACCGAAAATGGGTTGTTGGCAAAGCCGGAAGGAGCGGGACATGCCGGGCGCTCATGCGGATGCGAGAATCTGCTCCCGGAGCCCGGCCCCAGGGGGCCTGTGGTCTCCGTACGCAGGGACACGCATATGCATTCGGCCCGTCATGCCCCGCTCCTTCCGCTGCGCCGCCATAATATCGCCGAACTGAGTGGGGGAATGCGCGTTCGCTGCACTGCCATTATATCGCTGAACTGAGTGGGGGAATGCCGCTTTTTTTAAGGGGCAGAATCGGTGACAACTGGGCTACTCCGTTTTCAGCGCAACAATTTCTTCGGCTTTTAGTCCGGTAAGGTCTTGTATTAACTCTATTGGCAAACCTTTTGACAGAGCTTTTTTTGCCGTCTCGGTTTTAGTTTCTGTTACACCTTCTTTGCTGCCTTCCATGCGGCCTTTCTGAAGGGCAAAGTCGATGCGGCCCTGTTGGTCTTTCCATGCTTTCTCGCGGTCCTCGGCAAGCATCCGCGTTCTCTCGTCCGCGCTGAGTTGTTTGAGTATCACTACCGCTTTCCCTATCCGGGGGTTATTTTTGGTCAACATCATGTATTCCTCCTAGTTCCACAAATTGCTGCGGTCTGTCTTTTGCGGTACCTTTGGCAGTTCCAGCGTGTGTACCTCGATTATGTCGGTAAAGGTTGATCCGCTGCACGGGTCGTGCAAAACATAGCCGTTGTGATACTCTTCGCTGTCGGTAATGAGCACAAAATCGGTAATCAATATCGTTATCGCTTTTTTGATGTTCTCGTATGTATCGCCCTCTCCTATTTGTGCGGTTATCATCTTTGAGGTATAGTACACAACCCTTTCCCGCAGGTTTGCCACGTTAAACGCCTGGATATCAATGTCTATCACTTTTCCGCTTTTGGTGTGGAGCTTTATGTCTAGTATGCCCAGTTTGTCCCCAGGGGCTATCTGCCGTAAATGCGGGTCTACAATTTCAATATGGCTGTATTCTTCAGGCGGGATGTCCAATATCGCTTGTAAAAAATCAATGAGAATGTCGGTGTTTTTGTGTTCTCCAAAAATGAGTTTGAAGATAAGGTCGTTCTTGGGCGATAACAGCGGTTTTTCCATTGAAACAATATAGCCGGTAACAGGCCAAAAAGCAACACCATGCCGCTCTGTCACCACTATTGTACATACGGCCGCGGCAAGAAAAAAACGCGGTAAACACCCCCGGATATTATACAAAATTGCATAATAGATTTCGGCAGCAACAAGTAAAAGCCCGGGGCCGTCATTCCGGCGGCCCCGGGCTTTTCAACTTTTTTTACCGTGAACCAAAGGTTCGTTTTCTCTTAGAAGGGCCTCTCCGACAGGTACTTGTACTCCTTCCATACCCGTTCCGTGCCGACCGATCTTCTCAATTAGAAGGGCCTATCGGCTAAATACTTATATTCCTTCCATACGCGGTCGGCTTGGGCCTTTGCCTTCGCCAGCAGGGCGTCGGCGCGGTCCGGGGAGGCGGCTTTGAGGCTCTTGAACCGTACTTCCTTGTACATGAAGTCCTCAAGGCTGGTACTCGCTTCCTTGGAATCAAGCTGGAAGGGGTTTTTGCCCTCCGCTTTGAGCCGGGGGTCGTAGCGGTACAGGGGCCAGAGGCCGGAGGTGACCGCCGCTTTCTGCTGTTCCAGGCCTTTGCTCATGTCGATGCCGTGGTTGATGCAGTGGGAGTAGGCGAGGATTAAGGAGGCGCCGGGGTAGGATTCCGCTTCACGGAAGGCCTTGATGGTCTGGGCAATGTTTGCGCCCATGGAGATACGGGCCACGTACACATAGCCGTAGCTCATGGCCATGGCGCCCAGGTCCTTCTTGGTGATGTCCTTGCCCGCGGCGGCGAACTTGGCGATGGCCCCTACCGGGGTTGCCTTGGACATCTGGCCGCCGGTGTTGGAGTACACCTCGGTGTCCATGCACAGGATGTTGATGTTCCGGTTGCTGGCAAGCACATGGTCCAGGCCGCCGTAGCCGATGTCGTAGCCCCAGCCGTCACCGCCGAGGATCCATACCGACCGTTTGACAAAGTGATCCGCCAGGGAGGCAAGCTGTTTTGCTATGGGTTTGCCGTCGCTTTTCAGGGCGTCCTTCAACTGATCCACCAGTTTGCGCTGGTCGTCGATTTCGGCGTCCGTGCTCTGAGGATTTGCCAGGATTTTGTCGATAAGCCCCGATTGCAGGCCCTCAGCCTTGGCGATGGCAGCTACTTCCCCGGCAAACTCGGCGAGCTTGTCGCTGGTAAGCCGCATACCCAGGCCGAATTCGGCGGCGTCCTCGAAAAGGCTGTTTGCCCAGGCAGGACCCCGGCCGTCGCCTCTTTGGGCGTAGGGGGTGGTGGGGAGGTTCCCGCCGTAGATGGAGGAACAACCCGTGGCGTTGGCGATAACCGCCCGGTCGCCGTAAAGCTGCGAAAGTAACTTTACGTAGGGAGTCTCACCGCAGCCGCCGCATGCGCCGGAGAATTCGAAGAGGGGGCGCTTGTAGGCCAGGCCCTTGACGGCGCCCAGGTTGAGTTCCTCCGTGGGGACCTCCGGCAGGCTGAGGAAATAGTTCCAGGCGGCGGCTTGTTCCGCGTGGTATTCGGGGTTATCCGCATAGTTGACCCAGTTCAGGGCCTTCTTGTTCGGGTCGTCCTTTGATTTGGCGGGGCAGGCGTTGATGCAGACCCCGCATTCCATGCAGTCTTCGGCGGAAATGATGAGGGCCGTCTTCTTGCCGTCCACCGGCTTCGGTTTGATGGCAGCGGTCTTGAAGCCCTTGGGGGCCTTGTCTGCCTCCGCATCGCTCAGGTTCTTCATGCGGATACAGGCGTGGGAGCAGACGGCGGAACAGGTGCCGCACTGGAGGCAGAGTTCCGGGTCCCAACTGGGTACCCGCTCGGCGATGGCCCGTTTTTCGTACTGGGTGGTGGCGGTGGGGAAGGTCCCGTCTGCGGGGATCTTGCTCACCGGGAGTTTGTCGCCATCCTGGATGGAAACCGCGCCCAGCACATCCCGAATCCAGGCGTCCTTGGCGGTGGCAAAGGGCTGCTTCATGTGGTGCTTGCTGTCCGCCGCGCCGTGCTTCACTTCCGACACCGCACTGAGGGAGGCGTCCACGGTGGCGTAGTTCTTCTGGACCACATCGGCGCCCTTTTTCCCATAGCTCTTTTCAATAAACTTCTTCATATACTTGACCGCGTCGGCCTCGGGGAGCACCCCGGACAGCTTAAAGTACGCTGCCTGCATGACCGTGTTGATACGGTTCCCCATGCCGGTCTTGCGGGCGATATCCGCAGCGTTGATCACGTAGAACTTGACCTTCTTTTCGATGATCCGCTTCTGGGCTTCCACGGGGATTTCCGCCCAAACCTCATCGGCGGAGTAGGGGCTGTTAAGGAGGAAGGCGCCCCCTTCCTTGATGTTGGCCAGGAGGTCGAAGGTCTCCATGTAGGAGAACTTGTGGCAGGCCAGGAAGTCCGCCTTGGTAATCAGGTAGGGGCGGCGTATGGAACCCTTGCCGAAACGCAGGTGGGATACCGTGAAGCCCCCGGACTTCTTGGAGTCGTAGGAGAAGTAGGCCTGGGCGGAAAGATCCGGCTTGGCGTCCCCGATGATCTTGATGGAGTTCTTGTTGGCCCCCACGGTGCCGTCGGAACCGAGGCCGTAGAACATGGCTTCGTTCATGCCTTCTTCGGCAAGGACAAAATGTTCGTCGTAGGGAATGCTCTGGCCCAGGATGTCGTCGTTGATACCCACGATGAATTTGGGGGTCTTTTTGCCGCTCAGGTTGTCGAAGACGCCCTTAACCATGGCGGGGGTGAATTCCTTGGAACCCAGGCCGTAGCGGCCGCCCAGTACCAGGGGATAATCCTTGAAGGGCGCTTTGCCCTCGGCCTGGATTTCGCCGATGGCGGTCCGCACGTCTTCGTAGAGGGGCTCGCCTAATGAGCCGGGTTCCTTGGTCCGGTCCAGGACGGCGATTGCCTTGACCGTAGCGGGCAGGGCCTTTACGAAGGCCGATGCGTCAAAGGGCCGGTAGAGCCGTACCTTGAGCACCCCCACCTTCTCGCCCTTCTTGTTCAAATATTCCACGGTCTCTTCGCAGGTTTCCGCGCCTGAGCCCATAATGATGATCACCCGTTCCGCATCCGGTGCGCCGAAGTAGTCATAGATATGATACTGGCGCCCGGTGATTTTGGCGTACTTGTCCATCTCTGCCTGTACTATAGAAGGAACCTTCGCATAATACTGGTTAACCCCCTCCCGGCCCTGGAAATAGGTGTCCGGGTTCTGGGCGGTACCCCTAATTTGGGGCTTCTCCGGGGTCAGTCCCCGCAGGCGGTGGGCCTGTACCAGGTCGTCGTCGATCATCTGTTTTAAGGTGTCAAAGCTGACCTCCTCGACCTTTTGGAGTTCGTGGCTGGTGCGGAACCCGTCAAAGAAGTGGAGAAAGGGAATCCGGGAGCGGAGGGTGGAGGCATGGGCAATAACCGCAAGGTCCGCCGCTTCCTGGACGCTGTTGGAACTGAGCATGGCCCAGCCGGTCTGGCGGCAGGCCATTACGTCCTGGTGGTCCCCGAAAATCGACAGGGAACTGGTGGCCAGGGCCCGGGCGGCGATGTGGAACACCGTGGAGGTAAGCTCCCCGGCGATCTTGTACATATTGGGGATCATTAAAAGGAGCCCCTGGGAGGCAGTGAAGGTGGAGGACAGGGCTCCGGTGGTCAATGCGCCGTGGACCGCTCCGGCCGCTCCTGCCTCGCTCTGCATTTCCACCACCTGGGGGATGGTGCCCCAAAGATTCTTCTTGCCCTGGGCGGAAAGCTCGTCGGCGACCTCACCCATCGGGCTGGAGGGGGTAATCGGATAAATCGCAATTACTTCGCTTAAGGCGTGGGCCACCTGACCCGCCGCCGTGTTTCCGTCAATCATTACCATGTGCTTTTCTGACATTGTACTTCCTTGTGAGTAATAAAGTTTATTAAGTATAATTCGGGGAGAAGAAATATTCAATAGCACCACGTAGCAGGGGGGCCGCAGACCGGGGCAAAAGTAGCCACCCCCAAAAAATCAGAGGGTGATGTTCCAGGACAGTTTTGCGCCCTCCGGGGAGCCGCACATGACCCGGTTTTTTCTCCCCATAACAAACGGTCGTATCCCCCGTTCAGCAGCGTTGTTGTCCGGGGTCAGTACCGCATGGCACAACATAAACACCCTCTTTGTCAATCCCCTGCTGCTTGCCGCAGTTCCCCTGGGACACATCCCGCCGCAATTTCTGCGGATTGCTGCTCAAAATCCTGTGGTCCCTTATTTTGGCGGGTCGTATTTTTTCCCGGATGCCTAACCGTAAGACTTTCATTTCTTTGAAGAAATCTTCCAGTTGTAAAACTGCCACACTAAACCGTACGTCATAATGGTTTTGTGTATAGTTGTAGAATTATGCATTTTTATAGAATCACCATGATCTCCAGACACATAATAGTCATACCCATCGAAAGTATGAAAGTTGGGAATGATCTTAAAAATCAAGCGCCCACCGGCTCTTTTTTTGATCTTTGCAAAGTCAAGACCAATATCAATAGGCAGACTTGTATAATATCTCGCATCCTCTGGAGCAGCAATAGGAATATTAAATCCTACGCCAACACCCAAATAAAGCCATTCAACATACGGAATATTGAAATGTACAGAAAGCGGTATAGTCATATATAATCCGCCATATCCATAATCACCGCCATAACTACTTTCTTCACCACCTGCATCCGATCGACCAAACATTGATCCGGTGCTTGCAGAAAGCCATGGGAAAACATAAAAATCATAATTTACCCCTGCATTGATATTAAACTGCATACCAGTGTCTACGTCTTTATTACTAACTAATAAACCCACTGAATCAAACCCCACACCAAGCCCCAGCAGCATATCAAATGCTTCATGTTTATGTTTACGAGTCTGTTTAACGGGAGGAGGCGGCGGTGGTACATACTCTTTAGCCTCTTTAACGGTCCGCATTAATTTTTTAGTTGATTGGATATCTTCATTCAGGCTGAAAATTCTATTTGCGTTCGAGTTTACTTTTTTTATAAGAGTAAAAGCAATTTGATCCGGAGGTACATTCACTATTTCTTTTAGATATGGCGGCGCTTTATACATAGTATCAAAAAACGCTTTGTTCTGTATATCAGTAACAATTAGAATTGTTTGCCGCCCGCCGCGAATATCATTTATATATTCTACTACTCTTCCATGAATCAAATTGTAATCAACTTCATCCGGCTCTGTTGGTTCTCCGGGTAGTTCTAATCCATCGTCAAAAAGGTCATCAAGCATAGCCCGTACTGATCCGGGGGATTCATCTAAAAGTTCCTCATTCAAGGAATCAAGTGCTTTGAGGCTATAATCAATATCACCCTGTGTTAAATAGCGGGGCTCAGTTAAGGGTTTACCGTTCAATGTCATTTGCCAATCGCCGGGTTTAGCATTTTGGAAATAATAATCTTTATGTAATACCCTTCTGTTTTCACCAGAACCTTTTATTTCTTTAGGAACATTTGATTGTGTTGTTATATCTTCAATTATACTTTCAATTGGAACGGATGCTATTGGTTGTTGTACCGGTTTAGTGGTGGCACACCCGGATACTATCAATAATACGATACTAATTATCCATGCATTTTTCATTGTACATGCCGCAATTAAACATTCCCATCTATAATTAGAATGGGAATGTTTAATGGTTAGTTAGCTTTTTCCAGCCACTTTTCAAGCCGGTCTTCCGCCGATAACGCTTGTTTCTGGGATTCATTTAACTTCCCGGAATCGCGGGTACTTTGAGAAATAAGCTTCTTGGCTTCTTCCCTGCTATATCGAATAGCTACCCACACAATGTTGTTTTCATCGACAAAATAGCCAATTTCACGGTTC
>BNUY01000085.1 GCA_025997715.1 Spirochaetia bacterium
ATACCCTTGCCCTGCTTTGCCAAATCAATGATCAACTGGTAAATTTCGTACTTGGCGCCCACATCAATGCCCCGGGTCGGCTCATCCAGAAGCAGTATCTCGGGGTTGGTCAAAAGCCACCGGCCCAAAATAACCTTTTGTTGGTTTCCCCCGGAAAGGTATTTGATATGGGTACGCTTGCTGGGGGTTTTAACCCGCATACTGGTAATCACCTGGTCCGCAGCGTTGTTAACCTTGCTGTTCCGCAGAAGCCCTGCGGTAATATAGGTATCAATGCTGCTGATAATGGCATTGAAGGTGATACTTCCCTCGGGGAAAATACCCGTCGCCCGCCGTTCTTCCGTGAGCAGCGCAAAACCGTTTTTCATTGAATCACCGGCGCTGCGGTTTTCGATAGCGGCGCCCCGGAGTTTTATTTCACCACCGGCTCTGGTCATGGTGCCGAAGAGGGTGTTTAAAAGTTCGGTGCGCCGTGAACCTACCAGGCCCGCGACCCCGAGGATTTCCCCCCGGTGGAGGGTAAAGCTAACATCCGTACAGGTCGGCATATATTTTCCCGTAATCCCCGTACATTCCAGCAGGGGCTCTCCGGGTACATTGACCTTGGGGGGAAAGAAATTTTCTATCTCACGGTTAACCATGAGCTTTATTATTGCACCTATCGATAATTCACCGGTGGGTTTCGTGGCAACCCACTTACCGTCCCGCATCACCGTCACTTCATCGGCAATTTTCTGTATCTCGTCCATGCGGTGGGATATGTAGATTATCCCCACATCCCGCGTAACCAGGGTCTTCATAATTTTAAAGAGGTGATTCACCTCCTCTTCGGTGAGGGATGAGGTCGGCTCATCAAGGACTAATATTTTTGCGTTGGAAGAAACCGCCTTGGCAATTTCAACCAACTGCCGTTTTGACACGCTCAGTTTACCGATAATTTCACGGGGATTAATGTCTATCCCCAAATCGGTAAAGATTCTTTTGGTATCCTCGTACATTTTTTTGTGATCCACCAGGCCGTACTTCATGGGAAGCCGGCCCAGCCACATATTTTCCATTACATTCCGGCGGAGTATCTGGTTCAGTTCCTGGTGTACCATGGAAACCCCGTTATCAAGGGCATTCCGGGGGCTGGTAAAATTGACTTCCCTGCCCTCAACCTTGATACAACCCGCATCCTTGTGGTATATGCCGAAGAGGCACTTCATCAGGGTGCTCTTACCGGCGCCGTTTTCTCCCATCAGCGCATGAACGGTCCCGTACCGCAATTGCAACTGGGCGTGATCCAGGGCTTTTACACCGGGGAAACTCTTCTCAATATCAAGCATTTCCAACAGAAACGGTTTGTCCGCCAAAAGTAACCCCCTCATACATTCACGAAAGAAATCCGGGTACGGGGATCGTACCCGGATATAACACAAATACTACTACTGGGTTATCTTCGCGTAGGGAATACGGGTTGAATAACCGTCAGCCGACAACTGATAGGGGGTACCCTCAAGCCAGGGTTTTCCTTGGGCGCCGTTGATGGCAATAAGTATGTTGGCTTTTCCCATGGCGTCGCCGTCCTGCTTTACCGTGGCGGTCATGCCGCCGGCTTTGATCGATTCCAGGGCCGCGTCAACCGCGTCAACGCCGATCAGCACCACCGAGGGATCGCCGGGATTGCCGGTGTTATAACCCACGCTGTTCAGCGCCGCCAGTGCGCCCAGGGCCATCTGGTCGTTGTTGGCAAACACCACTTCAATTTGGGTCCCGTACTGGGCGATGGTTGCGGTCATCGCGTCCTGGGCCTGGGCCTGATCCCAGTTACAAACCAGGGTCTGCCCTAACTGCTTGAGTGTAAGGCCGTTCTTCTCGGCGGTTTCGACGCTGTACCGGGAACGGGCAATAGCCTCCGGATTGTTGGGTTCACCCATGAACATAACGTAGTTGAAGACACCGTCGCCGTTCTTATCAATGGACTTATCCTTGGCATAGAGTTCCGCCAGGATTTCGCCCTGCATATCGCCGGCTTCCCGGGGAGAGGTACCGACGAATATGGACTTGGTATCGATGATGGTTGAGGGAATGGTTTCCGGGGTGGGCTCCTTGTTGTAGAACAGGAAGGGCACCTTATTTTCCAGCGCGAGATTCACCAGGGTCATACCGGAGGCAACTTCCGCCAGATTGATGATAACAAAGTCGGGCTTGCTGGCGAACATAATGGTTCCCTGGTCGGTCTGGTTTGCCATGGAATCGGCGGCATCCTGGAGGTCCAGGTTAATCTTGAGCCCCTTTTCCGCCCCAATCTCCCGGGCATACCTGATCATGGCCTGCCGAACGGTGGAACCGTAGGCGTCATCAAACTTCCATACCAGGACGCCGATATTAAGCTCATTGTCCGCCTTGGCCTCCTTCTTTTTGCAGCCGGCAAAGGAAAACACCAACGCCGCGAGAACACAGAACACTAAAACCTTTTTCATAAACTCCTCCATAAAACATTATAGAACTATATCAAATAAGAGTTATTAACAATAACCCCTTATTCACCCCGTGCCAAGCGCAAAAGCGCTCTCTTCCCGTACATGATCATGCAAGCGGCGGTACAAATCGAACTTCTCGCTATAGAAATCCCGATGCTTGTTGTCCGGTTCTATTGTCTCATTAATAGAAGACATAGTGCAAGCCGCCTCCGCCACCGAGCCGTAAGCCCCCGCCGCCGCCGCGCAGAGGATAGCGCAGCCCAGTGCGCCCGCTTCCTTTACCTTCAGGGTACTGACGGGTATTTGCAGAATATCCGCCTTGATTTGCAGCCAGGGACGGCTTTTACTGCCCCCCCCAACCGCGATGAGGTGCTGTACCGCAACCTTCTGCTCCGCCAAAACCGCCATATTGAGCCGCTGATCCAACACCAGCCCTTCCAGAATTGCCCGGTAGAGGTCAAATTTCGTGGTTCCGTAGTCCATGCCGGTAATGGCAAGCCGTGCGCCGCTGTCCATATAGGGGGTCCCGCTGCCCATCAGGTAGGGCTGGACCATGATCTTTGTCGGGGCGGGGGGTACCTGTTGATCAAAAAAGGCGATGGATTCTCCGGGATCGCCTGAAAAGGTATTGGCAAACCACTGGACCAGGAGGCCCGAGGTCTGGTTATAGGCCAGGCAGCAGAACTTGCCCTTTTCCCAGAGGGGTTCCGAGGGGATTCCCCTCTGGGCGATAAAATCCGCCGGGAGCAGTGCGCCGGTGATGGGGGTTATGCACTCCGAGGTGCCCATGGAGCATACCGCATACCCGTCCCGGAGTCCCGCCCCAATGGCGTTCACCGGCTGGTCATGCCCCCCTACAACGACCTTGATCTCCCCCGCGATGCCCAGTTCCCGTGCCAGTTCCTTCCGCAATGTCCCGATCACCGTCCCCATGGGCGCCGGGTCCGAATAGTGCCGGCGGTCAAGGCCGAACTTTTCTATCAGGGTATCGCTCCACCGGGCCTGGCGGACATCAAAAAACATGGTCCGGCAGGCCGCGGAATAATCCACCGCCTGTTGGCCGCAGAACATATAGCCGATAAAATCCTGGATCATCAAAATTTTATCTATCTTTTCATAGATATCCGGGCGCTGTTCCCTAAGGTACAGAACCTTAGAAAGGGTATAGGATGGCGACAGGGGAAGGCCGCAGATTTCGGCGATTTCCCTGGCGCTGGTTTTTTTCTCCGCCTCAAAGTATTCCTTTTCCCCCCAGCGATCGGTGAAGAGCATGGGATCGCAGATAACTTCCCCCGCCGCGTTAACCGCCACAAAGGCTTCCCCAAAGCTGTCCGCGCAGAGGGCGTCAAGTTTTCCCCCGGCCTTAGCAGACGCCTCGGCAAAAACTTCCCTGGTTTTATCCCACAGTTCACGGGCTTCAAGCATCCGGGTTCCGTCAGGGGCAACCCGCATGGTATAGGCCCGGTACGCGCCGGTGATGTGGTTTCCCGTTTCATCAAACACCTGGGCTTTAACCCCGGTGGTCCCCACATCTATCCCGCAGAACAGCATTACTGTTTATCCCCAAAGAGGAGCCGCCGGGTATTGGCGATCAAAAGGACGCCGCTGATAAGTTCCCGCACCCGTTTGTACACCGCATCCTGGGCGGCATTGATATTCCCTTCCCCCAGGTTGTTCTCATAGGCCTGCCGGATTTCGGTTCCCACATTGATCTTGGCTATCCCCGCTTTTATTCCCGCCCGGATATAGTCCGGCTGTATTCCGCTGCCCCCGTGGAGTACCAGGGGAAGGCCCACCGCCTTGTACAGCGCCGCAATATGCTCCACATCCAGCCTGGCCTCGGGCTTCTTCTGATTCCGGGTTGCCTCCGCCACCGCGCCGTGGATACTTCCCACCGCCACGGACAGCCAATCGCAGCGGGATTCCTTCGCAAACCGCTTCGCCTCATCAATATTCGTAAAGCCCAGCTTGGTGGTAAAGATTTCCTCGTAGGGTTTCCGGGGGCCGCTTTCATGGCCCATCACCGCGCCGAGTTCCCCCTCACAGGCAATACCATGCCGGTGAACCAGCTCCGCCACTTCCGCGGTGGCCCCTATATTGCCGGCCAGGTCCAGCCGGGACCCGTCTATCATCACCGATTGGTACCCGGCGTCAATGGCCCGGCGTATGATGGGCATATAATCAACCCGCTGCAAATCCTCATCCACCACCGGCACATGATCGAGCCCCAGCAGGGTATGCCCGGGCTTTTCATATTTCCGGTATTCTTCGGCCACCGCCTCAAGGCTGCTTTTAGCGGAGAATTTTTCCCATTCCACCCGGGCAATGTGGATAATCGCCACACTGTTTTCATCCGCCACCGCAGCAGCCACGGGCTCAACCATGGGGAGATAGGGGACATTAAAAGCAGGGATCACCGTCCCCTTTTCCCTTGCCAGTAATACTGTTTCTTTTGCGGTCACCGGATACCCCTCTTAGAAAAATGAATGAATCTCATAGCCAAGGTAATTTGTAAGCGCCTCCCGGACAGCCCAGGCGTTTGAACCGGCGGTGAGGCTCAGGTGGTGACGGTACCCTTCCCTGCCCACATAGGTAACGATCTCCTGCATACGCGGATGCTGCATCACCACCCCGCAGCCGAAGAAACCTTCCTCCATTTTTTCGCCCGTAAGGCGGCCCTCACCGAGGAAGGACCATATCTTGCCGTTTTCCGTCTTGGCGCTGGCAAAGGTCACCTCAATGTTTCGTTTAATCTGCCCGTGGTTTATACCAACCCCGGATCCGGCGCCAAAGCTTTTCCTGAACATGAGGTGCTCCTCGGTGACCCCCTTGCCTTCCATCAGGGAAAGGGGAACCGGGCCGCAGTGGAAGAGGATGCTCTTATCATCCTCCATGCCGTAGTTATTGTTGATGTCCAGCAGCATGGGCGCGCTGTTTCCCGCCAGGGAAAGGGCCTTCATGATAACCGCGTTGGGTACATCCACTTCACAACCCGCCGCGATACCCCGGTCATTTAACTCACCCAGGATAAGGCAGGGCGCGATACCGTAGGTCATCTCAAGCTCATTCCAGCAGCGGATAGCCACGGCGCCCAGATCATATTCTTCAATATAGTCATCCACCACCGATGCCAGCCGCGCTATGGTTTCCAGCTTGGCGTCTTCATAGTTAAAGGCGGTCGTTTCCAGAATGCGGTTTTTCTTTGCGGCAATGCGATCCGGTTTTACCTCCTTCATAAGCCGGAAGACCTCCGAAAGATCGAAGGTTTCCACATTGACGCCGTGGCGTTGCAGGCCGATCTCATCCACCCGCACGGTCTTGAACGCGGTGGTTCTGGCGCCGATTGCCCCCAGGTTCAGCCGCTTCATTCCCGTAACAATCCGGCATATCCCCGCAAAGGCCTCAAGGTGTTCCTGGAATTTAGCTTCCCCGGGATCAACCGTAAAGGGTTCCATGATGGTGTACTTTATACCGCACTGACGCAGCACATTGCACATGGCGAACTTCCCGCACATGGAATCCCGGCGGTGGGCAAAATCCATCTTACCCGGCATATCCCGGTAGGCCTGTACCAGTATGGGCACCCCGGCTTCGGATAAAGCCGCCTGTGCGCCGTTTTCATCGCTAAAATTCGGCATGGAGAGGATGAGCCCCTGGAACTGCCCCCGGTATGCCTCAAGGAAAGCGGCGTACTTCCGCCCCTCCTCCCGGGTCTCAACGGCGCCGTACCGGGTCAGGCTTTCATCCATAATGATATACCCGTACCCGGCTTTTTTTACCGCCTCCACAAGCTCCCGCCGGGCATCGGCAATGAGTTCCCCGGGGAAAAACCCGCGGTTTCCAAAATAAAGTGCAAAGGTAATTTTTTCCGGCATATCCTCTCCTCTTCTGCAATTCTAGCATGGGTTTTATCGTAACGCAAGGTTTTTTCTTACCTATAAACTCAACTCCATCCGTTCTATAATGTGGTCCTGATACACTTCGTCAAGTTCCACAAAATAACCGCTCCACCCCCATACCCGTACAATAAGGTTCCGGTAATTTTCGGGATGTTTTTTTGCGTCCTTCAATGTATCCCGGTTCACCGCATTGATCTGCATTTGATGACCGCCCATATCCATAAAGCTCTTTACAAAAAGGGCTACCTTATGAATACTGTCGGGATTGCGGAACATATTGTCATGGAGTTCAATCGTAAGGGGCCCTCCGTTGGCGGTCCGCACCAGGTCCGGCTTGGCAAATGATTTAATGATAGACACCGGGCCATTACAGCGGCTGAATAAACTGGGGGAATAATTGCACGCCAGGGCGTCCCCTTTTTTGCGTCCATCCGGGGTGGCGCCCACATCCTTTGAATGCCAGACATAGTACATAGCCGAACCGGTACCGGCGCGGAAGATTCCCCCCCGGTCATTACGCCGGCCCTCCAGGGCGTCCGCAAACCAGGAAAGCAGTTGGGTTGCCAAGGCGTCCACCTTGTCATCATCATTCCCCATCTTAGGCGCCTGATAACGCAGCATGGAATAGATCTCGTCATAGCCTTCGAAATTCTTTTTTAGCATGAGGTGCAGATCTTCCTTGGTAAAAAACTTTTCCTCAAAAATATATTTACGGATAGCCGCCAGGGAATCTACCGCCGTGGAAAGCCCGGTACCGTGGATGCCGTAGTTATTGTACGTGCCCCCCAGAGAAATATCCCTGCCCTGTTCCACGCAGCCGTCCATCATGAGGCTCATCAGGGGCGAGGGCTCCATATAGATATTGCCGGTAGCATCTATGATTTGTTTTGCCTGGCTGAAGACGGCGTCTTTTACCCGGTCCATTAATGTATCAAAGCTATTCCATTTTTGATCCAAAGCGATATTCAGCGCCCGGGTAAAGGACAGGCCGTTGATATTCACAATGTCCATACCGGCGCCGGGCACAATAAATTCCCAGCAGGCGGCCACCACATAGTTGTAGGCATCCTTCTCGGCATAGCCCCAGCGTTTCAGGGCGGGCACCACAATATCGTCATTGGCGTATTGGGGAAATCCCAGGCCCTGCTTCGTCAATACCGAGCCCTTATCGTACAATTCAACCGGGGTATTCTTATTAACCCGGAGATTAATTTTCGGATCAATTAAACGCAGTTCCAGACACGCCTCTAAACAGAGCGCGGAAAGATCGTTGTAGCTTTCACAGCCGTCGGGGTTAAGGCCGCCAAGCACCATGCTCTGCCCGTTATCCCCCTGCTGCATACCGGGATACAGATCGCTGTCCTTGTTACAACTGATAAAAAATTCTTCCAGAAGTTCCAGGGCGCTGCCGGGGTTTAAGACGCCCTTTTCTATATCACCCTTGTAATAGGGATACATATACTGATCGAAGCGGCCGAAGGTATTGTGATAATTAAAACTGCACCACAAACAGTAATGCAGCAGCCGGAGAAATTGAAGGGCCTCATGGAAGGTCTCCGGTTTTTCCCGTGGGATTTTGGCGAAGGTCTCCGCAATGTGCGCATTACCCGCCTTAACCGCCTCCGCGCGGTATTTATCCGCAAAGGCCTCTACCGCATCCAGAACTTCCAGGCAGGCGCGTAAAAATTGTACCCTATCCCCGGCGTCTTCCTTTTCAAACCGGGCAAGCTGTTCCTGCAGTGTTTCCCGTTTCCTGCGGGTACCGGTATCCAATAACAGAGTGTACCGCGGATTGATGTTGCTTATCTTACCCTGTTCGTGGATGGCGTGGTTTTTTTTAATCGCCTCAAATTCCTTTTTGGTAAAGATTTCCGGCGTCTTCGTAACGGTGCGGATCAACGCGATCCGCTCGCCGGAAAATACTACGGGCTTTTCCTGTTCCAGAACCCAGCGCAGACGATCGGCGGCCCGCTGCACATCACTTAAACCCTGAGACTCGTACAGTTCCGCCAACTGATAGGTTTCCGGGTGGGTGGTACGGAACTGATGGTGTTCCTTCCGTACAACGTAATAATCCAGTAACTGTTGAATATAATTGGTCATGGGACTCCTCCTTATTACAGAACAACGCAGGGAATTCCCCGCTCCAAAAAAATATGTGTATCCGGGTTAAGCGCCCGGTCTATATCAAATCCGGGATCGTATTCCATCCCCACCATAGTGTATTTAGCCCCCGCCGTTTTATGGTAAGGCAGAAGTTCAACGTTAATCAAAGCTTTGGTGTCCCTTAGCATATCCGCAGCCGCCCGCAGATTTTCCTCCGTATCATTAACGCCGGGAATCAGGGGGATGCGTATGACAAAGGGCTTGGCGTTCCGCTTCAGCCGGTTTAGGTTTTCCAGAATCATCCCGTTATCCTGGCCGGTATACCGCCGGTGGAGGTGGCCGTTAATCAGTTTCAGATCCATCATTACCAGTTCAACCTCTTCAAGCATACTAAGAAAAATCTCCTCCGAACAAAAACCGCTGGTCTCTACGGCCCGGTGGTTTCCCCTGAGCCGTCGTAGCAGTTCCACAAGAAACTCCGGCTGCCCCGTGGGTTCTCCGCCGGAAATGGTATACCCGCCGCCGACGGACCGGAGATAGCCGGCGTCCTTCAGCAGCTTTTCCGCCAGCTCTCCGGCGCCGTACTCAAGGCCGCAGATCCGCCTGAGCCCCAGGGGACATACGCCCACACACCGCCCGCAGTGAGTACAGGCTTCGGCGGAACCCGGAGCCGTACCGGGGCACACGCCCACACACCGGCCGCAGCGGGTACAACTGCCATGGCTCACCATCAGTTCCGGCGTGAACTTGAGCCCCTCGGGGTTATGGCACCAGCGGCAGCGCAGGGGGCAGCCCTTAAAAAAAACCGTGGTACGGATGCCGGGACCGTCAAATACCGAAAATTCTTTGATGTCAAAAACCACACCCCTGGAATCCATAATTCTTCTGTTCTCCTACACGGTATAGGACAGAATCTTTTCCTGGGTAAAATCAGCCCTTTCGGTAAGGCTTGCAGAGATAGTACCCCGGCGCATAACATAAATACGATCACTCATGCCGATAAGTTCGGGCATCTCCGAGGAAATCATCAGAATCGCTGCCCCGCTTGATGCCAGTTTATCAATAATTTTGTATATCTCCGACTTGGCGTTAACATCAATACCCCTGGTAGGTTCATCCAGGATCAGCACGTCGGGCTTACAGATAAGCCATTTCGCCAGGGATACTTTCTGTTGATTCCCGCCGCTGAGGGTGTTGGCCAACTGATACCGGGAGGAACAGGCAATATTCAAACTATCAATGGTCTCCTCTGTCACTTCACCTTCCCGGCGCCGGTTGATTCGGGTACCGGGGAACAGCCGCATGAGGGACGCCAGGGTGGTATTACATACCAGATCCATCGGCAGTACCAGGCCCTCCACCTTGCGGTCTTCGGTTAGATACACCAGCCCCCGGCGAATCATATTGGAAGGGCTTGACCGGGCAACGGCCTCCCCTTTGTACAGGATCTGTCCGCCATAAAATCTGCGCACCCCAAAAATACTTTTCGCAAGTTCCGTGCGGCCCGAACCTACCAGGCCGCCGATGCCTACCACTTCTCCCTTGTGCACCTTCAGGCTAAGGGGTTCCGTGTTATCGTCAATTTTCAGATCCCTGATTTCCAGAACAACCTCGTCGCTTGAAACATGGGCGCATTTGTACATTTCACCCAGGGTGCGGCCTACCATCATGTGGATCACCTTGTCATAGCTAAAATCTTCCATTTCGATGGTTCCCACATATTTGCCGTCCCGCAGTACCGTAAGGCGATCCCCGATTTCCTTCAATTCCTCAAACCGGTGGGAGATATAAATAACACTAATTCCCTGTTTTTGCATGGTGCGGATAATTTCAAAAAGATGATCTATCTCCTTTTGGGTCAGACACGCGGTGGGTTCATCCATAATAATGATCCGGGAATCGTAGGAAACCGCCTTTACTATTTCTATTATCTGCTGCTGAGCGGTGGAAAGGTCCCGCACCAGGGTATTCGGATTAATCGAAAACCCCAGTTTTGCCAGCATCTCCGTACTTTTTGCAGCCATTTCTTTGGTATTTGTCAGGATGCGTCCGCCGGTTTCCCGTCCTAAAAATAAATTCTGGGCCACCGTAAGGTTTGCGCAGAGGTTCAGTTCCTGATGTACAAATCCAATACCCATTTCCTGGGACTCCTTTGGATTGGTAAAACACACCTGCTTCCCGAACAGCTCCACAGTCCCTTCGTCCTGGGAAATAATACCCCCCAGGATTTTCATAAGGGTGGATTTACCGGCGCCGTTTTCACCGACCAGTATATGAACCTCCGCTTCCCGGACATCAAACTGAACATCATCCAGAATTTTTACATCGCTCCCCCGTATGGGTTTGCCGTAGGCATCAAAGATATACTTGGAAATATGCTCCATTTTTAAAATGGTATTGCCCATCATAACCACCCTCAATTTACAATTTTCTGTTTTTCACATTTTCAAAAATAATAGAAAGAAGAATTACCAAACCCTGTACCGCCTGATAGGTGTAATAAGAAACCCCGGCTAAATTGATACAGTTTTCAATCACCTTGATGATCAACACCCCGAAGACACTGCCGATTACGGAACCAACCCCGCCAAAAAGGCTTGCCCCGCCGACCACTGCGGCGGTAATAATTTCAAAGGTATAATTCCCGCCCCCCATATTCGGCTGGGCGCTGTTTACCCTGATGGTCAACAGTATTCCTGCCAAACTTGCAAAGAGGGCGCACACCACGTACACGGTTATGTTGATCTGCGCGGTGTGGATACCGCTGAGCTTCGAAGCGCGGGCGCTGTAACCAAAGGCGGAAAGCCCGCGCCCGAAGGTTGACATGTGTATTACATAATACATGATAAGACAAATGCCCAGGGCAATAGCCACCGTAGTATTGATACCCAAAAATTCCGTTCTGCCGATGGCCAGAAAATCCCTGGGCAGCCGGTTAATATCCCTTCCCTGGCTGACGATCTGGGCCAATCCATAGATGATATACCCGGTCCCCAGGGTGGCAATAAAAGCGGGAACCCGGATAACCTGTACCACAAATCCATTTAAAAGACCGATTACGCAGCCGGTCACCAGGGTAATGAGTACCGCCGGTACTGCGGGTATTCCCATACCCTTGACCAGTATCCCTACTATTATAGAACTGAGCCCTACGGTATAACCCAGGGATAAATCTATACCCCCGGTCATCAGCACCATGGTCATTCCAAGGCAGGCAATAACCGGAATAGCCGCCTGCTTAATGATCAGCAGCGCATTATCCAGCATGGCAAACCGGGGCACAAAAATCATGGCGAAAAGCCAGAGGATCAGAAACACTACCAGGCTTCCCTTGGTTTTAATAAAGCCCCGGAGCCATTGGGGGATTCCTCTTTTTACCGCACCGTCTGCTCTCATTAAAATACCCTGCCCCGTTCAAGTTCACGCTGCCTGCCGTTGATGCTGACCGCAACGATAAGGATGATAATAACGCCGACGATTATATTCTGGTAGAAGGGGTGCATACCTAAAAGATTGAGGGCATTGCGCAGAAAACCGATTATCAGCGCCCCTGCCAGGGACATGTATATCTTGCCCTCACCGCCGGCCATGTTGACCCCGCCGATTACGCAGGCCGCCACCGCGTCCAACTGGTAATTGCTGCCCTGGGTTGGATGCACCGTATCCAACTGGGCGCTCAATAAAATACCCGCCACCGCCGCGCAGAATCCGGAAAAGGCAAACACAAAATAGTTTATCCTTGCGCTGCTGATGCCCTGCTGCTTAACCACCATATCATTGCCCCCCAGGGCATAGATATAAATGCCGATCCTGGTCCGGGCCATCAGGATAGTACAAAAAACAACAAACACCAGGGTGATATAATTTGAAATAGGGATGCCCAGAAAACTGCCGTTGCCGATAAAAACATACCCCGCAGGGAAGCCGCCGATGGAGCGGCCGTTATTCAGTACCAGGGCGATACCCCCGGCAACCTGCCCCACCACCAGGGTGGTAATAAAGGCGGGAACCTCCAATTTTTGTACCATCATGCCGTTAAAGGCGCCCATGACAATACCCACCAATAATCCTACCCCCACCGCCAGAACTACCGGCCAGTTCTGGAGCATTAAAAGCCCGCTGATCATGGCGCAGCAGGACATCATACCCCCCACCGCCAGGTCAATACCCTTGACGATAATGACCATGGTCATTCCATAGGCCACCAGGGAAATAATAGAACTTTGACGCACCACATTCAGCAGGTTACGAAGGGTCAGAAAATTAGGAACCAAGACCCCCACCGTAAAAAACAGCACAACCATAATGAGGAGAAACCAATGTTGTTTAAGGGCCTTGGATACCGGATACATATTTTTCCGCTCCTAGAACATCTCAGCCTTTGCTTCGCTCAGATTTTCCCTGGTATAACAGGCGGTACCTGAATCAATGTACTTCTCAACACTGGAAGCGTTGATTTTCCCGTCCAGGATCCCGATGAGGGTTTCCACCGCACGGGGGCCCATGCGTCCGGGGAACTGGGCCATGGTACCGTACACTACCCCTTCTTCTATTAACTCAACCGCGGCCCGGGATCCGTCCACCGCCATGATCTTAACATTGCTCCGGTTCGCATTCTGCAGGGCGGTAAGGATACCATCCAGCATAACATCGGAAGCGGTAAACAGCCCCGCCACCTGGGGATTCGCCTGGAGCATATTCTCCGTTACCTGCATGGCCACGCTATTGGTCCAGTCACCGGGCTGTTCCCCAACGAGCTTAAGACCGCTGCCCTTAATCCCTTCCTTGAAGCCGTCCACCCGGTCATCACCGGCGGAACTGCCGTTGGCGCCCCGGACAATCAATACATTCCCCGTATTATTCAGGGCCTTTACCAAGGTTGGGGGACAAACCTTGGTAAAGG
>BNUY01000086.1 GCA_025997715.1 Spirochaetia bacterium
GCCATAACCGGTAGCTACGATGTTTTTGAAAAAACCGGCCGGGTTCACTCAGGACCGGTTTCGGTAAGCTTCGCCGCCCCTATTGCCACCACCGGTATCCCTGCGGAAGAGCGGGGGAATCTTACGGATCAGGTTTATGCAATAATAGATAGTATGTTAAAAAAATGACTGTCATGGAGAAAGCAAGGGGATGCGGTTTCGTCTGCATCTTGACGGGGATGCCCGCTTATGGTAGGGTTCTTAGACCGGGCGCTTAGCTCAGCTGGTTAGAGCACCACGTTTACACCGTGGGGGTAATTGATGTTTGACAACCATATAAGAACCGTAATTACTTATAGGGTAAGGAGTTACGGGATAGGAAATTTCAATGGTTTGCCAATTTCCAGAAAAATCCCAGAAAAAAGAAAAAATGAGAAAACCATACTATCTTTATAAGCGGAGCCGTGGTAAATACTACCTATGCCAATTTAGAAATACCCGTACCGGGGAATTGGAGCCGGAAGTAAGTACCGGGGAAACAAACAAAACCCTGGCGGATGCTTGGTGTCAGGAGCAACTGAAGGAAATAGCCGGAAGCGGTACTCTTTTCGGGACTTATGCCGCCCCGTTTTTCGGTCCCGATTGCCCCCGGTGTAACCGCCTGAAGGATGAGGGTACCCCCTATGCTCCGTATACAATCCAAGTCTATTACTATTACATTCAGCGTTTTATTTTGAAAGATGAGATAATATGCGCTATACCCATCGGGAAGGTATGCCGGGGTGATATTATTAACATACGTCAGCGCTGGTCTAAGGACCATCCAGGCATATCTCTTGAGAAGCCCTTGGAAACCCTGCGGCTTATCTTTACCGAAGCAGAGTACATGGAATATGTGGAATATAATCCGGTGGCAAAGGTAAAAAACGTTGTCTATAAAAAACGAAAAATAAATTACCTCACAATACCCCAGATAAGAGAGATCATTGTACCGGAGAATTTCGCCTCAAACTATGTCCCAAGCAAATACCGTCCTAAGCATCGTGATGATAGTGGTTTCCGATTCTGTATCGCTACTGCCCTTTATGCTTATGCCGGCATTAGGGCTTCTGAAATCCGGGCGCTAAAGTGGAAAGATATAGACATTCCTGGACGCCGAATCCATGTGCAGCGGGCTTGGAAAACAAAGGGGTCCACGGTACTAGGGCCTCCAAAAGGCGGGTATGATCGCTTTACTGTTATCCCGGATATTCTTCTCCCTTTTCTATCTCACCCGGAAGATCCGGAAAAATGGGTTTGCGGAATAAATGCGAAGCATCCGATGGGATATAAAAAATGGCATGATTCTTATAAGTCTATCTGTGATAAGAAAGAAACGCCGTCTACCCTTCATGCGCTCCGCCATGTACTTAATACGTCCCTGCTGGAAAAGTACCCTCAATATAAAGAATTGATTAAGGCTGCCCTGGGGTGGACTTCCGAAGAGCACAAGGCCGATGGGAAACGGTTCGGGACTGACATTCAGGAAAATTATACCCACCGGGAAAGGTATGACCTTACCCCGTTGATTAAGGCAATAGATGAGCTATACAAGGAGTAACCCATGGCAAAGCAGAACCCCATAAAAAACGTATTCGATGGGGATAGCACATCCGTAGATAAAATTGATAAAAAATATTTACAGTATGTCCGGGAATTCCAGGATGCGGCGGCGGTGGACGCCCTGACCGCCTTCAAGACTAAGAATCTGGATACCATTGAAAGAACCCTTAAAAAGTTGGCGGTTTCCCGATCAACCGCTTCATATCTTATTGGAATGGGGGCTTTAATAATTGAGCGGGAAAAACTATACCGGGAAGCCGGTTACGGATCTTACCTGGAATATACCCAGCACCTTTTAGAAGACTTGGAAATTCCGGTTTCCACCCTTAGCGATGATAAAATCATCATGGAAAAATACATTGATTATAATAAGCCCCTGGCAAAGGCCGGTTTTATCCTGGCCGGGAACGCTACAAAATTGCGATACCTGGATGCCGCCCTGCAAAATCATGATGAAGAAGAGGTTTTCAATCGGATAACCAATGACACTTCCCGGTCATTCATAAGCTGGGCGCAACACCCCAATATAATCAAACATAAGCCGGAGCCGGAAGTCTGGGTAGATGTAAAAATAGATGGAAATAAATTATTGATTGACGGAAAAAATATCCTTAACTTCCCCAAAAATACTACCCCTAAGATCCGGAAAATGATCAGTACCGATCTTGGAAAAACCTTCTCCATCCGTGAAGGTGGGAATATCCCCTATATCATAGGAACCTATGACAAGGGGGAGCAGACCGCCATTGAGAATTTCCTAAAGAAGTACCGGGCAAAAAAATAAATAACCAATGAGTTTCTGCCGATAAATGATGCAAGGAGAAACTATGGCTAAAATTGATCAAATCGCTACATCTCTTGAAAAACTTTATGCAAAACGGGATGCCGTGCGTAAAGAGATCGTTACTGCGGAAAAGAAACTACTTTCCGAAGCGAAGAAGCTTGCTAAGACCCCCGCTGCAAAGAAGCCCGGAAAAAAGGCCCCGGGCAAAAAGAAGGTGGCGGCCCCCAGGAAGCCCAGGGTTTCCAAGCCGAAAATCTAAACAGTAAAGCCCCGGAAATGGGGCTTTTTTCGTCTGTGGAGGATGATGCTTGCCCTTTCAATAGATGAGGCCCTCTGCTAAAGCCATTATTGCCTCTTTGCTTAAATCCCTATAACGAAAGGCGTAAAGGAGATCGCTTGCAATTTGGTCTGTGTAATTGATTTTCTTCCCCTTCTTTTTTGCATGGTAGGCGAGAACGTGAATTAAAAAATGCAGCGCAATTTTGGCATTTATTAAATTCGCGGCGATATTCCGGCCTGAAAACGGGTTAAGTTTGACTATCCAAAAGCATAGTAGGGACGCTTCGTTTATCTCGCCAAGAGTACACCCATCATAGAAAATATGGAAATATACCCGGCGTTTTTCTATCCGGTCAAAAATATCCAATAAAACTTCCATGTTTGTATCTAGATCATTTATCCCCGTATCCTGCTCAAATGATCGTAAGAAGCTACCAGTCTTAGCACACCAAAATCTCATGGTTGATTGATCAAGAGGTTCAAATTTGGGAAATTGATAGGGCTTGTTGGGCATTTACATACCAACTTTGGCAAGAGACTCTAAAACGGCGCAACCGTCGGGGGTTGATTTTAATACTTGAGCGCCTTCCATGGCCGCATCCCAGATGGTTTCGTCTTCACCCCTGATCCGTTCATTTTTGGGGTATACTCTGCTTACAAGGTACTTGTTGTATTCTTCTTCGCTAAATGTAATATCCATAGCCTGTATTTTACGCCGTAATAGTAGGTTTTGTCAATAGATTATTGCCATCTTGCCGTCTATGGCTTCACCGCCCGGCTTTACTCCAATCCCCGCATGATGCTGACGAATTCACCCTGGACCTGATAATCACCGGGACCCACCTCAATGCAATTATCACTCCCATCTTCCCAGCAGAGAAAAATCTTTCCGTCTTCTTTCTTTACCCGCTTTATCGTACTTTCATCCCCATGCCGGACCAGCATGACCTTATTATGCTCCGGCTCCTCCGCCCGCCGCTTCCACATTGGACAAGAATAAAGGATTAATCCGTTTCTTTAATCGGCCCCCTAAAACCAGTGATTCAATCCGGGCCGTGCAAGCATCCATTTCTCCCTATGGCGCGGAAACCTTTGACCGGAATCTTTTTTATGCGATTGATTACATTGCCGGGTACCCTTCCTCTGATGCTATCCCGGATGATTTACGGGCGGTTATTGGGAAGGTTGCCGCAATATCCCTGCTTAATGCCATAGGGCGCGGGCTTATGTCCGGGTTTTCCAGTAGCAGCTTATCAATGGACGGTGTGAGTGAATCCTTTTCTTCTACACAATCCGCCACATCCGCCTATTATGGTGCGGATATTAAAGAGTACAAAGATGATATTGAAAATTATATATCTGCAAATAAATTGAAGTTTGGACATATCACGATGGGGGCACTATAATGGGTGTTGGATTAGGTAAGAATTCCCCCGTAGTCCTTTCTCAAAACAGGGTTAATTTTGAAGCCCTTATTGATCGTCATGGGCAATGGCTACGGTGGAGAACCACAAGAAAATGTACCTGTGTAACTACAGAAAATGAGCCGAACGTCCATTGCGAAAAATGCAATGGATCCGGTGATATATACGATTATCAGAAATTCTATACTGACACCTTGCAGTTAAAGGTACGCGATAATGTCCTTGATTTGCCCGTTGCTAATGCGGAGTGTGAAGTCATTCAGATTTACGATACCTACGGAAACGATTACCCTTTTGTAAAATGTGGGGGATTCGTGGAAATCACGGGCGGCCCCCGTAAACTTTCTAAAAATGAGATTGTCGGTGTTTTAATTCGTGATACGACAGTAAAACACCTCGATAGCGTAGAATTGGAGCGCGTTGGCGGCGGGTATTATCGAGTACCCGGAATAGAAACAACGCCCTCAAAAATTGATGGGGTCTACTATAAATCGGCGGGTGACGTTATCGCGGTGGAACGGTTGGAAACAACCGAACATGAGGCGGTAGAGATTGCCGGGTACCGGCAAAATCTCATTCAGGTTGATCCGGGTTTCCCTGAAAGTGAAACACTAACCGCCTATGGGGTAGATTATATAATGCCCTTCAAATTCATTTTACTTTCTCAAAATCTTAACAAAGAAGATTCGCAACTGGTAAGCGCGCATAACGGGGATGCAGTTTGTACCTACCCCTATATGTTCAATGTTTCTGAAAACGATGTATTGACCGTTCTTTCCGGGAATATGCCTGGAAAGGTAGTCCTTAATCATATCAGTGATGAATCAGACGATATAATTCCGGAATTCTTTGTTGCAGAGGTAGATAACCTTGAAACCCAGGAAGAGAAATATCAGGAAGGGATAGATTTTATCCTTGCCGGAACAAACCGTATTCATTGGCTGGGAGAAAACAAGCCCGCAGCCGGAGCGGTTATGTCAATAAATTATCAGTATCGGCCTACCTACCGGGTAGCAAAAAATATCCCGATGTTACGGACTAGCGAGGATCAGCATATTCCCCGCAAGGTGGTATTGAAACTGTTTGCCGCGTTTGCAGAGGGCCGGAGGCTTAATCAGAATGGTTAGAATGAGCGTGTCGGTTGATAGTGATATTCTCCAGCAACTTCAAAGTGCCCTTGGGCGGCTTGGAGCGGGTGTTCTCCCGGCAACATCGGAGGCCATGAAAGCATCTGCCGGACTTATACGGGATACCTGGAAAGGTTTTGCAATGGGAGGGAGTCTGCCGGGTATTACGGAAAGCTTAAAGCAACCAAGCGGAAAATATGCGCGAAGCATTCGTATTAAACGGAATGGGCCGTTTGATTACGAAATTTACAGTGATTCTGATGTTGCCGGGTGGATAGAGAACGGCACGGAAGAACTTGACATGAAAACTACTCACCCCTTTGGTCCTCGATCTCGAGTGACACAAACTGGAAAGAATAAGGGGTATTCCTATTTAATTGTACCGTTTCGGTGGGGAACCCCAAGAACGGTAGGATTTCGGAATGTAATTCCTCAAGCTGTCTATAACATTGTTAAAAATAAAAGGAAATTCGCACAAACCAAAACTACGGTATCTGCTGATAAATCAGGCAAGCAATCGCCTAATTTTAACGGAGACATGGTAGGCAGGGCGCAATATAGCGATGTAACCGGAAGTAAGGCATGGGGTGATAGGACTACTGCCGCCGATATGGGAGAAAACAGGTTTTTCAATGATACAGGACGGGACATAACTGATGACATGGTCGGCATGTCAAGTATGTTAGGACAAAACGGGAAAGCAGCGGGGTATCTTACTTTCCGTGTTATTTCCGCCGCCCCCGGTGCTACGGGATGGATCAAACCGGCCATGAAAGCGCGACCTGTTACCCAGGCGGTAGCCAGTGTATCCAAGGAAACGGTAGAGGAAACCCTTGACGGCGCAATACGGGAGGATTTAGCAAACCTATGATCTTCTTTTTGAATAAGGGTCTAATCCTTGAACAAGTCATTATCAAATCTATCCAAGATTATTTTAATGTGGTGGGTATTCCGGAGTTTTACAAAGGTTTTACCGTGAATGTTACGAATAAACACCCATTTGCGAGGCTCCTTCTTAATTCCATCACCGGAGAAAAACCAAGTGCAAGTCTTTTCCCGGCTGTAGTGGTTTCCACATTGGAAGATGGAAAGCCCGGAGAACTTGCGGATCTTGTTGACACCAGTTTTCTTGAACTCATGCCGGAGGACGTGAACGCTCCGGAGGGGGGAAAAAGCCCCATGGAAGCGCGGGAATATATGATGATGACCACCAAAAAATTGGATGCTATAAGATTGGCGGTTGCCGAAAAAGGACATGTTTACGGTATATCAAATTTTATTCGTAGACAGGACCGTATCTCCATAGAAATATGGGCGGAAAATATTCAGTTGAAAAATGAGCTTTACGAAGCGATCCGGCTTTTTGTGTGCGGCTGGATGAAAGAATCATTAGAAAAACTGTATGAAGAAAATGGCTTTGCCCTTTTTGATAATACCGTGCGGGGCCAGCGGAGCAACAACGCAAATGTGGACTTTGGGATTGAGCTTTGGGGTGCATATATCACCTTTGAGGCGGACTACACGATTGAGCAAACCGTAATCGACACGGAATTAGTCGATAGCAATATAGACTTTATGGAGGTAATTAACCATGTCAAAGGACAGGCAGGGACAACCCGGAGCGTTATTATCGGTGGAGGAGATAGCGCAGAATCAGGCGGATCAGAACCATGAAGCGGGGGATCAGAATAATGTAATCCCGCCCGGCGATACTCCGCCCCCCGAACCGGGCCAGGGCGACAAGAAAAAGGAGGCCCCGGCAATGCCGTCAAAACTGACGGTTGATCAGTATCTGAAACGTGCGCCGCAAGGCGTAGGGATCAACGACCTTGTAAGGTCGCTGTATAAAACAAAGATTATGAGCTTTGGGGATTGGGAAAACACCGTAAAAACCCTTCTCAAAAAGCAAGTAAGGTAAAGGAGGTACACTATGAGTGGTATAGGACCAGCAGTATTTAGCTCCGCAGGTCAGCGGACGGAACATTATGTTCCGGGCGCGTATTCCCGCAGCGCGGCAATCGGCGGGGAGGGCGGTATTTCGGCAGGAAATGGCGTTATCCTCGGTAAATCCAGCATGGGGATGTCGGGGGTATTAAATGTATTCTCTTCCCCCAGGGAAGCAGAGGAAATTTTAGGCGATGGCGAACTCTTAAAAGCAGTAGCCCACGCCTTTAATCCTTCCCCTGATTATACCCCGCAGGCAATTCGGGCGGTGGTTGTGAACGGAAACACGCAGGCATTCCGCCAGATGAAGTCCGGCGCAAACGTCATCCTCAACCTGAAATCCGCCATGTACGGAACCCCGGCGAATCAGCTTAAAATGCAGCTTTCGGACGGGACCAACGCGGGTACAAAAAAGTTTGTTTTCGGTTTTAAGGAAGGAGAGGAAAAGATCGACAACATCGGCAAGCAATCCTTCACCCTCCTTTATACCGGATCGGGGTCTGCGGCGGTATTAACCATCGACAATGAAAAACTTGCCGTTACCGTTACCGGGGCAGTGGGTGATAGCATCGAGATTCCCTTTGCGGATTTTCCCACGCTTGAACAGGTAATCGCCCGACTGAATGATACCGGTGTTTTTGCCGCTGTCCAGCTTGAGACGGAATCGAATGTCCCGGCGAACCAGCTTGACGCGGTTACCAGCGCCGACATTAAAACCGGATCGCAAACCCTGAAGAGCGATCTCTACGCCCTTATTAACGCCCTGAACAATTCCTACTACATCGGCAAGGGGAACGTAGAAAAAGAGGAGGGCGCGGTAAACGTCCTTCCCGATGTCGATGCCGATTTTGTCTACTTCGCCGGAGCATCGGCAGGAACCTACACCGTTTCCGATTGGAACGATGCCTTGGGAAAACTGGAATCGGAGAATGTGCAGATTGTTTCTAGCCCATCTACAGATCATGCCGCGCATGTGCTTATCAGCAATCACTGTACGTTTATGAGCAGCACGGTAAACCGGAAAGAGCGGACGTTTATTTTGGGCGGTCGCATCGGTGAAACTATTGCGGAGGCCCTGGAAAACGCAAAATCGCTGAACACTAAATACGGTTCCTATTGCTTCCCGGCGATCAACGCCAATTCCCCGCTCACCGGGGCGGCGGAGGATTTACCGGCCTCCTATTTCGCCTGCAAGCTCCTTGGTATGGAGTGTGCGGTTGCGGTGAATGAACCGTTGACCTGGAAGAACGTGAGCGTGAATAAGTTTCTTATCAAGCTCAAGACTTCTGAACTGGAAAAACTGATAATGGGCGGTGTGCTTTGCGGCGGAACCACGGATGATAACCGTCTCGCGGTTATCCGCGCCATGACCACCTACCAGGGCGGAAGCCAGTTGCAGCTTTGCGAGCGGTCTATGGTCCGCGAAGACCTGTATATGAACCGGGACATCCGCAATCAGTACAGTAAGGGCGTTGGGCGGCCCGGTGTTGACAAGGGCGGCGCTGCGGAGGAAACCCTGCTGGGGGCGGCCCGTGGATGGAAGAGCGAAGGGCTTATCATCCCGACCGACGAAGGAAAGAATGTTTGGGGGGTGGTTGTCCGTAAGAGCGGCGATAAAACCTACATCGAGTTTAACCGGAACCTGACACCCCCGCAAAACTTCTTCTTTATCACGGCGTACAACTATGTGTACGAATCCAAAACTACGGTGGAAGTATAAGGAGTAAATTATGGCATTACCTAATGTAACCGGAACCGTCATTGCGACGGGTTATAATTGCATTTGCCGCGCCGGTTCTAACGCAAGCGATGCGGAGGCTATCGCGTTTATCACCAGCTTTCAGGCAAATGAAGATTTTCAGGCCCAGGATGCCGTGGTTATCGGCCTCCTTGGACCCGTGTCTATTGATCCCCAGGGATACAATTGCACGATCAACATTGCCAGCTTTATCCCGGCGAAAAAAATTGTCGATGGGGTAACGCAGTATGAGGACGGTGGCAAAAAGGCTATCATGGATTATATACCCAACCGGGCAGCCTACATGGAAGCCGGGGCGATCCCGAAGATTGCCTACCTGGATTTCTACAACAAGAAGGAATCAAAGGTTATTGCTTCCTTTGAAGGTGTCCTGATTACCTCTGACGGTATCACCGTAGAGGGAAGTCAGTATGTGCGCGGTAACGTCCAGATGCGGGCGTTGTCGAAGAACTAAGGGGGCGCAGTGTGAAAGTTGTTGACGGGATTGATACCCAGAAAAAGGCCGACGAATTGACCGAGCAGGAACGGGACGATTATTTTACCAAAATGGTATTGGGCAAGGATGTAACCGAGGAGATTGAAACCAGCCGGGGAAAATTCACGGTTAAATATCCGAAGCCAAAAGACACAATCGCCATCGGCAAAATTGCGGCATACCGCCGCAATTACAAGCCGGTCGAGGCTTTTGATGCCCGGAGTGAGGACGAAAACATAATCACGGCAACGCTTGATGTCGTGGTTGTGTCCGGCCCGGAATGGTATGAAACCGCCAAAAAGACAAACAAATTCTTTTCCTTTGTGGAGGTGCCGAGCCATGCGTTCATAGCAGAATTGTATGGCAAGGCATACTCTTTTCGTGAACAAGTTGAAAGAAGCCTTGACGAGGGAGCAGGACCAGCAGATCAGCGATTACCTGCCGAAAAAGGCGCTGATGACGCTTTGGACGGCGGTACATTTGGGGGTCTCGCCAGCCAGTAGCACAATCCGCGCCCTTGATGAATGGCAGATTAGCCTCATGTATGAAGTGGCTATGAACTATCCCATTGAGGGGCTGCGGAAAAGCTATTATGATCGCAAGAAGTCTATCGAACAAGTGCCCGATGAAGAATTTTTGGATTTGGGTTATACGTTGGAAGAGATCGCGCAGATGAAGGGAAAAGCGTGAAATCAGTCCTTTTGATACGAAAAACCAGCCTTGAACTCATATACTCTTCCGGTATACTGTCAAAAGGCGGCTCATTGCCGCCAGGCAGTATACGGAATTGGGGCGGAAAAGAGTACGTCAAGTTTGCCCCCGGCGATTGGAGGTTGAGGGTGGCGGGGAAGGAACCGTGGGACAGCAGCAGCGAAAAGGCAAAGGAACTCAAAATAGCTGATTTTGGATCTCCGGAAGAGGTCCGGGAGATGGCAAAAATGCCAAGGACGGCAAAAAATAGGCAAGAAACCACAGAGATACTTAAAGAAATCGCCAAGAAGGGGCCTATCGCAAGCAAAACAGGCATTGTAGCCACCCTATCCAGTGATTCAATAGGAAAAATCGTAAGTAGTAAAGCGTTAAATAATTCGTATAGCCAAATGGTACATTTCCATGTAGCGGCCAATATTGATAAGTTGTTTCTCAATGCAATAGAACCGTGGAAATTTGAGCTAAATCCAAACAAAAATAATACGGAATTAGGGTCTCGGAGGTATCTTTATGCGCCATGTGAGTATGAGGACAGGATTTTTCCGGTCAAAATCACCGTAAAAGAGTATAAAGACCAGAATTTGGGGAAACGCTTGTATTCAGTCGAGGCTATTGATGTCGATTTGGCATAAAAAAAGGGGCGCTGGTATGTTAGCCCCCAGTAGGTTGGAACCTACCAAGAAACCCCTCGAAAGCGTCCCTTTGATGGCGCTGACACCACCTAACTATGAATATACCATATGGCAGGGCTGCCGTCAAGGGAGGATTTGAAAAATGAACCGGATAGGTATAAAAATTGACCTTGATACCGGCGATCTTGTATCGAGTGCGGGACGGGCGCGTCAATCCATTGCGGGCCTTACCGATGAAATGAAGAAAGCCCAGAAAGAGGGCCGATGGGACGATTACACCAAAATCGCCGTTGAAAAAGAACGCCTCAAGGGAAAGACATCTGGGTTTGAAAGGGATGTACGGACATTAGCCAATGATCCTAATTTTCAAACCCAGGGGCCTAACGGGTCCACTGTCCTAAAAATTGATTCCGAATATGCAAGTGCTATTAAAAGCCAAACCGAAGCGATTAAGCGGCTTACCGATGAATATGAGCGGGCAACAAAAAACGGTGATGTGAGTAAAATCCAGGAATTAACCCCACGGATCGAACAACAGCAAGCCGATTTTCATAGAACGGTGGAAGAAGCCACAAAAACATCCTTAGAGACGAAACCTGAAAAGACATTAAGAGAGGGCGATCTTATATCCGGTGTAAGCAGCGGGGCAAGGGCGCTTGACGGGCTGATCTCCAGAATGAAGGAAGCCGAAAATGCCGGGGATCGTGATACCTATAATCATCTTTCAGTAGAAAAGGATCGCCTGGAAACCAGTACGAAAGGGTTTGAGAAAGACGTACAAAAAATACAAGGCGATCCACGCTTCCAAACCCAAACTACCAACGGCGGCACCGTATTCAAAATGGATTCAGAATACGGAAGCCTTATGAAGTCCCAGATCGACACCATGAAGAAACTTATTGCCGCGCAAGAAGAGGCGGTACGCAGCGGAAACATGGATGAAGTTCATGAGTTGGCCCCCCAGATTGAGCAGGCGCAGTCCGATTTTCATAAAACGGTAGAAGATGCTACGCAGGCCCCGCAAGGTGCAAGGGCAGCACAGGGGCTTGCTCAAGTATTTAGCGCCGACCGGATTGTAAGCGCGATAACCAGTGGTGTAAATTCTGCCGTTGGTTACACGAATAAATCCGGCATTGTTAACCAAATGGGAAGCGGTGATGTCATAGGGGCGGAGATTGCCGAAACCAGAAAAGAGGGGGATCTTGTTGGGGGCATTGGTAAAATCCTTCTTTCCGGGGCAGGTGCCATAGTCGGGGGAATCTTAGGCGGAATCCCTGGCCTTGCGGTTGGTGCTACGGTTGGAGGCGGGGCTGGTGATCTGATAAAATCCCTTGGTTTCGATCTTGGGGCGAATAAAAGGGAAACCGAAGAAGCCCGCGCCCAGCAGTGGCAAAAACAAGCCCCTGATGCAATGGAGTTAAGCGCCGTCCTTGGGAACATGGGCGGATCAACAGAAGAGAATACTCGCAACCTCCGTACTGCCTTTGACCGGGCGGCGCGGGCGGCCAATGATTTTGGCTACTCCGCCGAGGAGGGAATGGAGACCATAAAGCAGGCTGCATATCAAGGACTTAATGAAAATGAAGCGGTTGCGGCGGCAAGGAATATCTATGATTTTGAGCGAGGCACCGGGGCGGACCGGGGGACGCTGACCTCCGTCAAGACCCAAATGGCGCGTTATGGGGAAGCGGATGCATTGGGCGAAGGATGGCGAGGTGCCAAGGCAAGCGGCCTGGAAACCGCACAATACGGAGAATTCCTCCGGTCCATGCAACGGATATTTGAGGACGGCATAAGCAAGGGATTTGTCCGGGGGGCCAGGGAAATATCTGAAGGGTTGACATTCCTTTCTGAATTGAGCGGAGGTAGCGAGTTATGGAAGGGGGAGCAGGGCGCAAACCGGTTTTCTCAAATGAACTCTTCAATGGAGCAGGCAACAAACCTTTTATCAACTACCGATGTTTTACTTTATCGCGGGGCACAAAATATATTAGAGGATAAAAATTTCGATTGGAAAAATCTACTTGATGTTGATAATAACGGAACTGATGATATTATTCGTGGTAAAGGCAGCAGTGATTATATAAATTCAATGATTATGTTGGAAAGGGGACTTACGCCGGAACTCTTCAATGAGCAAATGAAAATGTTTGGTGCGGCTGATAAAGGGGACTATGGTAGCGTTGTAGAACGGATGAGGAAGGGATATGGCCTTAATTATACCGAGGCTGCACAACTCTATAAAAGCTGGGATGATCATAAAGATGATCCGAACTATTTTAAGAGTGAAAAATTTGCAGAGGAGCTTAAAAATTTTACCGATAAACCGCCCGATCATTCCACTCGCGAAGAACAGCAGCTTAGCGCCGTGAAGAATATCGAAAGTATGGTGTCAAAGATCGGGATGTATTACCACGATAAAAAAGCGCCGGAGATTCAGACCATCCTGATCAAAGTTCAAGAGGAGCTTAATAAGACACCCGGTTTACATCCAAACAGTGATGGCAATATTCCGCCGCCACCGGAAGAAACACCCCAATCGAACCGCAGCCCTGTCGATCGGTATCGTGAAGCTCAACAGA
>BNUY01000087.1 GCA_025997715.1 Spirochaetia bacterium
GCAATTGGAGCACGGGTTTGTACACATCATTGAAAACACCTGGCCGCCGGTTTTCGGATGAAACTCCATAAAGAAGGTACAGACTGCTAAAAAACGGCGGGTAAAATTTGACAGGCCCCCGGAAGCGCCTAAATTCAGGATATGAATGTATCTAAAAAAGATTGGAAGATTGATTTGAAAAAAATGCGCTGCCGGAATCCTGAAATGGGAATCGAAATTTCATTTATTGTTACCAATGGAAACGGGCTGTTTGGAATTATCACCAGGACAGAATCGGGTTTACATCAATACATCGCCGGCAGCGGCTGTGACCTGAATTGTATCCATGATCAATTTATTGGCATAGCCCGCTACTATTTCGCAAGAAAATACTATAAAAAAAATAATCCTTATAAACGTATCCCGGATATGCCGGGTAAAGCTTGCCCCACACGAAAGCGTAACTTAGGCCTTTAGCGAATCAATATACTCCGCAGCGCAGTGGGCGGCGATGGCCCCTTCGGCGGCGGCGACCACCACCTGGCGGAAGGGGCTGGCGCGGACATCCCCGGCGGCGAAGAGGCCCGGGATGGCGCTCTCCATGCGCTGGTCCGTAATGATGTAGCCCGCTTTATCGGTGAAAGCCCCTTGGGTCCATGCAGCGGGGATAAAGCCGATCTGGGGGACGGTTCCGGCGAAGATGAATACTGCATCGGCCGGTTCCTCGTATTGTTTTTTTGCGGCGCTGTCTTCCAGCAATACCGCCGTGACCTGTTTGTCTCCCCGGATTTCCACCGGGCGGGTGTTGAAACGGACCTCGATACGGGGGTTTTCAAGAACCCGTTGGGCCACCCCCTTTTGGGCACGGAAGGCATCCCGGCGATGAGCCAGGATGACCTTGTCAGTTAACAGCGAAAGGTACCGGGCTTCATCGCAGGCCGCATCGCCGCCGCCTACCACCAGGATTTTTTTGCCCTTGAAAAAGGGGCCGTCGCAACTGGCGCAGTAGGAAACGCCCCGGCCTGCAAATTCCGCCTCGCCGGGTATGCCCAGGCTACGGTGGCTTGCGCCGGTGGCGAGGATTACCGCATAGGCGCGGAGTGTTCTGCCGCTGTCCAGGACGGCGCTAAAAAGGCTGCCCGTTTTCTCCAGGGAAAGGACCCCGTCGCCGATGATTTTTGCGCCGAAGTTTTCCGCCTGACGGCGCATGTCCTCGGCAAAATCAAAGCCCGAACGGGGATTGAGGTCACCGGGGTAGTTTTCCAGTTTGTCGATCAGCAGGGCTTGGCCGCCCGGAGACATCTGCTCTATTGCCAGAACCTTGAGGTTGGCACGGCTGCCGTATTGCGCGGCGGCGAGGCCCGCGGGACCGGCGCCCAGGATGAGTAAATCTGCATCAACTTGTGAATGGTCAAACATGCTATTCTTCTCCATACCAATCAAGCTTACGGGTAAGAAACATAACTAACGCTATTACTACAAAAGTACCAATAGAACCAATAAGCAGTGCGTAAGATTCTGCATTCAGGACCGCATAGAGCAGAATATATGATATGGCCACAACTAACCCCATATACCAGCTTTTATTCCACGAAGGTAATAAAGAACGTGAATAAAGTGTCATCATTATGGTTACCGCCAATGCCGCAATAAGGTAGGCGGTATAGAAAGGCATTTGTTCAGATAATGAAAGCAACAAAAGATAAAAAACCGCGTTGCCTATACCGGAAAGCAAATACGGTACCGGATGGATACGCTTTTTCGTGAATATTTCCAGCAAAAATAATGTCAGGAACGGAACAATCAAAAATAGAATCGCATATTTTACCGCGCGGGTATTTAATGCATACGTATCTATGGTACGGAAAAAGTTTACCCCGAATAATGAAGCGGTATAATCACTGCTATCCTTATATTCCTTCCAAAAAAGCGGGACATCCCGGCTTAAATAACTAATATCCCAGGATGCAGAAAAATCATTATCGGTGATGGTTGATTCACCCGGCAGGAATGCCCCTTGAAAAGAAGGCGAATTCCAATCGGAAGCAATACTGACATGGGTGTCCTGCCCTATTGGTAATACGCGTATATACTGCCCCCCTTGTATTTCTATATTGATATTAAATGCTGCCGTGTTGTTTTCAAAACGAGGCAGCGCCGCATATATTCCACTGCCGGATTTATTATCCCAACCATAACTAACCAAACCATGCCCGCGATTTCCCGGTTGAAAAAAGAGATCGCGGTCATTCCAGGTTGATGTATTAATTTTGCGGATACCTTTCTGGCTGGAAAGAGCGATGATTAATTCCGCCTGGTTTAAGGAAATGCTTTCATTCGGCAATAGTTCTGAAATTGCCATCGCCGGATCAAAGCTGCCGCGTAACGAAAGTGTTCCTGAAAAGAGGGGCACAGAAAAAATACCGCGTTTCCGCACTTCGGTTTTGAAAACAGCGGCAATATCCAGTTTTTTTGGACTCACCACAAGCGTAAAGGGAGTTTTAATTATTTCAATTTTTTCCCCTTCTTTTTCGGTTTTAGTACGGACTTCTTCTGTTTTAACACCGGGGATTGTTATAATAGGTCCCGCCTCTATAAGCTGTTTCCCCCATGCTTCCATTATATCCGATTCAGCATCCGCTGCGGTTCTTCCCCGCTCATTAACCAATCCGCGTATCATACTCAGCGGAATAAGTAAGAGCAAGATTAACCCTACGAGCATGAGTACTTTAAACGTATACCCCTGGGTAAATTTCTTAAACCCCGGTTTTTGAGAATTGTCCATATATTAATCTCCTTCCTCGCTATTAGTTCAAAATAAAAGCCCCTCTAAATCCGCCCCAGCCGCCTCCGCGCTTCCTCTACCCCAATCCCTTTCCGTTTCGCCCAGTCCTCAAGCTGCTCCTCCCCCACCGGGGCGGCGCTGAAATAGTAGGTGCCGGGACTGGAAAATACCATGCCGCACACCGATGCTGCGGGCACTATCATGGCGGATTCGGTCAGGGTGAGGCCGCAGCGTTTCTGCGCATCCAGCAGATCAAAGGCCAGCCGTTTATCCTGATGGTCCGGGCAGGGGGGATACCCGAAGGCAGGGCGTATTCCCGGATGGTCCTCTTCCGATGCATACCCCCACCATTCCCGGCGTATGCGAAGGTGGATCTCCTCGGCAAAGGCTTCGGCCAGGCTGTCCGCCAGGGTGCCCAGGAGCAGGGCGCTGTAGTCATCCTGCCGAGCCCGGTACTCAGCGGCGGCGGTCTCCAGCCCGAACCCGGCGCTGAGGGCGAAGAAGCCCAGCCAGCCATTGTCTTGGGGCAGGAAATCCGCCAGGCAGGGGTTTGGCCCACCGGCACGCTTTTTCGCCTGGTTCCGCAGGAAGGCAAACCGGGCAGGATCTTTGCTGCCGTATACCAGAACATCATCCCCTTGGGAGCAGGCGGGAAAAATCCCCAGGACTCCCCGCAGTTCAAGCAGCTTTTCTGCGCATACCCGGTCCAGGATTTTCCGGGCATCCGTAAGTAATGTTCCCGCTCCTTTTCGATCCACATTCCAGATGCGCAGAAACCCATCCCAATCAAGGTAGGGGATAATCCGTTCAAGGGGATACCCGTTTACATCAATGAGGCCCTTGGTCGCCGGTTCTTGAACCGCAGGCTCCGGAACCGGCCCGGAGCCGCCTTTTACCCGGTTTTTCCGCGCCGCTTCCAGGGAGACAAGCTCCGTCCCTACAGCAATACGTTCGTGCTGTTCCACCGCTTCACGGTACCGCCCTTCCATTTCCTCCAGAAACCGGGGCGCTTCGCTTGTCGAAAGCAGAGAACGGACCACGGAGGCGGATTGCCCCGCGTCACTCACGTACACCACGGGGCCGGAATACTCCGGGGCCAGCCGCAGGGCAGTATGGGCCAGGCTTGTGGTGGCGCCGCCGATGATCAGGGGAATGGTCATCCGCCGCTTTTCCATCTCCCGGGCGGTACGGACCATCTCCTCCAGGGACGGAGTGATAAGCCCCGAAAGGCCGACCATGCAGGCGCCCTCTTTTTCTGCGGCATCCAGAATAGCCTCGGCGGGAACCATGATCCCCAGGTCCCGCACCGTATACCCGTTACAGCCCAGGACCACACCGACAATGTTTTTGCCGATGTCGTGGACATCACCCTTCACCGTTGCCAGGAATATCGTCCCGCCGCCTTCCGCCGCATCGCCGCCCGCCTTCTCCTGCTCAATAAAGGGTTCCAGAACGGACACCGCCTTCTTCATCACCCGTGCGCTGCGGATCACCTGGGGGAGGAACATCTTCCCCTCACCAAAAAGCCGGCTTACTTCCCGCATACCCCGCATCAGGGGGCCCTCCACCAGTTCCAGGGACCGGGTGTACCGGGGCCGTAATTCCAGTACATCCCCCTCAATGTAGTCGTCGATGCCCTTAATCAGGGCATGAACCACCCGCTCTTCCACATCAAGGGATCGCCAGGAAGCGGCGCTTGTCTTAGCAGCGTTACCCGCACCGGAATCATCGGCGGCGTCCTTTATGGCTATGGCCATGGTCAGGAGCCGGTCCGCAGCATTGGAAGTTTTGCAAAGCAACAAAGCTTCCGCAGCGTCCCGCAGATCGCTGTCAAGAGCATCGTAGGAAATGAGCGCGCCGGGGTTTACAATCGCCATGGAAAGTCCCGCGTCAAAGCTATGCTTCAAAAACACTGCGTGCATGGCCTCCCGGACCGTGTCGTTGCCCCGGAAACTGAAACTCAGGTTGGTTATACCCCCGGAAATCTGCGCGTAGGGGCAGTTTTCGCTGATCCATTGGCAGGAACGGATAAAGTCCAGGGCATACCGGTCGTGTTCGGGAATGCCCGTGGCTACCGAAAGGACGTTGGGATCAAAGACAATATCCTCCGGGGGAAACCCGTCCTCAACTAAAATAGTATAACTGCGTTTGGCAATCTCAATCTTCCGCTCGTATTCCGCGCCTTGGCCCCGCTCGTCAAAGAGCATCACCACCACCGCCGCGCCGTAACGCCGGGCAAGCCGCGCCTTCCGCAGGAACTCCGCCGGGCCCTCCTTCAGGCTGATGGAATTCACCAGACCCTTCCCCTGGATAAGCTTGAGCCCCGCTTCAATTACCTCCCAGCGGGAACTGTCCACCATCACCGGGACACGGGCTATGTCGGGGTCCGCAAGAGCCAGATTGAGGAAGGCCTTCATGGCAGCTTTTGCGTCCAGGAAAGGGTCGTCCATACCCACATTGATAAGCTCCGCCCCCGCTTCTATCATGTCCCGAACCAGGGGCAGCACACCGGTATAGTTTTCATCCTTGATGAGCTTGAGGCATTTCCGGCATCCCGCCACATTGGTCCGCTCCCCAATTTTCGTAAGCCCCCGCTCCCGGTTTACCGTGAAGGGCTCAAGCCCCGCCAAAACCGTTCGCCGGGGAATTTCCGGAATCTTCCGGGGCGCGTAGTTCACCGCCTTGGCGGCAATGGCGGCGATGTGATCCGGGGTGGAACCGCAGCAGCCTCCAATGATGTTCACCAGGCCTTCCTTCATATATTCTTCCACCGCTCCGGCCATGGTTTCCGGGGTTTCGTCGTATGCGCCGAAACGGTTGGGCAGCCCCGCGTTGGGGTAGGCGATTATCATGCAGGGGGCGGCGCCGGTAAGGGCGGCGATATGGGGCTTCAGCTTTTCCGCGCCGAAGGAACAGTTCAGGCCGACCGCCCAGAGGTTTGCGTGGGCCATCGAAACCCAGAAGGCCTCCACGGTCTGCCCCGAAAGGAGCCGGCCTGCGGTGTCGGAAATGGTGGCGGAAAATATCAGGGGTGTGTCGAGATGCCGCTCCTCCAGCAGTCGGTTAATGGCAAAGGCGGCGGCTTTGGCGTTCAGGGTGTCGTAGAGGGTTTCCGCCAGCAGGATGTCCGCGCCCCCGTCCAGCAATCCCCGGGCATTGTCGTAATAGGCCGCTTCCAACTCGTCCCAGGTAACGGCCCGCTTACCGGGCTCGTTCATGTCCGGGGAGATGCTGCCGCTCCGGGTGGTGGGGCCGATGCTCCCCGCCACAAACCGGGGCTTATCCGCCGTGGAAAATTTGTCAGCCGCTTTCCGGGCTATCCCTGCCGCTGCGGCGCTTATCTCGTAGGCAAGACCGGCCAAGCCGTAATCCGCCAGGGACACCGCCGTAGAGTTGAGGCTGCAGGTCTCGATAATATCCGCCCCGGCCGCCAGATATGCTTCGTGTATGGATGAAATTATTTCCGGCTTGGTCAGGCAGAGCAGGTCGTTGCAGCCCAGGAGTTCCGTGGGGTGGTTCGCAAACCGGGAACCCCGGAAATCCGCCTCCGTGGGCTTGAAACGCTGGATCATGGTGCCCATGGCCCCGTCCAGGATGAGGATACGCCGTGAGGCCAGATTGGTAAGCTGTTCCCGTATATTCATGGGAGGAGTATATCAAAAAAGGCTTTTACTCACCACCCCGCTATTCTGCGCCGCCTCCAACCATCAAAGGAAGGCATTCAGGGTGCTTCCCTATGCCGTATTTCAAGTTTAATCGTTTCAACGGTCTTTGCCAGTTCTTTCTCAATGATGTGGTCAACCAGCGTCAAAAAGCCGTCATCTGCTGATTTTTCTTCTGGGGTATAAAACAAGGCGGAGGCGGAAACCCTGAGTATTTTAGTAATCTTTTCCAATAATTCAGCGGAAACAAAGCCTGCCCCGGTTTCGAGGGTACTGAGATGTTTTGGTGTGATGTCCAGTTTTTCAGATAAGCATTCCTGAGATAGCTGTCTTTGTTTCCGGTAATGTTTCAAGTTTGCCCCAAAAATTGCCTTTATGTCCATATTTGAATAATTCAGTATCCCTTTAAGTCTAAACAACCGCCTTAAATATAAGAATTATCAAGAATTTATATATTTGAGGTTATTTTTTTATTGACAATATTACGTTTCAGGTATAATATTTTGACAAAACCCAGCTTTAAGGTTAGGTTAGAATAATTTAAGGTGTATGATAAACAATACACCCATAAAGGAGTTTTTTATGAAAGGTATGTGGAAATTTGCCCTACTTTTGTCGGGTCTGGCCCTGATTTTGAGTCTGACGGGGTGTCCGCCGGGTGCGGGGGGTGGCGGTGATGATGATGACGATGTGTCGTTCACCAGTTTTTCGCCGCCGTCAATCTACGTTGACAATAACACCGGGGAGCGGCTAGTTGCGTTTAAGGGGTCGCTAAATCCTAATTATTTAATTGGTGGTATACCCGCTTATGCCCAAAACCATGGGTTAGAGAAAAAAACGGGTCTGTTTACGTCAACTGCAGCTTTTCCGTTGGTCTTGATTAAGGAAAGTGATTACAACGCTAATAAAAACAACCTGGCGGCGGCTACTCCATTCGTAAAAATATTTGCGTTTTACAACCACACTGCGACCAACAATAACCGCTTTCAGATCAGCGCAAAGGTTGGCGGTGACGCAACTCTACAGGTCAGTAATCCAACCAACTACGATGTCGAAATTCGCAAGGATGGTATTACCGGAGAAGTTCTGGGATATGTTGCCAAGAATATGACCAGCGGGAATAATTTGCGTCTAATGCCGGAGATATATGACATATATCCCATCTTTAAGTTTTATATACCGGGAGCAAACAATGATGAATTGTATACCGTGATTCCACGATATACAGATGTAGGACCTTTACAGGGAAAGCCTTACATGGAAACTATTACATTTACCCAAAGCATCCTTGAACGGCCATTTAATGTAAACAACGCATTTAGCCAGGGTAACTTTAGTTGGTCGTCAGGAGGTATTTATTTCCGCATTATCAACAATTCATCGGTTGATGTACGCATTGAACAGGGCGGTGTGGCGAAAAATACTTCACTTGGTGTTCCTGCTGTTATACAAGGAAGATCAGAAACTTTCACGATCAACATCACGCCGAATAGTGATAAAAGCTATCCTGATACACAAAGCATCTCCGGTATTAAGATAGGTTCGAATCAAAATATGCTGGATGTTCCAGTGCATACCTACAAACTGGATTATATGTATGAAATCACCGTTACCGGAACGAACAACAACAATTTGGCATTGGGTTCTATTGTCGAGAAAAATAAGATCGACCTTGACGCTTTGCTGGGCAACTGAGTTCTACATGTAACAAGCCGCTTGGTAATCTGATCGGCTTGTTATATTTCCATGAAGAGGCTGGTATGACAAAACAGTTTGTATTCAGTATATTTGCATCTCTATTATCGCTTATCTGTCTTTCCTGTCCAAGCGGGGGGGATGGAAGTGAAAACAATGGAACTAATACATCCACTGTTGATGAACGGGCTACCATAACTTTTTGGAATGAATCATCTTATGAGGTTGACATATACAAAGGTTTTAACCCTGAATACTTTGATGAAACAGTATGGTTGTGCAGGGTTGATGCGCAAACGCGTGAAAAAAAAGTACTCGTATATGCCAGTTCGGATCAGGTTATGGGGGATACTTTTTTCCTCCGTTATAAGAGATCGTTGCCGCCGCTTGAAAATCCTAACGGCATATCAACGATTCCACCTGTTGACGCAAAAAGCGATTTATCCAACATCAGATTTGTGGTAGAAAAAAATAAAACATATCCAAAGACTATACCCCAACCGGGGCAGCTTCAATTTGCAAATGGATATGTAAAGATCCAAAATCAGGGGCCGTATCAGATAGAAATTCGAAATGGCGGTATTCCGTTGCACCAGCTTGGTAACGATTCCATTTATCTTGCAAGCGGATACATGGCCTATTATGAGATCAAATTTAATAGATTTGATGATACGGAAATCACTATTAATCATTTGGAAAGTTTTGGTACATCGACTGTTAATTTCCCGTCTTTTTCTATGGAACGAGGGAAATTGTATAGTTTTACGGTAAACGGAAGTACCATCACCGGACCGACGGTTATGCCCTTATCAATTAACTAAGGAGTTTTGTTATGAAAAAGTTGCTTTTTGTTTTCGCGGCGATGACCGCATTAGTCTTGGTTGGGTGCAATCAGCCCACCGACGACCCGAACGGCGGTACCACGCCTGTCGGAGCCATCACCTTTACCATCAAGAACGAATCATCCTACGATTTGTCATCGGTAAAGTGGTCGGGCGTTTCCTTCGCGTTACCGGATTCAGAAGATTTGCTCAAGGGAACAGCGTCTAAAAAAGAAGTTGCGGAAGATGCCCAGGGGTACCTGACCTTTACCCGTAAAGACAGCGGAATCAATCTGCGGGCGTCTCTTTTAACAATGGATGATTCACCGTTTACCATTTTGAATAGTACCGTAGTGTCTGAAGTTGGAAATGAAAGCAATTCCGGGACATTGGCCAGTATCGGGTTATTGCCGAAACTCGAAATAAAGAAAGACGGGCTATCGATAGCAAAAAATGAGATGGTAACCGGCGGTGAAATTGTTGTTAACAATCAAAAGCAATTTGTATTCACTTTGAAAAACAGCGGTAGCGGAAAATTACAGCTAACCGGAACTGAACCGGTAAAGAGCTCTAACGCTTCTTTTTTAGTTGTTCAACCGGAAAGTTCTGAAATTGCAGTAAATGGTATCTTGCAGTTTATTGTTAATTTTAACCCTCTTGCGGAGGATGATTACTCCACGATCATAACGGTTAAATCAAATGATCCCTCCGGTGATTTTGTATTTACCATATCGGCAAAAGGAGTACTACCCAAACCGATTATTATCCTGCTATACGATGGGAATGAAATCGCCCAGAATGGCTCTATAAATATGGGGGCGGTAATTATTGACAAATCGAAAACCGTTGAGGTTACGGTAAAGAATACCGGGGTAGAGCTTTTAACGATTACGACCCCAGGGGTGGTGCTTTCCGGCGAAAATGCCGATGTGTTTTCAATAGTTTCAAAACCGAGCGCAAATATTTCTGCAGGAAGTGAATCAAAGTTCACGGTTAAATATACTCCAACGGTTGCCGATCAAAATGATAGTGCCAAGCTGAGTATTCCCAGTAATGATACATCCCGTGCAAATTTTACGATCTGGTTTCAGGGGACCGGAAAAACCGGATTAGCGGCGCCAACCGGGCTAAGTGTATCGGCACAGTCTTCTTCGGATATGGCTATAAGCTGGAATTTAGTGAGCGGAGCTGAATCGTATAAAATATACCGGTCAGGTAGCGCTTCGGGAACCTTTATCGAAATAGGTACCGGTAGTATCACGGCCCACAATGATACGGGGCTTGCGGAGGGTACAACGTACTGGTACAAGGTAAGCGCAGTGAGCAGTGATGGAACGGAAGGTTATCAGTCACCGGCGGTGAGCGGAACAACTTTATCTATGCCAACAATACCGGCCGGGGTATCCGCTGCCGCCGCTTCTTCCTCCGGTATTACTGTTTCCTGGAGCATTGTAAGCGGGGCTGTATCGTATAAAATATACCGGTCGAATAGTTCTTCGGAGATCTTTACCATTGTAGGCACAAGTGATACCACATCCTATTCCGATACGGGTCTTACGGCCAATACGACCTACTATTATACGGTTTCCGCCAATAACAGCGTTGGTGAAAGTGCCCAGTCTTCCTTTGTCTCGGCAACTACCAATGTGGCTCCACCGCCAACTCCGACGGGGGTATATGCTTCCGCCGTCAGTTCTTCTTCCTCCGGTATTACTGTTTCTTGGGGTGCCGTAACTACGGCAGCCGGATACCGCATCTATCGTTCAACTGAATCGGGAAGTTATACCCAGGTTGGAACCGTATCACATCCCACTACCTCTTATACGGATACCGGGTTGTCTTCCAATACGACTTATTATTATAAAGTCTCTGCCTATAACAGCGGTGGAGAAAGCACCCAATCATCTTATAAATCAGCAGCCACCTTAACGGATGCACCCACTGGGGTATATACCGTTGGTAACCTCTACAGGTCTATGCTTGTTTATTGGGACGATATTCCCGGGGTCAACTATCTTATCTATCGTTCAACCACTTCTTCGGGTACCTATACCTATGTAGGTTACCCAAATGGCGGTGACGCATCCCACCGCTGGTTCATTGATGGGGTAGGGCTTTCGGATAATACAACGTACTGGTATAAGATATCCTCAAGAAACAGCGACGGATATGAAGGTTTACAATCATCTGCCGTAAGCGGGAAAACCCGGCCATGATGCAACTTTGATAAGGATAATAAAGATGAAAAAGATTTTTGTATCGTTTGCGGCAATGACTGCATTGGTTTTGGTTGGGTGCAATCAGCCCACCGACGACCCGAACGGCGGCACCACGCCTGCCGGAGCCGCCACGTTTACCATCAAGAACGAATCGTCTTACGATTTGTCAGATGTCAAGTGGTCTGGGGTGTCCTTCGCGTCACCGGATTCAAGCGACTTGCTCAAGGGAACCGCATCGAAAAAAGAAGTCATGGAAGTTGCTCAGGGCTACCTGACTTTTACCCGCAAAGATAATGGTATCAACCTGAGAGCGTCTCTTTTGACAATTGATGACTCACCGTTTACCATTTTAAATACGACGCTTGTATTTGAAGTTGGGAATGAAAGTAATTCCGGTACATTGTCCGGTATCGGGTTGCTGCCGGAAATCGGCATTGAATATAATGACAACATAGTAGTGAAGAATGATACAGTTTCCACCATCGAAACGATTGCCGCTATTCCAAAGCAAACTGTATTTACCTTGAAAAATACCGGTTCCGGCGTCTTGACGCTTACCGGGGCCGCTCCGGTAAGCGTTAGTGGATCGGCGGAAATTTTTTCAGTAACTCAGCCGGCGGGTTCAATAATCGCACCTGCGGGCTCGCTGCCCTTTACAATTACCTTTACGCCCCAGGCGGTAGATACCTATACTACTACCGTTACAGTTAAATCAAATACCCCATCGGGAGATTTTACCTTTACCATAACCGCGAATGGAACCGAGCCAAAACCGATTATTACGATACTTAACGGTACAAGCGAAGTATTGCAAAACGGTACAGTTGATATGGGAAACGTCACTTTGTCCGAAACCTTGGATATTGCGGTAAAAAATACCGGTACAGCGCCATTAACCATTAATTGGGATGCAATTACGATTACCGGAGTGGATGCCGCTGCATTCTCATTTGATTCCCTCCCTAGTGATAGTGGCACTATTTCTGTAGGTAACTATTCAACACTCCGCATACGATACACTCCGTCAACGATTGGGATACAGAGTGCGGTTATCAGTGTTCTTAATAATGACTTGTCACGGTATTCTGCTGTATTTACCATTAAGGGGACGGGCTATTTCCCGGCACCGTCATCAATAACGGCGAGCGCCGATTCAACTGATAGTATAACCGTTAGCTGGAGTGCGGTAACAGGCGCAGGTTCTTATAAGGTGTACCGTGCAACTTCTCCCGACGGTACGTACACATTTATCGCTACCAGTGCTACTACTTCATATACAAATACCGGTTTAAGTGCAGGAACCGCCTATTATTACAAGGTAAGTGCAGTAAGTACCTATGGAGAAAGCGTACAATCATCATATACGACCGCGAAGACGAAACCGGAAACTCCAACCGGAGTGAGCGCTGCATCGTTATCGGCTTCGGAAATACAGATTACGTGGAATTCGGTGGGCGGTGCAAGTTCTTATAAGGTGTACCGTGCAACTTCTTCCGGCGGTACGTACACATCTGCCGGTACCAGTTCTACTGCTTCGTACACAAATACCGGTTTAAACTCGAACACCGTGTACTACTACAAGGTAAGTGCGTACAATGACGGTGGTGAAAGTGTGTTATCATCAGAGACATCCGCGACTACAAAATTAACACCGCCTACCGGGGTATCTGCCGTCGTTTCTTCTTCCGGTATTGTCGTTTCATGGAATAGCGTAACCGGGGCAACAGAATACCGCATTTATCGTTCAACTTCTTCCGGAGGAACCTATTCTCAAATTGGGACAACATCAAGTCCTGCCACTACTTATACAAATACTGGCCTGACTGCCGGTACCAGATACTATTACAGAGTATCCGCTTATAACAACGCCGGAGAAAGCACCCAATCCACCACTGTTTATGCAACCACTATACCTGCAAC
>BNUY01000088.1 GCA_025997715.1 Spirochaetia bacterium
CCTCTTAAACGGTACACTTTTGCGCTACCTATATTTTCTCTCCGCTCTTAGAGAAGACTGTCCTGACTATCTACATATTTTAGCTGCTCATTTTCAAAGACAACGGCATTGCCCTTACCAGTATCGGTATTTTGGGGGGATAACCTAAGCCGTTCTAGTCCGCAAATTTTGCAACCGCTAAAACCCATACTCCTTTGGTATTTGGATCCTGCCACATTTCAAGCACGAAAAACTCCGTCAATGCACCTTCACTGATTTGCATATCCGTCGAAGCGGTAGCGCCATTAGAACCGGCGCCTATTGTGCTCACGTTTTTTGTGGCGGTGTTTCCAATAATTGAAATAATGGCATTTTCGTAGGCCCTTGTTACGGTGTCTTTGAAAATGAGCAGCTAAAATATGTAGATAGTCAGGACAGTCTTCTCTAAGAGCGGAGAGAAAATATAGGTAGCGCAAAAGTGTACCGTTTAAGAGGTCAACGAACAGGTGCCAGACCGTGGTACCATGTACCGGTAAAAAAAGACCAGAGCAAATTACTTGAATATGCCGGTATGTTTGATACTGACGATGTGCAATTAGTACAAGAGATGATAGATGACCGGGAAAACTTTTTCAAAGACAGGCCGGGGGTATGATTTTTCTCGACTCAGACACGTTATCATATTTTCTCGCGGAGAATAGTAAAATTGTTCATAGGGTTAAAGAAACTATCGAAGATGGTCGTTGCCAAATCGCTTTTGGGCGTTAAAAATGTTTTCGATGTGTTCCAGGATATGGGTGACGATACTCTGGTCTTTTTTGAGAGGTTCATTCATAGATCAGGACCATATCCTTTTCTATCCGTTCTTTGAAAGAGCCGGAGAGTCCGGCGGTGGTAACTACGTCAACCTCGTTTTCCAGATTTTCTTTCAAATCCTGACAAAATCCCGAAAGGTCAAAAAGGGTGCGAATTTTTCCCTTTTCAATGCAGATGTCAATATCGCTTTCCGTCCCCGCCTCTCCCCGTGCATAGGAACCAAAGAGATACACCCTTTTTACGCCGTAGTGCCGGGCAGTGTCGAAGACCTTGTTTTTTATTTCTTCAATGGTATAGGGCTTAATCATATATATACAAATTATAAGACCAAATAGTCCGAATATGCAAGCACACGCACCCCCTTTAGAGATCACTTAGGTTATCCCCCCAAAATACCGATACAGGTAAGGTATGAATGCCTTGGCCGTATTATACGGAGGAAGCCTCGCGGGGGAAGCCTTCGAACCACTCTTTTCCGGTAAAAGCGCCCTTTTCCTGGCCCTGGAACAGGCCCGGCGCTTCCCCGGCGTGGAAAAGCTGGTCCTCCTGGGATCGGACCTATGTCCGTTACCTGCCGGTGTAGACCTGGTTTCCCGTCCGGTCTGGACTAAAAAGACCCTCCTCCAAACCCTGTCGGAACTGTCCGGGGGCTTTGATTGCACCTACTATGCCTGGGCGGACTGCCCCCTCCTGGACCCGGTTCTGGCGGGGAGAATCGCGGAACGGCATCTGCGCTACCATGCGGAATACTCCTACGCCGATGGCTGGCCCTACGGCCTTGCGCCGGAACTGCTTGCGCCGGGGGTAGCGGGGATCCTCGCGAAGATCCTGGCTGAGGGTGATGGACCGGTGGAACGGGACGCCCTCTTTTCAGTAATCCAGAAAGATATCAACGCCTTTGATATAGAAACAGAGATTTCTTCTATAGACTTGCGGAGCCATCGCCTGAGCCTTACGGCGGATTCCCGGCGTAACGTCCTCCTCCTCTCCCGGCTCATAGAGGCGGGGCTTTCCTCTGCCAAGGCCCCGGCCACGGACGCCGAGCGGATCATCCCCGCCCGTCCGGAACTGCTGCGTACCCTCCCGGCGTTTTATACCATCCAGGTTGCAGGACCCTGTCCCCAAGTCTGTTCCCTCTGCCCCTACCCGAAATTCAGTGTACCGGGCTTCATGGAGCCCGACCGTTTCGCCGCACTCCTGGACAAGATAAGCGCCTTTTCCGGCGATGCGGTGATCGATCTGTCCCTCTGGGGGGAACTTTCCCTTCATCCGCAAAAAGAGGAGCTTATCGCCGCGATCCTTGAGCGGCCCGCACTTTCCGGTGTCATCGAAACATCGGGGCTGGGCTGGAAAAAGGCCGGTTTGGAAGCCCTGGCGGAAGCCGCCTCCAAAGCTGCGCCGAGAAATCGGACCTTAGGTCCGCACGGCATGGCGGCTTTATCCTGGATAGTATCCCTGGACGCAGCGGACCCTGGCCGCTACCGGGAAATCCGGGGGCCGGGTTTTGCGGAAGCGGTCAACTGCGCAAAAACCCTCGCAACCCTCTTTCCCAAGGACACCTATGTCCAGGCGGTCCGGGTCAAGGGGGTGGAGGATGATATCGAACAGTTTTACCGGTCCTGGAAGGAGGAAGGGGCGCAGATAATCATCCAGAAGTACGATGATTTTTGCGGCGCGCTGCCCAAACTCCAGGCGTCGGACCTTTCTCCGGTACAACGCCGTCCCTGCTGGCATCTTATGCGGGATATGGCGATCCTCATTGACGGCCGGGTTCCCCTCTGCCGGGAAACATTAAACGGTGGGGAGATGCTGGGCAACGTCTTCACGGAAAGTCTTGAAACGATCTGGGCCCGGGGGGAACCCTTTTACCGGGAACAGGGCGCGGGCCTACAATACAGGGGGCCCTGTGCGGGGTGTGATGAATACTATACCTACAACTTTTAACGAAACCTTACCTTCCTATACGGCGGTAGGTGGCGGCGCAGGCGGAACATCTCCCGGCGGCGGCTCCGGCATTTCGGCGATACTCCTTAACCGCGGGGGGCGGTATCCCCGGCGAACCCTTTTTACGGAACTGGAAAAGGCGGGGTTTGACACGGTGATTTCCCTTGAGGGCCCCCAGGACCGCTACGACCTGGAGGACCTTTCAAGCCGGTTCCCCTTTGTCCGGTTTATCCTTCTGCAAGACACTATCAGCCCGGGGGAACAGATCAATCTGGGGGTAACGGAAACCGCAAGCCCCCTCTTCTTTGTGCTCTGGAACGATCTCCGTATCCTCCATGGGGGGGACTCCGCCAAAATTGTATCCTGGCTGCAGCGGCGGCTTTGTACGGCGCCGGTTATGCAGAACGCCGGCCTGGAAACCCTGCCTACCCTTACCGGCCCGGCGTTCTACCGCTCAAAGCTGCAAGCCCTCCACTTTTCGCCGGAGGTGGAAGCCCAGCCGACCCTCTATCCCTTTGACGGGGTCGGCGTGTATGACCGGGAACGGTTTGTCCGCTTAGGGGGATTTGACGGGGCGATTCGGAATCCCTATTGGCAGCTCATGGACTTTGGGTTCCGCGCCCATTTATGGGGTGAGGAGATTTGCTGTACCCAACTGGTTCGGCTCTCCTATGACGGGGAAGCGGCCCCGGAGGACACCACCGCAGACGCGGGCTACCGCCGGTTTTATCTCCGCAACCTGGCCCCGGTGTTTCGTGACGCCAGGGCCCATGTCCCCCTGCGGCTTTTCCCCGGCTACCTCTTTAAGACCGGCGAAGGCCTGTCAACGGCATGGGGGGAGTTCCGCGAAAACCGGCAATGGGTAGCGGCCTATGGCCGCCGCTTCCAACGGGATGCCCATATGCTTACCAATCTTTGGGAAACGCCCCGGCCATGACCGCCCTTATCCTTCAGGGCCGTCTTGACTCCTCAAGGCTTCCCGGTAAAGCCCTGCTTCCCCTGGGGGACCGCCCCATGATCCGGGGGGTAATGGAAGCCCTCAAGCGGGTCCCGGCGGATTGCCGCATCCTTGCCTGTCCCGAAGACAGCCTTACCGCGTTTACCCCCCTGGCTAAGGCCGCGAATTTTGAAATTATCGGCGGCCCCAAGTTCGATGTGCTTCGCCGCTACTGTCAGGCAATACGCCATTATTCGGCAGACTGGGTCATCAGGGCCACCGGCGACAATCCCTTTGTCTTTACCGATGCCGCCGCCGCCCTGAACCGGGAGGCGGTGAAAGCCGGCGCGGACTATGCGGGTTACGGCGCGCTGCCCTACGGCGCCGGGGTTGAGGTGATCAAGGCCCGCGCCCTGTTACAGGCGGAGGAGGAGGCGGCAACGGATGCGGAACGGGAACACGTCTGCCCCTTCCTCTACAATCACCCGGAACGGTTTCTCCTCTACCGTCCCCCGGCGCATCCTTCCTGGCAGGGAAACGAAATCAGGCTTACCGTGGACACCCCGGAGGACTATGCGCGTGCCCAACGCTTATATGATGCCCTGCTTTCGGTTCCCCCGGAGGATCGCAACAAGGGTGAAACGGTTATTGCTGTTTACCGGAAAACCTTTCATGAGGAGAAGCGACAATGAAGCCCGGGGCCCTGTTAGTTGTTCCAACGGTAAAAAAGAGTCACGGCGGCGGGCATCTGGCCCGGGGATCAGCCATGGTCCGTTCCCTTCGCGCTGCCGGCCGGGAGGCATTTCTCTTTCTGCCGGAGATGCTCGACCCCCGGAAACTACTGGATATCGCCGGTCTCCAGGGTGAATCCTGGATACTCCAGGGGAAAACCCAGGATCCCCGGTACAATCCGCAGTCTTCCACGCAGTGGGACTTTATTATCCTGGACAAATTCAGGACAGACCTATGGGAAGCCGCTTCCTGGGCAGCCCTGGCGCCCCTGATCGGCATTGATGAAGGGGGCGCCCACCGGGACAAATTTGACTTCCTCATCGATCTCCTGCCGCCGCTCCCAAAACGGGGATTCAATCCCCCCAATATAACGGCTCCATCCCTGATCCCTCTGCCGCATAATCGCCGGCCTTCCTTCCATAACGAAGACGGTATCTTGAAGGTACTGGTCAGTTTCGGTGCGGAGGATGCGGAGGGTCTCACCTTTCAGGCGGCCATGGCCTTGGGAAAACAGGCCCATCCCCATGAACTTGCAATCACCGTTATCGCCCCCGGCCTCCCGGAGGACAAAGCCCGGACTCTCAAGGCATTTTCAAAGGGAACTCCCGGTATCACCGTTCTCAAGGGGATGCCGGATCTCCGGGAACACCTGGCGGAATACGACATTCTGATAACCCATTTCGGCCTTACCGCCTTTGAAGCCCTCCATGCCCGCCTCCCGGTATGTTTGCTTTCCCCCACTCCCTACCACGAAAAGCTGGCCCGTAACGCCGGGTTTTTTTCCGCCGGAGAGGGTCCCGCCGCCGCCGGCAATATCGGGCGATTCTTCTTTTCCAATAAGAAAGGCCAACATCTTAACACAAAATTCCTCAACACCCTTGCAGTAGGCTCTGAAAAGATAGCCGCCCGTTACGGTCTGGACATGGTCCCTGACCGGGACCTGGGGGAATTCCTGGCTAGGTTCAACCCTCTGCCGGTCCGGCCCTGTCCCGCATGCGGCGCTCCTTTTTTTGTCAGGGATAAAAGCCGGGGAATACCAACCCGTTTCTCCGACCGCACATACCGGCGCTGTACCCATTGCGGTATGATCTATATGCATTGCATGTCCCCCCCGGGAATAGAATATGAAACCGATTATTTCTTCGATTCCTACAAGAGCCAGTATGGAAAAACCTATCTGGAGGATTTCCCCAATCTCGTTGATGCCGGGAAAAAACGGCTCGCCGTGATAAAACGTTTTCTGAATGATGAATCCGGCAGACGTCTCCTGGACATAGGCTGCGCCTATGGCCCCTTTCTGAGCGCCGCCTCTGCCGGGGGCTTTTCGGTTCAGGGCATTGATCCTTCATCCGAGGCGGTCCGCTTTGTGCGGGAAAACCTGGGCATCTCCGCCAACGAAAGCTTTTTCCCGGACCCTTCACTGGAACACCCGGAAAATGCGGGAAGCTTTGCCGTGATCACCCTTTGGTATGTGCTCGAACATTTTGAGGATCTCCGTTGGGTATTGGTGGAAATCAACCGGCTCCTCGCCATGCGGGGGGTGCTGGCCTTTTCCACCCCCACCTCCGGGGGCATTTCGGGGAAAAAATCCTTACAAGCCTTTCTTGAAAAAAGCCCCCCGGATCACCGGACCATCTGGAGCCCGAAACTATGTAGGCGCATCCTTGCCCGATATGGCTTTCGGCTGAAAAAAATACGGATCACCGGTCATCACCCTGAGCGCTTCCCCCTGGGAAACCATTTTAAGCAGGGGGGCATTCTCCGGTATCTTCTTCTATTAATAAGCCGCATATTCCGCCTTGGCGATACCTTTGAATGTTATGCAATTAAAGTGAAGTCCCTATGGTAAGAGAATTTTCAAGGGGCGAAGGGCTCCTAATCCTCGGCGCCGGAGTCATGCAGGGTCCCGCCATATCACAAGCCTGCGATATGGGCCTGTATACGGTGGTGGTAGACGGGGATCCCACCGCGAGCGAGGCAACGCGGGCGGACCGCTTTGAGTGTATCGACCTTAAGGACAAGGAGGGAATCCTTGAGCTGGCCCGTTCCCTCAGATCCACTGGGACTCTTTCCGGGGTAATGACTGCGGGTACCGACTTCTCCGCCACCGTGGCCTGGGTCGCGGAGAACCTGGGGCTGCCGGGAATTCCCTATGAGGCCGCCCTCAACGCCTCCGACAAGGACCGTATGCGCCGCTGTTTTGCCCTAGCCGGAGTTCCCTCACCGCAATTCACCACCTTTACCGCAGGAACTTACCCGAAAGAACTGCCCTTTGATTATCCCACCGTGGTAAAGCCCGTGGATAACATGGGGGGCCGGGGCTGCCGCCGGGTAAACTCGCCGGAGGAACTAGCCGCCGCCCTGGTTGAAGCCCTTCGCTTTTCCCGGTCCGGCAAAGCCATTGTGGAGGAGTTCATGGAGGGCCCGGAATTTTCCGTGGACGCCATTGTTCACAAGGATGAAATCACGGTCTGCGGCTTCGCGGATCGCCACATCTTCTTCCCCCCCTACTTTATTGAGATGGGCCATACCATGCCCAGCGCCCTAAACAGTCCCGATACCCGGGCGCTCCTGGAAACCTTCTTCGCCGGGGTACGGTCCCTGGGTATCACCGCCGGATACGGCGCCGCCAAGGGAGACCTGAAGCTCACCCCGCGGGGCCCCATGATTGGGGAAATTGCCGCCCGCCTTTCCGGGGGGTATATGTCCGGCTGGACCTACCCCTACGCCTCCGGGGTGGAGGTAACCCGGGGGGCCATCCTCGCCGCCCTGGGCCGCCCCTGGTCACCCGGCCCCGACCTGCACCGGACCGGCGCCGAGCGTGCCTTTATATCCATCCCCGGCAGGGTTCTATCCATCCACGGCCTGGAAAAGGCCCGCAGCACGGAGTATGTAAAGGACATCTTCCTCCGCATAGCCGAGGGAAGCCCCGTCAGCTTCCCGGAGAACAATGTCGGTAAGTGCGGCAACATCATCAGCGCCGCCCCTTCCCGAAAAGCCGCGATGGATGCCGCCTCTTCGGCCGCCCGCTCGGTATTAATCCGCCTTGAGCCAAACCGGCCGGAAACCGATACCTTCCTCGCCATAGGACCTACGGCGTCCCAAATCTTTCCTCCCTGCGCCTATACCCTTGGCTCGGAACTTCACGGCTTGCTGGAAGCCCTCCCGGACCCGCCCACTGCTTCCGGGGCGTCGCCCATTGGAATCCTTCCCTTCCCGGACTTTACTCAATCCGGGCTGCGGGATTATGCGGGAAGAACCCCTGCGGAAAGTCTTGAGGCAATACGAATTATAACCGGGCTGCTCCTGCCGATAATAGAACAAGGACCTATTGTGTCCAAGGGGCCTGTTCGGTCCCCTGAGTTTCAGGGCTTAGTTCTGGGCCGCCGGTTTTGGCAAGCCCTGGTCCGGGGCGGCTATCAGGGCGCGGCCTATTTCATTGATACCATCCTAAGCGGAGGGGGAGGGCAGAACAGCGTATGAGCAAGCGGATTCGGTTCGCACAACCGCAGTGTTTCGGCATATCCCTTTTACTCCTGTTCCTGTCCCTTTCCCCGGGCCTCTTCCCGGAGGACATGGCGGCTGCGGCAACGGTAGCGGCGGCCGTCCCGTCCCCTGACCCGGTCCCTGCCGCCGCGGCGCCGGTCCTGCAGGCGTTTACCCTGGAAGATACCCTGAAAATACTGGATGCGGAACTCCGCTGGGACCCCCTGTTCCGCGCCGGTATCCTTTCCTCGGGTGATCATTCCCTGGCCTTCCAGACCGGAGCCGCAGGTGTCAGGAATCCGGTGGTGCTGGATAACCGGGATGTACTTACCCTGAGCGCGCCCTACCTTGAGGGTGGCGCCCTGCGGTTTCCCGGCGAATTTGTAAGCGCCGCCAGGAGCGCCCTGGACGAGTATTTGAAGCAGGACCGTTCCCGGTTCCGCATTGCCGCCATCATCGTGGACCCCGGTCACGGAGGCAAGGACAACGGGGCTTCGGGAACCCACACCGTTAAAGGTAAAACCTTCACCCTGCTGGAAAAGGATGTGAACCTCAGGGTTTCCCGTGACCTCCACGCCTTGCTCCGAACCGCCTATCCTGATAAGCAGGTACTCCTCACCCGTTCAGATGACACCAGGACCACCCTGGAAGACCGGGCAGTCTTCGCCAACTCGGTCCCCCTCAAAGATAACGAGGCCATTATCTACATCTCAATTCATTCCAATGCCTCCCTGACCAAGTCCGCCCGGGGCTACGAAGTCTGGTATCTTAGCCCGGAAACCCGCCGTACCCTCGTCACCGAGTCAAAATACACGGATTCCCCGGAGGTCATCCCCATCCTCAACGACATGATGGAGGAGGAATTCACCACCGAAAGCATCACCATGGCCCAGCTTATTATGAAGCAGTTCAAGGAAAACCTGGGCTCCCTCATGCCCTCCCGGGGCATAAAGGCCGAGGACTGGTATGTGGTAAAGAACGCCCGTATGCCTTCGGTCCTGGTGGAACTGGGCTTTGTCACCAATGAAGCCGACGCGCTCCTTATGACCGACGATACCTACTTGCGGAAATTCTCCCAGGCGTTATATAAGGGTATAACGGAGTTTGTTGACATGTTTGAGCACACCGGAGGATTCACCTCTCATTGAAGGATTTAATACCGGAATTCCTGAAAAACAAGGTGAAGCGGCGTTTTTTCTCCCTTTGCCTCCTCTTCCTGTTCGCTTGTGCCGATTTTTTGCTTTTAGGGCTTGTCAGACGGACTTTTGTATTTTATTCTATAGATGATATCAAAACTCCGGTGGTGGAGGACCGCATGCTTGTACGGGCCGGATCACGGGAGTATGATATAGCACGGTATGTGGAAGAAGCCCTGTTAGGGCCGGTTTCACTGGATTCGGCGCCGCTCTTTCCCAAGGGAACCCGGCTTGAGTCCTTGCTATACCGGGATGGGGTGGTATATGCGGATCTGACGGAGTCCGCAGCCATGCCGTCCCTGGGAGGGGTGGATGTCTTTACCGGAGTATATACTCTGTACGGAGGTATTAGGCGGAATTTTTCCTATGTGAAGGATGTCCGGCTGTTTATAAACGGCCACGAGGCTATTTCCGGAAAAATTCGTGAAAATTTCGCGGAGAATGGGGATATTTTATCTTCGGACCGTTGACAAAAAAGAGGTTTTTCGTATACTGTTAGTATTGAGTTCTATGATTACTATAGAAAGGAGCATTGAATGAAAAGGATATTCATTCTTATCACTGTCGTGTTGTTTACCGTTGGGACGGCGTTTGCCGAGGAAGCCGTATTGATTGATTTCGCCAAACTGACGGCGGATATCCATGTCAATGTCGGCGACACTGATGAAGGTACCGAGCCGAATCAGAACAAGCAGACCGTAATGGATTATGGCGCCACCGCCGGCGGCAGCTTTACCGATGCCCAAAAGGGGTTGATGAAGACATCCCTCGCCATACCCAATTGGGAGATTCAGCTTGCATCATCTTCCCGTAACGTGGCGAATACCCGCCTGAGTTATGCGAAGCCGGCCCCCTCAAAGCAGTGGGGGGAGGTTTTGGGTATACGGGTTCATTTCCCGGTGGAACCCTTTAATTCCTGGGCAATTATCAGGCCTCCCTTTGAAATTCCCGCCTACGAGCAGGGTGAAGTGGGTGACGACGGCACGATTACCGCCCCCGAAACTCCTGATGTCACCGGGCCTTCCCGGTTTGAAGACGGGTATGGGGTGGTAAAGAACGTAGGGAATATTAAATCGGTGGCGGTTAACGTCTATGGCCTTAATTTTCCCCACAGCCTCTCTACCATACTTATTGATTCTTCGGGAAACCAGAAGAACGTACACATGGGCTACCTTAATGGGGATGGCTGGATGGAACTTACCTGGATGAATCCTGCGTATGTACAGGAAGTGCGGAACCGGGAACTGCGTATCTATCCCCTGTACCCCGAGGCAACTCCCTATGTTAAATTCGGCGGGTTCCTTGTCCAGCGGGATGCCGCACAGGTAGGCGGGGATTATGTCGGTTATTTCAAGGATGTAAAGATCATCTACGACAAAGCCGTGCTTGATACCGAAAGGGATATTGACGATGAAGCGACCTGGGGCATCATCAATGCACGGGAAAACGACAAAAAGGCCTTTGAAATGTCGCAGTTTGGGCAGAATCAGATACTGCGGTACATGGAAAGTCAGAAACTGGCCCCGGAGAGTTCCTTTACCCCCACCCCCACTAACGAGCAGCAATAAGCCCGGTAATGCGCAGGGTGTGTCCTGATTAACAAAATCTATGGCTGTCCGGAAAATCGTTCTGATTTTCCGGGCGGTTTTTTTTTACATCCAAGGAAATACTGATGAAAAAAGACAAACTTCCGGATCGTCAACTCCTGGAGGAAATGTATGAACAGCGCCAGGCGGCCATGTTCAATGTCACCAGAGACTTAAAGGCCAGTATTGAAGAAGCGGTTCAGAACTTACCCTCCCCCCCAACGATTAAAGGCCGCCCCAAGGAATTCACCAGTTTTTTTAAAAAATACATCCGCATCCTTGGAGGTAATGTTCCGGATGAAGGATTTCCCCGAATCACCGACCTTATCGGTATCCGGGTTGTTTGTCCCTTCCTTGAAGAAGTTGACACGGTCCAGGCTATGCTGGCCACAATTTTTGACATTGTGGAGGTTGAAAAAAAGGGCTCCCACTATTCCTTCAAGGAATTCGGCTACGAATCGACCCATATCCTGGTGACAATCCCGAAAGCCCTGACGGCAAAGTACGGTGACTGCGGCTGCGATGTGGCGGAGATACAGGTTCGTACCTTATTGCAGGATGCCTGGGCGGAGGTGGAGCACGAACTGGTGTACAAAGCCGAGTTTACCCCCTTTGACGATCCGATGAAGCGGAAACTGGCGGCTATAAACGCCAATCTTTCCCTGGCGGACATTATTTTCCAAGAAATCCGGGCCTATCAGCGGCAGTTAAACGGCGAAATGGGGAAGCGCCGGCATTCCTTTTTCAAAAAGATAGAGGACGCCACGGATTCCCTGCTATTTGATGCCGATACCGCAGAGCTTGGCGAAGAAGAAACAGAAGAAATAAGCGGGAAATTCAGCCCCGGGACAAAGGGCTCTGTTCTTCTTGAACGCAGTTCCTCCATGGATGACCTGCTCTTGAATGCCCTGTACGCCCATAACAAGAACCAGTTTAACGAGGCCATTTATTTTTACAGCCGTATCCTGGAAATGAACCCCGGCGTATCGGTCCGCGCCCTGGTCCACAAACACCGTGGGATGGCTCATTTTGCCCGTTCCCGGTACGAGGAGGCCATTGAGGACTTCTCCCAAGCCCTCCACCTTAACCCAAAATCCGACAAAGCCGCCTATTACCGGGGCTTAGTTAAGGCGGTACTCCAGCAATACACCGAAGCCGTGGACGATTTTACCCTATCCATCGCCATAAACCCCTACCAACACTACTGCCTTTACCGCCGGGGCCAAGCCTATTACCATCTGGGCGACTTACCCCAAGCCCTGGCGGACTGCGAAGCCGCCCTGGTCCTGGACCCCGACTCCCATCCTGCCAAACAGTTTTTAGAAATCCTGCGAAAAAAACTACGGATGTGAAAAGAATATGCCTGAATAACATTACTGGGGGGTCCTGTCAGCGGAAAAGCACAGGGTCCCCCCGAAGGGCACTGTCAACAGGATAAGGCTCAGCAGTTGGATTTGCGGTTGTGTTCGAAGCGGCCTTTCGGGTTAAAAGACTTAGAGATTCGAGGAGGAGAGCGGTTTAAGCGGACGGGAACAACGCGTATTGCAATTTTGGCGAGCATGCGTTCAAACTTTTTTCTCTGTTTCTTCTCGTCATCTTCCAAGATGCTTTTTATCAGGTCATCTTTGAGTACTCCTATCGAATAATTGATGTTCACCCGGTATTCATACTTGTTGTTTTTCAATGCCATCCGCTCATCGACCCTTTTCTGTGCCGAACGATACGCCACCCCGACAAATTCCGCTATCACCATCTTTGCCCAAAAATCCTGTCGTATCGTCAGCTCGGTTCGCCCGGAAAAGTTTTCCAGTTCCATTTTGTTTTTTAACACATCATATTCGGTCTCAATACCCCATCGTTGCCAGTATAACCAGGTAAAATCCGCAATGGTGAGCTCTGGGTCCATCACATTGGTGATCAACACCTCGTCTTCCCCGGATGAAAGAGGGATTTTCAGTACCCGGACATCTATCACCCCTTTTTTCCACCGGGGACGCCGCATTTTTATCCTATGATCGCCGTAGGGAAGCCCGTCTATCTCCTGATTAAACCCTCTTGCTACCCGAAATACGAATTCCAGCCCCTTTTGGCGCAGGGTTTTTATCAAATGAAATGAGGGATACCCCCTATCAGCCAGAATTACCGCTTTCCCAAGGTTCATCTCAAGCAAATTGTCCAGGTGTTTCAATAATAACGTGCGCTCGTCATCCCCCTCTTTCACCGTGGCCAGTTCTGCCGCCACTACATTTTTATTCAATATATCGTAGAGCAGTGATGCCTGCGCCATCCCATGCCCGTTTTGTTCCCCGAACGCCTCCCGGAGTTTTGCATCCGATGGCA
>BNUY01000089.1 GCA_025997715.1 Spirochaetia bacterium
TTCCGCCATCGCCGCTATTGCTTTTTCCGTGAACTGGTCCTTGTTTTCCATCTGATAGCCCCTCCCTAAAGGCTATTCTCAGTATATCATATGATCCTCCGTTTACCCGGAAAAAGTTGTTGCACCCAATTGCTGGGCCGCCTCTTGCAAATCAACCGTACTGCGCGGCCTCTTCTGTTCCGCCGAGAACCCTGCGGACACCGCTTACCAGGGCAAGCATTTCGTCCTCCCCGGGAAACACATGAACCGGGGCGAGCTTGTCCACGCGCTGTTTGATGGCGCCGGTAAAGCGGGTTGAATAGGCAAGGCCGCCGGTGAGGATGATCGCGTCCACAAGCCCTTCAAGTACGGCAGCCATCGCACCGATTTCTTTGGAAACCTGATAGGCCATGGAATCCAGCGCCAGGGCGGCAAACTCATCGCCATCGTTGATCATCTTCTGGATATCCCGCAGGTCGGCGGTTCCAAGATACGCCTTCATGCCGCCCTTGCCGGAAATTTTTTCGATCATTTCCGCTTCGGTATATTCACCGGAAAAACACATATTAATAAGCGGAATAGCCGGAATCGAGCCGGTCCGCTCCGGGGTAAACGGCCCTTCGCCGGAAAGAGCGTCGTTGACGTCGATAACCCTGCCGTAGCGGTGCGCGCCGACCGTAATTCCACCGCCGAGGTGGGCCACAATAAAGCGGGTGTTTTCGTACTGCATACCGAGTTCCGCCGCAAGCCGGCGCGCGATGGCTTTCTGGTTGAGGGCGTGGAATACGCTGGAACGCTCAACGCCGGGCATGCCGGTAAGTTTGGCATTACGGTCCATTTCATCAACAACCACCGGATCCACCACATAGGCCGGAATCGAAAGCGGCCCGGCAATTTCCGCCGCGATAATCGCCCCCAACGCGGAAGCGTGAATCGCCGCCGTGGCCGAGTGGAGATCCGCCAGCATTTTCCGGTTGATAAGATACGTGCCGCTTTCGATGGGTTTTAAAAGCCCGCCCCGTCCCGCGACCGCGTCAAGGGAAGCATAGTCCAGGCCCGCTTCCTCAAGGCTTTTCATGATGCAGTCCCGCCTGAATTCCTTTTGATCCAGAACGGAGGCGTAGCGGGCAAGAGAAGCCGCGTCGTGCCGGATCGTTTTTTTTAGGATGCATTTTTCGTTGTCATAAAGGCCGAATTTGGTTGAAGTAGAACCCGGATTGATCGCGAGTATGCGCAGCGCGCCCGCTGTTTTCGGCGGAATCGTTACCGCAGCTTCGGAAAAAGGCGCCTGTTCCGGCGAATCCTGGGGGCGGCGGCGGAGGATTTTCCGGCCGTTCCGGATCATGGCGACGCTCAGCACGCAGTCCAGGCCCAGGATTCTGTCCATTACCTGGGCAAGTTTGGTATGGGTTCCCTCAATGTCTATTTCCATGGTAGACGTACCCGCGCCGCCGGTTTTGTCCGCAGGCTTTTCGTCCTCGTCCACGATAAGGCGCTTGATATTCCAGCCTTCGTGGCGTATGTGGCCGGCGACCCTGCCCAGTACGCCGGGCTTGTTCAGTACGGACAATGCTACCCGTTCTGTCTTTTTTGACTGCATAGGCCGCCTAGTATATAAGAATCCCATATCAATAAAGAATAGGGTCCGCGAATTTTCGCAGAGCGTATTATTCGCGTTAATTAGCGTTTATTCGCGGATGAATTCTTATAATTTCATCCCCAAAGCAGTATACTAACCAAGGAGCCCTGCGCCGCATCATGGCAGCGGCCCGCCCCCATTCAGTATGGTAATTTCCACCCGGTTGTTCAGGCTGCGGCCTGTATCGGCGTCGTTGCCGACCAGGGGGTGGGCGCTGCCCCAGGCCCGGAAGAACAGGCGGTTTTCGTCTATGCCCCGGCTCTTCAGGGCTTCCACCAGGCCTTGGGCCCGCCGGAAGGACAGGTCCATGTCCCCGGCGAAGCTGCCGGTGGGGGCGGTATGTCCATCCACCAGGATCAGCGCGTTCTGTGGGATGCGCTTGAGCATGGCGGCCAGGGTGTCCAGCCGGTAGTATTCCGTGGGCAGGAACCGGTCCTGACCGGCTGCAAAATGGATAACACGCTCCATATCCCCGGGCGGTGACGGGGCAAGGCTGGCCCAACTGGAAATTGGGGGCTGCCTCCCCCTTGCCACGGGCAGCGGATTGGATAATTCAGGGTTAGAGGTATCGGAAAATAGCGATGGCAATTCCCGTTCCCTCTCCGGGATGACATTAGGGGACAGCGTGTCGGCAGCAGCGACACGGCGGGATGACGCGCGATTTAACGGCGGAGCGGCGGCGGCAGGACGCGGCGGTGGTGTACCGTCAACGGTGGTACCGGGGCGGCTGGCTCTGAACACTTCGGCGCCGGCAGTGGCATAGCTCTGCGATTCCTGCGATGGCTGGTCGGCGGCGGCGGCGGCAAGGACAGGAAGGGCAAGTAAGGCTGCTAAGAGATAAGAGAAGAATAATCGCATCACTTTCTTCCTTCGTTTATTTCCTATTTATATCGGAATATTTTCAGGATAATTGACATATTTATAGAAATCATATATAAATTATATCGTACTACTAGGAATTGTTTTGGAGTAAGGCCATGGCCTATAAAACCTGGTTTGCGGATGAAACGAACAATACGAAGGGCGCCTTTGTACGGCAGCAGAATCACTTTACCACCCCCTTCGGAACGGCGGCGGGGGAACTTCCGGTGGAAGCCGGGCGCTACCGGCTTATCTGGTCCGCGGCCTGTCCCTGGGCAACCCGGCAGATGATAGTCCGTAGCCTCCTGGGGCTGGAAACGGTCCTGAGCGTGGGCCTGGTGGACCCCATCCGGCCCGCGAAGGAGTACAGCGACTGGAGCTTCAGCCTGGATCCGGACGGGGTGGACCCGGTCTTAAAGGTACACTATTTGAGCGAGCTGTATCTGGCGGCAAACCCGGAATACAAGGGCCGCTTTACGGTTCCCGCTATCGTGGACATCCCCTCGGGCAAGGTGGTGAACAACGATTACTTCAATTTGACGTACTACTGGGAAACGGTGTGGCGGGGTTTCCATAAGCCGGGCGCTCCGGACCTTTTCCCTGAAGGACTGCGGCAGGATATCATGGCCCTCAACGATACTATTTTTCACGAAGTGAACAATGGGGTGTATAAGGCGGGGTTTGCCCGGAGCCAGGAGGCCTACGAGGCGGCTTACGCCACGGTCTTTAAACGCCTGGACTGGCTCGACGGGCGGCTCTCCACCGGGCGTTATCTTTTTGGCAACAGTATTACTGATTCGGATATCCGGCTCTGGGTAAGCCTGGCCCGGTTTGACGCCGCCTATTACAACGCCTTCCGGGTAAACCGGAACCGGCTGGCGGATTTCCCCAACCTTTGGGCCTATGCCCGGGACCTCTACCAGATTCCGGCCTTTGGGGAGAACACCCATTTTGATCACATCAAGGCCCATTACCATGTCTGCTGTGATCCGGGGAATGTCTTCGGTCTTATTCCCAAGGGGCCGGACGCGGCGGCATGGAAGACACCCCATGGCAGGGAAAATACCCCCTTGCCATTATTTTAAGGAAAATGCTATACTATTTCCCGGTATTGGAGCGGTGTCCGAGTGGCCGAAGGAGACGGTTTCGAAAACCGTTGATCCCGCGAGGGGTCCGGGGGTTCGAATCCCCCCTGCTCCGTAGGGCACGATTGCCCGGTTTCTCGTTTGGAGAGGTGTCCGAGTGGTTTAAGGTCCACGCTTGGAAAGCGTGCGTGCTTGAAAGAGCACCGGGGGTTCGAATCCCCCCTTCTCCGTTAATTCCTGCAGAAAAGATTATGCCTGATATGTTTTCCAATACCATTTAGCGGGCATAATCTTTTCTGTCTTTAGTCGCTTACCTTTAAAAAAGCGGGGGGGCCGAAACGGATATCTTTATCCGCTCCGCCCCCGCTTTCGTAGAACATGCTTGTTTGCGCCGTTTTAATGGCGTATACAAGGGTTTATTTGAAATACCGCTTCAGCAGACCCGCAAACCCAGACCCGTGGCGGGCTTCGTCACGGGCCATTTCGTGGACCGTGTCGTGGATCGCGTCGTAGTTCCGTTCCTTGGCGCGTTTGGCCAGGTCGGTCTTGCCGGCGCAGGCGCCGTGTTCGGCTTCCGCCCGGAGTTCCAGGTTCTTCTTGGTGCTGTCGGTGATGACTTCACCCAGAAGCTCCGCAAAACGGGAGGCGTGGTCCGCTTCCTCAAAGGCATAGCGCTTGAAGGCTTCGGCAATTTCGGGATAGCCTTCCCGGTCGGCGACACGGGCCATGGCCAGGTACATGCCCACTTCGGTGCATTCACCGTTAAAGTTGGCCCGGAGGTCGGTCAGGATGTCCTCTTCCACGCCCTTGGCAACACCAACGGCGTGGACCGCGGCATAGGCGGCCCCTTCTTTCTGCTCGTTGAACTTGGACGCCGGCGCCTTACACTGGGGACAGACATCGGGGGCCTTATCCCCGGTAAAAACATACCCGCAAACGGTACATACCCATTTCTTCATAATAGTACTCTCCTCTCAAAAATATTTACAACGGCTCAAGCCGTGGTTTTCACTTCTTCTCCGTAAATTTGGACGCCGGCGCCTTGCATTTGGGACAAATCTCGGGGGGCTTATCCCCGGTAGCAATGTACCCGCAAATTACACACACCCAACTCTTCATAATCACACACTCCTTTCAAAATATTTCCAACGGCTCAAGCCGTGGTTTTCGCTTTCGCACATTCGGGGCAGAGGCCGTTGAACACGGTCTTGCGGTAATCAATAACAAACCCCTCTTGAGTATATGCCAAATCCTTCAAGTTTTCCAGAACTTTGGAAAATTCCGCCGATAGTTCCGGGGTATCGTAGTCAAAGACCCGGCCGCAGCCGCCGCAGACAAAATGGGAGTGGGGATCCACCCGGCCGTCAAACCGCTCTTCCCCGTCAATAACCCCAACGGACGCCACCGCCCCTTCCTGCCGGAACAGGTTGATGTTCCGGTATACCGTGGCCAGGGAGAGGTCGGGTATATCCGACTTGAGCTGATCGTATACCCACTGAGCGCCGGGATGGGAATCGGTGGACTGGACCTTTGCCAGGATTGCGTCCCGTTTTTTGCTATGTTTTCTGTCGGCGCCCGGTATTGACATAAATCTCTACTCCAATAATAATTATTATTATTAATATAGCGCCTTGTGTTTAAAAAAGCAAGGGGCTTTTTATTATTTTGGTAAATTTTACCGGAGAACGTCAGAAACGGGTTCTATTGAATCAAATTGACGGTCTTGGTAGATTATTATGGAGATTTGAGGTGCGGTATACTCCGCACAAATGAGGGGTTATGCAATCTTTAGGAATAAACATCGGTTCCACCAGCTTGAAAATGGTGTTGGCTGAAAGCCACATGGCGGAAAATAATGAGCAGTCCCTTGGTGAGACCAGGGTGATATGGAGCGCCGCAGTTCCCCATGAGGGGGATTTTGGCGCGGCGGTGCGGAAGCTTATGAGTGAGGGCAAAGTCCCCCAAGGGATTCCCACCCTGGTTACCGGCAATGAGGGCCGGTTTATGTTTGACGCGGCGGGGACCCTGGAGCCCCTGTGCGTAGAAGCGGCGCTCCGGGCGCTGAATTTGCAGGCCGATGCGGTGGTCAGCATGGGCGGCGAAGATCTGGTAGTGTATTCCCTGGATAAAAATGGGAAGATCATCAACAACTTTTCCGGGAATAAGTGCGCCAGCGGTACCGGGGAGTTCCTCAAACAGCAGCTTGCCCGGATGGACATGAAGCTGGAGGATATCGACAAGGTAAGCGATGAGGCCAAGGTCTACGCCCTTTCAACCCGCTGTTCGGTGTTCATGAAAAGCGACTGTACCCACCGGCTGAACAAGCGGGAGGCCACCAAGGACGATATTGTCCTGTCCCTTTCCGATGTGATGGCGGTGAAGGTTATCGACTTCCTGAAACGGGCGAAGATCCGCTCCGGCCGGGTGGTTCTAGCCGGGGGTATCACCCTGAACCGGCACATCATCCGGTTTATCCGAGAGAAGGCCCCCCACATTGAGTTTATCATCCCCCCTACGGCTTCGGTGTTTGAGGCCCTTGGCGCGGCGGTGCTGGCCCCCCAGTCCGGAAGCCCCCTGCCGGGGATTGAGCAGCTTCTGAAACCTAACGAGATACGCTTTGGCGCATTGAGCGCCCTGAAAGACTGGACTAATAAGGTAAAGACCTTCGACAAGCCCGACGGCAAGGTGCAGGCCGGGCGCAAATACATCCTGGGGGTGGACGGCGGTTCCACCACGACCAAGGCATGCCTTGTGGATGCCGAAACCGACGAGATCGTGGCGAGCCACTACGGCCGTACCCACGGGGACCCGGTTAAGGCCCTGAAAGAGTGCCTGGCACTAATCCAGGAGAAGGTTGTTGCGGATACGGGGAGCAAGCAGGTCGATATCCGGCTGGTGTCTACCACCGGCTCCTCACGGGAGATCCTGGGGGTGTTTCTGGAAACCCCCGGTGTGTACAACGAAATTATCGCCCATGCGGTGGGGACCACCTACTTTGATCCTGATGTGGAGACCATCTTTGAGATCGGCGGGCAGGACGCCAAGTACGTGCTCCTCAAGAACGGGGTGCCCATTGATTACGCTATGAACGAAGCCTGTTCCGCCGGGACCGGGTCGTTCCTGGAGGAATCCGCCTCCGGGGATCTTTCCATTCACAGCGCCCAGGACATCGGCCCCATCGCCCTGAATGCCGATGCCCCCCTCAAGTTTGGGGAACACTGTTCGGCATTTATTAACTCCGACATACGCAAAGCGGTCCAGCAGGGGGCCACCAAGGAAAATATCACCGCAGGGATCATCGGTTCTATAGTAGCAAATTACCTGAACCGGGTGGTGGGGAACCGTACCATCGGCGGGAAGATATTCCTCCAGGGCGGGGTGGCGAAAAACGTCGCCGTGCCCCTGGCCTTTGCCATGATGCTGGACAAAGAAATCCTGGTTCCCCCCTCGCCGGAACTCATGGGCTGCTTCGGCGTAGCCCTTTTAGCGAAGCGTAAGAACGCCGACGGCCTCCTGGACGAAAAGCCCGTGGTTATCGACGACCTCTTGACCCGTGTCATCGGCTACGAGCGGGTCTTTACCTGCCAGTCCTGCGACAACCGCTGCCCCATCCAGGTGCTGACGGTGGGCGGGGAGGGCGCCGGCCAAGGAGGTCAGGGCCGTAAGTACATGTTTGGCGGGCGGTGTAACAAATACACAAATATGCGTAAGCAAGTTAAGGACGTGCCGGTCTTTGATTACGTGGAGAAGCGGCAGAAACTGCTCTTTGAGGAATATGCCGCCCCGGTATCGCCCGCAGCATTACAACGCATAAAAGCCGGTGAAGCCGCCGTCAATAAGGCTGAAGTTTTAAATGGCGGATCTGATGCGCTGAAAACTGCGCAATTTAGCGCCGCTTCCCCGGCGCCAAGCAGTAATACTGCGAGCTACAAACGCAATTTTGTGGTGGGGATTCCCCGCGCCTTCTCGGTCCACACCCTCTACCCCCTGTACTCCTGGTTCTTCCACGAATTGGGGATACAGACCTTCCTCTCCACCGAAGTGGCCCACGCCGGCCTTGCCCGTGCGGAATCCACCTACTGCTTCCCTGCGGAAATTGCCCACGGGGCGGTGCAGGACTGCCTGGATAAGGGCGCGGACTACATCCTGCTCCCCCATTTCCGGGACATGCCCAGCTATGACGAGAAGGTACACGCCAACTTCTGCCCCATCACCCAGGCCCTGCCCTATTATATAGAAAAGGCCTTCCCCGATGTGGACAAAAAACGCTTCCTCCCCCTGGTGGTGAGCTTTAAGTTTGGCGAGGGAAAAGCCCTGGAACTTTTTACGGTGATGACCGATTTGCTCGGCATCGACCCTGCGGAGACCAGAGCGGCATTCGACAAGGCATTGCAGAAACAGTATGACTATTTTGCAGCCATAAAAAAACTCGGTGAGGAGGCGATCAAGGATGCCCGCAAGGCGGACCGCCCGGTGATCGCCATCCTTGGGCGGCCCTACAACGCCTTTACGGCGGAGGCCAACATGGGCATACCCCGGAAGTTTACCACCCGTGGCTTTTCCATCGTGCCCTTCGACATCCTGCCCTTTGAGGGCGAGGATATATTTCCCAACATGTACTGGTACTACGGTCAGCAGGATGTAAAGTCCGCAGCGTTACTAAAAAAAGAAGACAACATCTATGTTACCTACATCACCAACTTTTCCTGCGCGCCGGACTCCTTCATCCTTCACTACCTCAAGTGGTTCATGGGCCAGAAGCCCTTCCTGGTGCTGGAACTGGATTCCCACTCCGCAGACGCCGGGGTGGACACCCGTGTGGAGGCTTTCCTGGACATCATCGACGGGTACCGGGCAAAGAAAGACGCGATAGAGGGCGAGCGGTACAATAACGGCTGGCGTTTTGTGGCGGAGAAGATGCCGGGGAATACGTTTGATCTCCGCATTGATAACGATAAAACCGGGGAGAAGGTGCCCATCGTGGGTAATAAACGGGTCAAGGTGCTCCTGTCCAACATGGGCGCCATCTCCACGGAGTACATGGCCGCCGCCGTGCGGCATCAGGGGATCAACGCCGAAGCCATGCCGGTGGCTACCGGTAAAACTATTCAGGTAGCCCGTGCCCACGCATCGGGTAAGGAATGTGTGCCCAGCCACTTAGTGTTGGGCGGCGCCTTGCAGTTCTTCTTTAGCGAACAATACCGCAAGGATGAGCTCTACCTTCTCTTTGTACCTATTACCACCGGTCCCTGCCGGACGGGACAGTATTACGTGTACTACGAAAACCTTTTCAAGGATCTGCGGCTGGAAAATGTGGTGATCTTCATTCTTTCTGCGGATAATTCCTACGGCGAACTGGGCGGTGACTTTGTCAAGGAAATGTGGCGGGGTTTTGTCCTTGCGGATTACCTCAAGGATATCCAGACCAGCCTTAAAGCGGTGGCGGTGAATCCGGAGCAGGCCCTGGCGGCTTTTGAAAAGTCCTGGCGCAGGGTTATGCACGCGGTGGAATTCGCCCCCGGTAATATCTGGAACGAACTGGAACAGGTTGCCAATGATGTGAAAAAGATCCCCCTCAAGCGTAAGGTTGTGGACTGTCCCAAGGTACTGGTGGTGGGCGAAATCTATGTGCGCCGTGATGACTTTGCGGTGGGCGAACTTACGGACCTGATGAGCGAGCGGGGTATCGTCGTAAAGGTGGCGGGTATCGCCGAGTGGATACACTACCTGGACTTTGTCCGGGAGTACGCTTTGAAAAAACTCATAAAGCTGCGGAAACCCGGAAGGCGGCTGTTCTCCAAACCCTGGAAGGATTTGAAGAAGCTGGAAATTGAGGAATGGTGGAAACATTCGATAGAGAAAAAGGTGCTCTCCATCCTTGGCCCTACGGGACTCATCCCCAAGACTCCCCACGACATGCACGAGATCATGAAATACACCCAGGAACACTTTGTGAACCTGGAACTCAACTCGGAGATCGCTGTTTCCTCCGGGGCTGCCGCGGCGGCCATGGATCACGGCTATTCGGGGATCGTGAACATCAGCCCCTTCGCCTGCCTTATCGGCCGGGTCATCGAAGGCCTCTTCACCCCTTGGGCCCGTGAACGGAACTACCCCATCCTGTCGGTGGAGGTGGACGGCAACCTGCTGCCCCCGAACATCGTGAACAAGCTCAACATTTTCATGGTCAACGTCCTGCGTTTCAAGGGCGGCAACGATCTTTCCAGCCTGGTGGACAAGGCGGGGAGCCACAACAAACGCTTCGACATCTACGGCGGGACCAACGACGAAAATGGCAACGGTACCGACGGCCGGATTGGCAAGGCGGAGGCTGAAAAGGAGTTGGCGGGCGCGCCGCTTTGACAGGCCGGTATATCCGTACTATACTGGTAACCATGACCTTAAGTTATGACGAAAAAATAGAAATGATGCGGTCCCTCAACTGGGATTACAACGTATCCCCGGAGGATATGCTGGCGGTGGTGGAGGGCCGGCTTGAAAATGCCGGGGGGTTTGACCAGGACCGCCTGTTTCTCCGCTGCCTTGGGCGGGTCCCCTGGCACCGGATTATCGCGCTTTGGGGAGTGGATAAGGTTAAAGAACTCTACACCCCCAAAATTACCCGGGCCCTTTTCCCCCGGGAACTGAGGATTCAATATGATTTTGCCCTCGCAATTTTACGAAGAGAGCCTGTACCCCCTGCAAGATGGGGTGATGAACACTATAAGCCGCTGCGGGACACGGTTTTTTCTCACCGGTGGTACCGCACTTAGCAGGGCCTATTACCATCACCGCTATTCTGACGACCTTGATTTTTTTGTGAACGCCGATGCTGAATATCCGGCACAGGTGGGTATTATTTTTGATAAACTTCGGGAAGATGGTTTTTCCTGGAATGCCGATTCTGACTTTACCAGCGCCAAGAATTTTACTTCGTTCAAAGTGCGATGGAATAAGTCGGACGCTGTTTTAAAACTGGATTTTGTGAATGATGTGGCCCCTCATTTTGGTGATATACTGAAAACTTCCTTATTTGACCGGACCGATTCTATCCGCAATATGCTTTCAAATAAATTAACCGCCCTTTTTCGCTTTGCCGGAAAGGATGTGGCGGATATCCGGGAAATCGCCCTGCATGAAACGGTTGATTGGTCGGCGGCAATACAGGATGCCCGGGAAAAGGAAATGGGTGTTGAGATACCGGTGGTATGCGATATTTTAAGGGGCATACCGCAAAATGAGTTCGACAGCGTAAATTGGACAAAGAAACCCGAATGGACGGTTTTTTGTGCGGACATCGAAAGGATTGTGCTGGATATGATGAGCGGGTAGGGGCAATCGTGTAGGATGCCGCCCATTATTTGGACGGCCGTCCTTCCACACCACTACTTTTACCCGGGACGCTAAAGAGAAATTCGGCTTCCGGCTGCCCAATTTCTGTATAATGCCTATATTAAGCTACTGCCAAAACTAGAGCCAAAATTTTAAAATGGCGCATGGCACCTGATGGGCTCCCTATGCCCAGTCACAAAAATGTAAATCCGATAGGACAGCAAAATGGTTTGTATTATTGGTTACCAAGGTGAAGTCGTGGCCTTTACAGAAAGCCGCCATGAGAATATCCGCGTCTTCCAGGGTTTTTTTCTTGCGCCGTAACTCGACATACATTTCTGCGGCTATATCCAGAATGGTATTATCCAGCTGGCCAACCCCCAATACTTTACAGAGGGTATAAAAGTCCTTTAGGCGGGTATTGGCGTTAATGGCCATGAACCCGCGCTTTACTTCATAATAGGCAATGGGGCCTATCAGCACTTCATTACCGTGATCCAGTTCAAAATGAAGCCGCTGAATAATCTGTTGGTTCTTCCGCATATAAAAGGAAACAATATTAGAATCAAGACAAAAAATAGTCACAAATCCAGTTTCCTTGCAAAATTTACCCGCCGGGCCATAATCTCGTCGAATTCCGGGGGGAGCGGTTCGGTTTCATTGAGTTTTTCAAGATCATCCTCAATACATTTCAGTTGGGCCAACTTCCTGGCTATTTCAGGGCTGGGGGTTTCCTCATCGGTAATGGTCAGATTAACGACTTTCCCTTTGGGAAGATGCAGGGCTTCAATGGGAAAAAGTGTTGTCCCGTCATAATAGGCTTTCACGGTTGGCATGGTATTGACCTCTCCTTGTTAGTATAGCCTATTTTCGCGGAAAGGGGAAAGCCCATGGTGGCCGGAAAGCGCCTACTCCACCCGCACCCGGTAGGAACGCATCACCAGGTAGCGGCGGAGCCGTTCTATCCATACCGCCAGGATTCCCAGGACCAGCCGGGGGATGGCAGCCCAAAAGAGGGGGACCCCGGTGGTCACAAAGAGCAGGGTGTCCTCCAGATGGGAGTGGCTGAGCCCGGCGTAATGGTTGAAGAGGTCCGCATCGGTTTTTGACACCGCACCGATATCGACTTCTTCTATCAAGATCGCCGAGCCATAGGCCAGGCCCGTCAGGTTTACCACCATCCACAGGTAGCCCGTATATGCCTTTCTGCGGATTTATGCTATGATTTCCTGCGAATATGGAAAAACAAACGTTTATCAGTCATATCGCAGCCGCAGGCCGCAATGCCCTGAAACCGGCCTTCACCACCGCCCGGTTCCTGCTCTGCATCATGATCCCCGTATCCTTTGCGGTACTGCTCCTGGAGTATTCGGGGATACTCCACTACATCGGCGAATTTCTGAAACCCCTGATGTACTATCTCGGCTTGCCCGGAGAGGCGGCCCTGGCCCTGATCAGTTCAATTTTTATCAATATCTATTCCGCCCTGGCGGTGATTGGAACCCTGGACCTGACCGGACGGGAGCTTACGGTGCTGGCAAGCATGTGTTTTTTAGCCCATAACTTCTTTGTAGAATGTGCGGTGATGAAAAAAACCGGCTCCTCCCTGACCAAAATGGTCTTTCTGCGCCTTTTCAGCGCCGTCCTGGCCGGTTGGGTCCTCAACCGCATCCTCCCCGCCGAGTTGGGCAGACCCGTTCACGGCAATCTTACCGCTGCCGCATTAGTAGGCTCCCACCCCATCGGTCTGGACCTTGGGGGGCTGCCGGCGGTGCTCAAGGTATGGCTCATCGAAACCCTTTTTAACATCCTGCGGATTTTTATTATCATCCTGGGGATCATGTTTATCCAGAAACTCCTGGACGAGTTCGGCATCATGCGGCTCCTGGGCCGGGTTATGGCCCCACTGATGAATGTCTTCGGCCTGCCGGAGCATACGGGCTACCTGTGGATGGTGGTAAACCTGACGGGCCTGGCCTATGGCTCGGCGATCTTGATAGAAGAAGTCGATATCGGTGCGGTGTCAAAAACCGATGCGGACCTCTTCAAC
>BNUY01000090.1 GCA_025997715.1 Spirochaetia bacterium
GTGGTGAAGATCGCCCACAAACACGGTATTCCGGTGATCGTGGACAACACCTTTGCAACACCCTACCTGCTCACCCCGATTGACTACGCCGTGGTAGCTGGGGTTCGGCTTGGAGAGGCCGGGGAACTTATCGCCCGCCGCCCAGTTGAACTTACCGCCGTCCACGATAACCCCGCCGATGGAGGTGCCGTGCCCGCCGATAAACTTAGTGGCCGAATGAACCACAATGTCCACACCGTAGTCAATCGGGGGTGAGCAGGTAGGGTGTTGCAAAGGTGTTGTCCACGATCACCGGAATACCGTGTTTGTGGGCGATCTTCACCACCGCTTCAATATCAACCACCGATGAATTGGGATTGCCCAGGGTTTCAAAGAAAATAGCCTTGGTGTTGGGCTTAATGGCTTTCTCGAAATTTTCAGCCTTAGAGCCGTCCACAAAGGTGGTGTCCACCCCCATATCCGTAAAGGTATTGGCGAAGAGGTTAAAAGTACCGCCGTATATCTGGAAATCCGACACGATGTGATCCCCCGCCTTGGTGATATTCTGGATGGCATAGGTGGTGGCGGCAGCCCCGGAGGCGGTGGCCAGGGCGGCAACCCCGTGTTCCAGGGCGGCGATCCGCTGTTCAAAGACATTCCAGGTGGGGTTCATGATCCGGGTGTAGATGTTTCCCGGTTCCGTCAGGGCAAAACGGTCCCCCGCCGACTTGGAACTGGGAAAGACATAGGATGATGTCTGATAGATAGGCACCGCCCGGGCATCGGTGGCGGGATCCGGTTTCTCCTGTCCGGCATGGACCTGGAGGGTCTCAAACTTGTACTTCTTAGCCATAATGGTCTCCTTCTCAATAATATTAATTATATGGGAATAATATGATATAATATGACTTTTGTCAACTACTATTTTAGGAATCTAAAAAAATCGAGAGAAATTGACTATTTCCCCCTTGCATTCTTTCCCATTCCGTAGTATCTTTAAATAATCCATATTAGGTGAGGTTTTCCTTCCTGAATGTGGAAATTATTTTGGACCTTGATGGTTTAGTTCCGTTTTATAGTACGGTTCTGGCCGCCGGAGGGAAATGGAAGGTATCATGGACCGTAGGTCCTCAGTATGCCATTACCGCCCCCGGAAAGATCCGGGGGCTTTTTTTATAGCCCCAAGGAGCAGAAATGAGTCGGATAGCGGTGATTGGGGCCATTCTGGAAAATCCCCGGGAAAGTCAGAAGGCGTTTAACGACACGATTTCGTCCTTCAAGGTACTGGTGAAGGGGCGTATGGGGATTCCCTTTGACGATCAGGATGCGGCGGTAATTTCCATCACCCTCCAGGGGGAACTGGACGAGATTAACGCCCTCACCGGGAAACTGGGGAACATTCCCGGGGTTACCGTAAAAACGGCGGTGTCCAGTGATCTGAAAACGGCGTAGAGAGATTGCATACAGAAGATCTGCGGTCGGTGGGGCCGCAGTTCGCAAAAGTTTGGAATAAATATGGAGGAACTTATGGCTACTGCAACTTTGGATGCCGTTAAGACGGCAGTGCGGGTACCGGATTCGGAAACGGATGTCTTTATTGATCAGGCCTATATCGAAGGGCTGTTGGAAAAGGCAAAACACACAAGCGACGCGGATATTCAAAATATCCTGGACAAGGCGGAACGGTATGAGGGGCTAGGCCACCAGGAAATCGCCGCACTCCTTGTCTCAAAGGATCCCGCCCATACCGCGCGTATCTTCGACATCGCCGGGAAGATCAAGCGGCACATCTACGGTAACCGGATTGTCATGTTCGCCCCCCTCTACGTGAGCGATTACTGCGTGAACCGTTGCTCCTATTGCAGTTACAACTGCGGCCATGAATTCAACAGGAAAAAGCTTACCATGGATGAAGTGCGGGAGGAGGTGAAATTCCTGGAACAAATGGGCCACAAGCGGATTGCCCTGGAAGCGGGGGAACACGACAAGGAATGTCCCATCGACTATATCGTGGACTGTATGCGCACTATTTATGATATGAAGTTTGAGAACGGCGAAATCCGGCGGATCAACGTTAATATCGCTGCTACCACCGTGGAAAACTACAAGAAGCTCCAGGAGGTCGGTATTGGTACCTATGTGCTCTTCCAGGAAACCTACCACCAGCCCACCTACGAAAAGGTCCACAAGTCGGGGCCAAAGAAAAACTACGCCTATCACCTCACCGCCTTTGACCGGGCGCACCTGGGGGGCATTGATGATGTGGGCGGTGGGGTACTTTTCGGCCTGGCGGACCCCTACTTTGAAGTGCTGGGGCTTATGATCCACAACGAACATCTGGAAGAACGGTTCAACGTGGGCTTCCACACTATTTCTGTTCCCCGGCTCGTTCCCGCCAACGGGATGAACCTGGCCGACTTCCCCTATCTGGTGGATGACCCCACCTTTGAGCGGATCGTTGCCATCATACGCCTGGCGGTGCCCTTTACCGGGATGTTGCTTTCCACCCGGGAAAACCACGAGATGCGGAAAAAACTATTGCAGATAGGCATTTCCCAGATCAGCGCCGGGTCCTGCACCGGGGTGGGAGGCTACGCCGTAAAGGATAAGAAGGAAAAGGCAAACCCCCAGTTCAACGTCAACGACGACCGCACCGCCCTGGAGGTTATCACGGAACTCATAGACGACGGCTATGTCCCCAGCTTCTGTACCGCCTGTTACCGCAGCGGCAGAACCGGGGACCGCTTCATGAGCCTGGCCAAATCCGGGCAGATTAAGAATGTCTGCCTCCCCAACGCCCTGATGACCCTCTGCGAGTATGCCATTGATTACGGGGATGAAGCCTTTAAGAAGAAGGCCGATGCCGCCATCGCCCGGGAATTGCCGGGGATAGCCAACGAAAAGATCCGCGTAAAGGCTATTGCGAACGTGGAGAAGATTCGGCAGGGTACACGGGACTTTTATTTTTAAGAATAAGAAAGGTCCACGGATAGTATTTAATCCGTGGACTCTTATCTTAATGCGTGACAATTTTTCCCAATTGGAAATTCGGAGATGAATATGATTGATTTATCCAGCGACGCAAAGATTCTGCACTATATCACTACGGATGATCCCGCCGAGGCGGAAGCCCTCTATGCCGCCGCCCGGGAACTTCGTGAGGAACACTATAACCGGGATGTCTATTTCCGGGGGCTCATCGAATTCACCAACTATTGCAAAAACGACTGTTACTATTGCGGTATCAGGCGCAGTAATACTAAGGCTGAACGGTACCGCCTCTCCATGGAGCAGATCCTCTACTGCTGTCAGATGGGGGATATGCTGGGTTATTCGAGCTTTGTGCTCCAGGGCGGGGAGGACCCGTACTTCAACGATGACCGGGTCGTCGAAATGGTGGCGGCTATACGCGAAAAATATCCGGAGCACGCTATCACCCTGTCCATCGGGGAACGGCGTCGGGAAAGTTATGAGCGGTTTTTCCGGGCCGGTGCGAACCGTTACCTCCTCCGTCACGAAACCGCCAACGATGAACACTACCGGAAGCTTCACCCTCAGGCCATGAGCCTAGCGGAACGGAAGGACTGTCTCTTTACGCTGCGGGACATTGGCTACCAGGTGGGGGCGGGGTTCATGGTGGGTACCCCCTATCAAACCCCGGAATGTCTGCTGGAGGATCTCCGCTTCCTCCAGGAACTGAACCCCCACATGATAGGCATCGGCCCCTTCATCCCCCAGGCGGATACCCCCCTCGGGGACAGTCCCCAGGGATCCCTGGAACAGACCCTGCGGATGCTGGCCCTCATCCGGCTGCTCCTCCCCAAGGTTCTGCTGCCCGCCACCACCGCCCTGGGAACCATCAACCCCCAGGGCCGGGAACTGGGCCTCATGGCGGGGGCCAATGTAGTAATGCCCAACCTTTCACCCAAGGCGGTGCGGAAACTCTACGCCCTCTATGACAACAAGATTTGCACCGGCGATGAAGCGGCGGAGTGCAGGATGTGTATGGACGGACGGATTAGGAACTTCGGGTTTATCCCCGAGATGGGGCGGGGGGATTCACGGGTGGAGGTGGCCGTGCCACTGGAGGAGGCAGCGCCACTGGAAATGGCGGCGGAGGCGGCGCTTATCTAACCACCGCCTTTGTCTACAGATCCACCCCTTCCAGTTGAAGCAGCGCTTTCTTTTTGTCGATTCCCCCTGCATACCCGGTGATGTTTCCCGACGCGCCTATTACCCGGTGGCAGGGGATGAGTATGGAAATAGGATTATGTCCCACCGCTCCGCCCACCGCCCGGGCGGAGGAGCCTTTCTCTGCCGCAAGCCGATCTGCAATCGCCCCATAGGTGCTTGTTTTTCCATAGGGGATTTTCAAAAGCAGTTTCCACACCCGTTTTTGAAAAACCGTTCCCCGTGGGTCAAGTTTAAAATCAAGCTTGGGATTTTTTCCTGAGAAATAATCACGCAGCCAGGCGTCCAGGGATTTGAAAAGCGGATAATCCGATTGATCAATCCATTCCGACTTTTGACAGGGATAGTATTTCTGATTAAGAAACCATAATCCGGTCAAGGCTTCGTTTTCCGCCGCCACGGTTATTGGTCCCAGGGGCGTCTTTAGGGTACCGGTATAAATCATTGTTCTAACCTCCAAACCCATTATACCACAGACATGGGGAAATACCAGCTGTTTTCGGATATGATGTTTTCGTCATTGGGCTTGCATCATGACACCCTAATCTGCAATACTCTTCCTATGAATACGGTTTTTCTTGAATCTTCCGGCCGCTATGGGTATGATTTCATTTCGGGCGAATACCTTCCTGCGGGAAAGGACGAGTACTATATCAGGGACAAGCAGCGGGTGGAACTCTATGCGCGCTCCGATGCGTACCGGCATCTCTCCCCCGATGAAAAAGCTGAGCTTGAAGCAAACGGGAACCGCTGCGGCAACTGGGATGACGTATGGGTGAGCGCTGTTTTTGAGCCGCGCCTGGTTTCCCGCTGCCTGTTCGCGGGGCGCGTCCGCATCGGGAATCTCGGTGAAGGGCTCCTCCGCTGCCACGATTACACCGTACCGGCCGGAATCACCGGGAGCCGCGTCATTTCCTGCGACATCGGTGACAATCCGGCAATCCACGACTGCCGCTATCTTTCGCACTACATCATCGGCGACAATGTTATCCTGAGCGCCATCAACGAAATGGATACCACCAATCACTCGAAATTCGGCGAGGGCATCCTGAAGGAGGGCGAACCGGAAGATCTGCGCGTCTGGCTGGACCCGCTGAACGAAACAGGGGGGCGCGGCATTTTGCCCTTTGCGGGTCTTATTTGCGCGGACGCATACCTGTGGGCGATATACCGCGAGGACACGGGACTGATGAACGCCTTCAAGCGGATCACCCAGAACGGTGCGGACAAGCGGCGCGGTTACTACGGCATTATCGGGCATGGCGCGGTTATCAAGCACTGCGACACCATCAAAGACGTGCGTGTGGGCAATGCCGCCTACATCAAGGGCGCCAACAAGCTCAAAAATCTGACCATCAAATCGGACGAACGGGACCCGACGCAAATCGGTGAAGGGGTTGAACTGGTCAATGGCATTATCGGCTATGGCTGCCGGGTGTTTTACGGGTGCAAGGCGGTGCGCTTTGTGCTGGGGAATAACAGTAGCCTCAAATACGGGGCGCGGCTTGTTCATTCGATTTTGGGTGACAACTCGACAATTTCCTGCTGCGAGGTGCTCAATAATTTGGTGTTCCCCGCCCACGAACAGCATCACAACAATTCATTCTTAATCGCCACGATGATCATGGGGCAGTCGAACCTTGCGGCGGGAGCGACGGTCGGCTCAAATCACAATAGCCGCGGAAACGACGGTGAAATTATTGCGGGACGCGGTTTTTGGCCGGGGCTTTCGAGCACCCTCAAGCATAATTGCCGTTTCGCAAGTTTTACGCTGATTTCAAAGGGTAACTATCCTGCGGAACTCAATATCCCATTGCCCTTTAGCCTGGTGACCACGAGCGCCGACAATACCCAGCGTGAAGTGATGCCCGCTTACTGGTGGCTCTACAATATGTACGCCCTGGAACGCAACAGCTGGAAATTTCAAAACCGTGACAAACGGGTTTTCAAAGTGCAGGCGATTGAAACGGCATACCTTGCCCCGGACACGGTTGCGGAAATTATCCGCGCACGGGCACTCCTCGAAACATGGGCGGCGGAGGCGGGCGTTTCCTTGAGCGATGAAGACGCGGCGCTCATGGTCGGGCCCCGTGTGCTGGAACGTTCCCCGCAGCCGGTTAAAATCATCAAACTAAGCCGGGGATACGCGGCGTACCGTGAAATGCTGGTGTACTATGCGGTAAAAACACTGCTGGAATATTTTGCGGCGGCGGACGGCGGCGATTTTTTGCGCTTCCAGGCGGTGCACCCCGATGCCGTATCCTTTGACTGGGTAAACCTCGGCGGCCAGCTTGTACCCGACGTAAAGGCCGCCGCGCTCCGTACCGCAATCCGTGAAGGAAGCCTCGCCTCGTGGGACGCGATACACGCCGAGTATGAGAAGCTCCGACGTGAATACCCACTGGACAAAGCGCTCAACGCACTGCAAGTCCTGCGCTTACTGACGGGCGAAACTATCAGCGCGGAGCAATGGAAGGATTTTGTCGCAGAGAGCGTAAAAACCCGCCGCTTTATTGAGGAACAGGTATATAAAACAAAGCACAAAGACTACGCCGACCCCTTCCGCGCCGTCACCTACCGGAACGATGCCGAACGGGACGCAGTTTTGGGCCGCCTCGAAGACAATCAGTTTGTCAAAATTGCACGGGAAGACAGCGAGCGATTTTACATGCTGGTATCTAAGCCGGTTCCAAAATAGAAGAATTTTTAACCACCGACCTCACGGACAACACGGACAAAGGAAAGGATAAGAAAGCAGGAGTCCGTGGCGTCAGTGAGGTCGGTGGTTAATCCTTATTTTGGAACTGGCTCAATTAACCACGAAAAACACGAAGTTCATTTAGTTCGTGCTGTTCGTGGTTAATTATTGCGGTCACTCCACCGTAACGCTCTTTGCCAAATTGCGCGGCTTGTCGGGGTCGTTGCCGCGTTGGACGGCGCAGTAGTACGCGAAAAGCTGCGCGGGAATTATCGACAGGAGCGGCGAAAGGCAGTCCTCGGTTTTGGGTATGGTAAACACTTCGTCGGCGATGGCGGCGAAGGCGCTTTCGCCTTCCCAGGTGATGACCAGGGATGCCGCGCCGCGGGAGGTAACTTCGCGGATGTTGGAAGCGATCTTGTCAAACAGGGCGGTTTGTGTAGCAATAGCAACCACCAGCGTGTTCGTATCTACCAGTGCGATGGGGCCGTGTTTGAGTTCGCCTGCGGCGAAGGCTTCCGAGTGGGTGTAGCTGATTTCCTTGAGCTTAAGGGCGCTTTCGAGGCTCACCGCGTAGTCAAACTGCCTGCCCATAAAAAACACCTTGCCCTTGTTAAAATGCCGGGCGGCGAATTTTTGAATCAGTTCCTGCTTGGCAAGCACCGCCGCCGCCTGCTCGGGAATTTTTGCGAGGGCCTTGAGATACCGCGCATAGTCGGCATCCGTTATGCGTGAACGCAGCTTGCCGAGTTTCAATGCGAGCAAATAAATACACATAAGCTGCGTGGTAAAGGCTTTGGTCGACGCAACGGCAATTTCCGGCCCCGCCCAGGTATACAGCGACAAGTCCGCCTCACGGGCAAGGGTCGAGCCGACCACGTTAGTCACCGCGAGAATACGCGCGCCGCTTTTTTTTGCCAGCCGCATTGCCGCGAGTGTGTCGGCGGTTTCCCCCGACTGACTGATGACGATAAACAAGTCATCGGGGTTGGTCACGGGGTTCCGGTAGCGGTATTCCGATGCAATGTCAACTTCAACCGGAAGGCGCGCGAAGTGCTCAAAGGCATACTTGCCGACCATCGCCGCGTGCCACGCCGTGCCGCAGGCGGTGATAACAACCCGTGGAGCCGCCGCCCAATTATCGCCGAGCTTGATTTCGTCAAGGCTGATGTCACGCCCGGTGGTGGTTTCTTTTAACCGCGGCCGCAATGTGTCGGCGAGCGCTTTTGCCTGTTCGTGAATTTCCTTGAGCATAAAATGCGCGTAGCCGCCTTTTTCCGCCGCTTCCACATCCCAATCGACATGGGTGGGGGCGCGGATAATTTTTTCGCCCTGCCCGGTAAACAAATCGACATGGTCGCGGTAGAGGACGGCAACTTCGCGGTCTTCAAGGAAACACACTTCCCGGGTGTGGGCGAGCAGGGCGGTGACATCGGAGGCAATCAGATTTTCGCCCTGCCCCAGCCCGACAATCAGGGGGCTGTCCTTCCGTGCGGCAATCAGGCGGTCAGGGAAATCACTTGAGACCACCGCGAGCGCATAGGATCCCTCAAGCCGCTTGAGCGTCTCCAGTACGGCGCCGAGCAGCCCGCCTCCGCTTTCTGGTTTGTAATAATAATTGATGAGGTGGGCGATAACTTCCGTGTCGGTGTCGCTCAAAAACACCACGTCCCGGGCTTGAAGCCATTCTTTGAGCCGTGCGTAATTTTCGATAATGCCGTTATGCACCACGGCGATTCGCCCCGAAACATCAGTATGCGGGTGCGAATTGACATCCGAGGGCTCACCGTGGGTTGCCCACCGCGTATGCCCGATGCCGAGGGTCCCGGCGACGGTTTCATGGCTCAGCCGTTCGGAAAGCACACTGAGCGGCCCCTTCGCCTTACGGACAAAAAGCCGGTTTCCGGACGGCGAATTTTCAAGCGGTTGCGCAGCCAGCACCGCGATACCGGCGGAATCGTATCCCCGGTATTCCAGTTTTTTGAGCGCATCCAGCAAAACAGGCGCCGCTTCCTTGTATCCGGCATATCCGGTAATTCCGCACATATATTCCCCCTGAACTATAGTATATCACAGGCAAAGAAAAAAACCCATTTAGTTTCCGCAAGTACTGCTAAGAAATTTTTTGTACGCAAACTTGCTGCAATAGTTCATCCACCAAAAACCGTGATGGCGGATTGGTCCCTTCGGTGGTACAAGCCCCGGCGGAAGCGGCCATAGCCAAGGCAAAACAGTGTTCCTGCGGCAGGCCATTTTCAAACCCATATACCAGGGCGCCCACCATGCTGTCCCCGGCGCCGACCGTTGACTTCACCGTTACCGGAAGCGCCGGGCTTCGCCGGATACCTTCCCGGCTGACAAAAAGCGCCCCCTCATGCCCCAGGGAAAGGCAGACCAGGGAGACTCCCTTGTCAAGCAATTTTACACAAAGCGGTGATAAAACCGCTTCGGTAATTTCGCTGCCATCCTGTATGCCGAATAGTTTTAAGAGTTCATACCGGTTAGGTTTTAGAAAACAGGGAACCGCATCAGGCCCGGCGTCAAGGGCCAGTTCCAGGGCTTCACCGTCCGCATCCAGAAATACTTCCGCCCCGTTTTGCCGCAGGGTTCCGCAAAGTTTTTTGTAGGCGTCACTTTTTATGCCCCGGGGAAGGCTGCCGGAAAGGATAAACGTATTGCCCTTTGTTCCAAAGGCTGCCAGTTTCTTTTCCAGCGCCGCAAATTCTTCACCCGTTATTTCCGGTCCCGGCTCGTTTAATTCAGTTACGTTTCCCGCATCATTGATAACTTTAAGATTGGTGCGGGTTACCGAAGCGATACGCACAAAATCATGTTCCAGTCCTTTCCCGGCCAGCCCCGCGATAAGTTCTTCCCCCGCGCCGCCCCCCGCAAATCCGGTAGCAATACTGTTGCCGCCCAGGACGCGGATCATGGCGGACACATTTACCCCCTTGCCGCCCGCATCAATGCTCACGTCCCGCAGACGGTTAAGGGCATTTGGCCGCAGAACATCACAACGGGCGGTTTTATCCAGCGCAGGGTTTAGGGTTACGGTAATAATCATGCCCTATAACGAAAAAACCTCATCGTTCCCCGGGGGAAACAAATACAGGTCCGGCAGCTTGAAAGTCCGGTCCATGGAGAAGGATTCGGCGTCACCGGCCTCACTTAACACCGGGACTTCAAAAAAATGGCTCAGGGTTTCAAAGCCCGCCGCTTCAATTTTTATGGAATATTCAAAACTTTTACGGAGACCCGCTTCCTTGACCGGGATGGATTCGGGCCAGAAGGTGAAGGTACCCTGGGTATTGGCAACCAGGGTACAGGGATTCTGCCAGTTGCGGTTCTTCATCTCCGTAAGCTTTCCCTTCCGCCGGAGTTCCACCCGGGCATCCGCCAGGGGAGAAAAATTGGCGCCGTTAAAGGCCCGGCCAATAATGGTAGGGATGTTGAAGACCGGACCCAGCACAGCTTTCTTGACCGCCCCCTTGGTATGGTCGATATTGGGACGCTGGTTGTGGCTGACCCGTTTGAGGGCCTCATAAACCAGGGAAACGGTGTCCGCATCCTTCTGCTGCCGGTGGTGGGTTACCTGATCAAGCCGGGCAACCCCCCGGTTGGAGATAATGTAATGGGGAGGAATACGGTTCAGGACAAAACAAGCCGCGTCTGTGCGGCACTGATCGCAGAGACAAAAATTGCCGGTATTACCCTCTTTCTCGATGGAAGCGCAAATGCCTTCTATCGCCGAAAAGACAATCTCCTCGGTCGTATTGTGTATCTCCATTCCAAACCTCCGTCCCTATGTTAAATGTAACCATTTTTTGTGAATGCGCAATATCCCATTAAGCTCCGGATGTGATTTTACCCTATTTTCATGGTCAGGGTCCACAAAAATCCGGATAATTCGCAGGGATTTTACCAAACTTTCCACTACCCCGGGCTTAAACACGCTGGAACTTTCGGCAAAAAAACACCCGGTCTCACCGGACTCGCCTGAAACATAGAGGCCGGTTTCAAAGGATATGGGTTCCGGCACATCAATGATTATCGCCTCCGGCCCCAGGCCTTCCCCCAAGACCCGGGAAAGTTCCCCTGCCAGGGCTTCCTCATGTCCAGACCGCCGGCTTATGTCCAGCAAAGCCCCGTGCTGTTCCTCGTCAAAGGGGAATGCCGCCACCGAAGCGTAAAACCGTCCGGCCCTGACCTTTTCCGCCAGGTGAAAGAGGGGGTGTGAACGGCTGCCAAGGAGCGCGAAAAGTCCGGCGTCGTCCAAGCCGTAGAGATCCGCCGGCGTAAGGACGCCATCCTCAAGACCCCCCAGGAGTGCTTTTTTCACCATCCCCGTGGCGGAACGTACCTGGGGGTGCCAATAGACCGCCCGGTACATCAGGTACTTTGAAAAAAGGATGGACTCCACGCTGGGAATTCCCCGGCTGTCAATGACGGCGCCCTTTTCAGGGTCGGGGTAGAGGCGGCTCAGGATAAAATCCACGTCCTGAGCGCCGTAGGGGACCCCGCAGTACCGGGCATCCCGGTTCAGGTAGTCCAGTTTATCCGGGTCCAGCGCCCCGGAAAGGAGCTTGCGGTAAAATACCGGCTCCGTTTCTTCGGCCACCGGAAGCTCCGTGTCCACTATGGCGGCGGTAAGGGCAGGATCGCCCCCGGCCTTGGCAACCAGGGACTTGATGGGTTCCCGGAGAATGATTTCCGCAGTAAGCGCCTCGTGACGCCGCAGTGGGAACCTCCGGTTCCCTTCGAGTTCCTTCAGGGAATGGGTGTAGGGGAAATGCCCCAGGTCGTGGAGCAGGGCGGCGCAGAGGAAGGAGACAGCCCCGCTTGGCGTGAGCCAGACATCGGCGCCCCGTTCCGCCAGGTAAAGGAGGAGCCGCCGGGCCAGGTGGTACACCCCGATGGAATGGGCCGCCCGGGTATGGGTTGCCCCGGGATACACCGCATAGGCGGGCCCGAGCTGGAAAATACGGGAGAGCCGCATGAAGGGCTCCGATTTGGTCAGTGCCGCCAATTCTGGGGTAAGGTAGATATGCCCCCAGAGCACATCCCGTATGGGATCCGTGTATCCGGTTCTTAGTGCAGCATAAACATCCTTTCCCATTAGGTAATACTATCCTTCCGGGATGATCCCTGTCCACATACTAAACTTGACCCACCGATCAAAAACGAAGAAAAAAAACCGCGCCGAAGGCGACAAAGGAAGATGAAGATGGATGGATAGCCAGGTCCCGAAGGGGTCTTCTCTTCCCCTTTGCGCGCCTTTGTCGCCTTTGCGGTTAAAAATTCTTAATCCTTCGTTATACGCTGATTACCGGGGATGTAATCCCTTTGACCTTTCCTTCCAATTAGTTTAGTAGTACCTTATACATATGGGTACAATGGGTTAAACTATGAAACAATTGTTAAAAATAATTTTTCTTTTGAATTTTTCCATAGCATTATTATTTGCCCAGGAGCTTGTGGGAGAAATCCCGGACTCGAAATCCTGGTCGTCCCCCTTGAGGGAAAATTGTATCTTTAACTCCGGCGGATTTACCACCCGGGAATAGGACCGGTTCAGATCCTTATACAGGTATTCCGGTGTTCCCGCTACGATATGATTTTCCCTGATGGTTTTAATTTCCACCGTAAAAGCCATGATCTTTGCGCGATATTCAAAGATAAGGTGCATTTTTCTCCGGGGTTGCAGTCCCGGTATGGGGCGAGCCGCCAGGAGGAAGATCTCCTTTTCCGTAAGCCGTTCTACCCGCAGCATGTATTCGGTACGGTTGCGTAAAAAAATAACAGGAATCTGCTCATCGTAGACTATCTTGAGGAAAAAGTCCTTTTGAATCCGTTTAATCTGTATTGCCATTCATCTTCACTTAAAAAAACCGTTCATAGGGAGAAAAATCGAACTTATACGTATTCATCCCCTTTTCGGACAGAGCCCTCGCTTCCTCCACCAATATATCCTCAAGCTGCCATTTGTTTTCTGTAAGCCGTAGGTACAATTCCCCGGCTACGCTCATATCCCGG
>BNUY01000091.1 GCA_025997715.1 Spirochaetia bacterium
ATCTATGTGGTGGGTGAATGCGCCCGGCTCTGTGCGGAAAGCGCCATGGAAAAGCTCTGCCGGGAGGCGGAACGGCTCTGGCAGGTTCCGGTACGCCATAGGAAGCGGGGTTGCGTTCCGGCCGGTGCTCCACAAAGGCTTCTATCGTAACGCGGTTTTTCATGGTAATTTCCCGGAGGGCATCGCCGAAACCTACCGTTTTATCCCCGGCGCGGAGTACACCGCCTTCATGGCGTACCGGAACCTGCCAGAGCCGTTCCGCCTCCCGGCAGAGCTTTTCCATGGCGCTTTCCGCACAGAGCCGGGCGCATTCACCCACCACATAGATCCCCCGGCTTGCCTGGCAGCCGATGTCGTAGCTGCCGAAAAGGGTATCCCCCTCCAGCACGGTTATCCGTTCCGGCGCGATGCCGGTAACTTCAGCCACGATGCAGGCCATGGCGGTGTTTGCGGCATGCCCCATCTCGTATATCCCCGAACGCAGTACCGCCGAGCCGTCTTCCATAAGCCGCAGGGACATGCCCGCGATATCGTGGTAGATGGTCTTGTAGTACCCGTTGCCGTGGGTGGCGCAGGCAAAGCCCGCCCCCCGCCGGAAGCGCCCGGCGCCTGACGCTTTCTTTCGTTCCTCCCAGCCGAAGGTCCGAAGCCCCCGCTCCAGGCAGTCCCTGATCCGGGCGTTACCCAGGTTTGCGCTCCCTGAAGGATCCTCGTTAAAGGGGTGGACCAGGTTTTTAAGGCGGAACGCCACCGGGTCAAAGCCGCGCCTCCGGCAGAGGAGGTCTGTATGAACCTCGGTTATGGCATGAATCTGGGGTGAACCGTATCCCCGGCAGGCCCCCGCCGGGGTGGTGGAGGTACGCACCGCCCGTGCCTCGTACCGCAGTGCGGGGATGGCGTAGAGCCGGGAAGTTTTTTTACCCATGGCCATCATCACCTTTTTGGTCCCCGTCAGGTAGGCCCCGGCATCGACGGTCAGGGAAAAGCGGCGGCCCAGGATCTTGCCTTCGGCATCCAGGGCGGTTTCCACGACCCCCAGGGTTGCGGCACGGGTACGGGTGGCAAGCATGGTTTCTTCCCGGGTGGTGTTGATAAACACAGGCCGCCCCAGCCGGTAGGCGGCCCAAGCGCAGAGGGGCTCAAAGACTACCTCCTGCTTGCCGCCGAAGGACCCGCCCATGGGGACCTTTATCACCCGGATCTTCGAGAGGGGAAGGGGTACTACCATGGACACCGCATGTTGAACCCCAAAGCCGATCTGGCAGGGGCTGCGTATTTCCAGAACCTGTTCCGCCCGGGGAATGGCGAGGATGCAGTGGGTTTCCATGGCGGCGTGATGGATTCGGGGAGTTGCTATGGTATCCCGTTCCACAATATTGGCATTGGCAAAGGCCGCGTCCACATCACCGTACTCAATGCGGCCCGTGAAGGCCGGTACCCCGTCTTCGTGGAGCAGGCCCGCCATATCCCCGGCGCTCATCATATCGGTAATGGGCGGCAGGGGTTCATACACAACGTTGATACGGTTCCGCGCCTCCAGGGCTGTCCGCCGGTCCTGCGCCAGTACCAGCGCAATCCGGTCGCCCACATGCCGGACATGGCCGGTAAGAACGGTTTCATCCGGATGGTCATTTTGCCCGGGAAACCACTCACCGCTGTTGTACCGTTCGGCGGGGGCGTCCTCATAGGTCAGTACGGTGACCCCGGGCAGGGCCAGGGCGCGCCGGGTATCTATGGAAACAAGGCGGGCATGGGCCTGGGTACTGAAGAGTATTATCCCCTGCAGGGTACCTTCGGGCAGGGAATCCGCCAGATAATGGTATTGGCCCCTCACCTTGTCCGGTCCATCGGGGCGGCGCAGGTCTTTTCCGATGAACTTGTACCCGCTCATACAATACCTTCTATAGTCTTTAGTACATCTTCCCCCAGGGCCTGTATGGCGGAACGTTTGTAGGGGAGGGTGGATCGCCCGGCTATGGCCTTTTCAACCAGCGCCGAAAGGGCGGCGCAGAAGGGGGCCGGATCGGAAGCGCCGTTGCGGGCGAGGGCCGATTCCGCTTCGGGGCAGCGCAGGGCCGCCGTTCCCAGGGTTCCCACAAACACCCGGGGTTCAGTATTTCCGCCTATGGCCGCCGCGAGGTTGAGCCGGGCAATGCTCAACTCGGTTCGGCTGCCTATTTTGCCGAAGGCGGATGTCCTCCCGTGCCGCAGGGGGATACGGAAGCCCCGTATCAGCTCGCCGGGTTCCAGGGCGTTGCGGTTCGGCCCGGTTAGGAACGCAGGAACCGGCAGTTCCCGGCTGCCCTTTCGGGAAGTGAGCAGAACCACCGCATCCAGGGCCGCAAGGGCCGATGGGGTATCTGCGGCGGGAGAGGCGTTAGCCACATTGCCCCCCACTGTCGCCCGGTTCCGGATTTGCCAGGACCCCACTTTTGCCGCAGCCGCAGCCAGGCAGGGGGCATACTGTTTTACCCCAGCATCTTCGGACAGGGAAGTCATGGTTTCCAGGGCGCCGATACGAAGTTCATCATGTTCAAGGGAGATTCCCCGTAATTCGGCTACACCGGAAATGTCGATAAGGCGGCAGCGGGGAGACATGCGCCCCCCGAATTTTACCAGACAATCGGTTCCGCCCGCCGCAAGGATATACCTGCCCGAATACCCTTCAATACGATCGAGGAGTTCCTCCAAGGATCCGGGGATCAGCGGGTCGCTGTGGTTCATGTCGCCGCCTCTCTTTGCTGTGCCGCCGCCTCGACGGCCCGCAGGATGGGGATATACCCGGTACAACGGCAGATGTTACCCGCCAGAGCCCGCCGTATCTCATCTTTGCTGGGATTGGGATTCTTATCAAGGAGGGCCTTTGCGGTGAGGATCATTCCGGGGGTACAAAACCCGCATTGCACGGCGTCATTTTCGAGGAAAGCTTTTTGCAACAGGGTAAGTTCCCCATTTTGTTCCAGTCCGTCAATCGTGATAATTTCGCAACCCCGGACCTGTACCGCCGGGGTCAGGCATGAACAAACGGGATTGCCGTTTAGTAAAACGGTACAGGACCCGCATTCTCCGGCGCCGCAGCCTTCCCTGACACTGCGTATACCGCATCCATCCCTTAATAGATCAATAAGCCGGGTAGAGGAATCAACCCTGCCGCGATGCTTTTTTCCATTAAGAATGAAATGGATATTCATTTTTCACCCTTCACAATCAACGCATTGTAATGGGCGATATAGTATCTGTCAAGGAAAAAGTATAAAAATGCATAAGAAACTGCATAGCGGCATAAAAATTACAAATGAAAGAAATTGATATACACCAATGTTCTCAATAATACCTTTTTTAAAAAAAGGAGGATACCTCCCGGCATCCTCCCGTTTCCATCAGGAAAAGTGTTTATGTACAGCCTTTGCCACCAGGTCCTCGTCCGCAAGATAGGGGATGGTGATCTGGCTTTCCCCGGCGTACTTTTTGTTGTACTCCGTAACGGTTTCCATGGAGTGGGGGTTACGCGCCCAGTTCCGCCGCGCCACGCCGCCCATCACGTCCCAGAGCAGGGAGCTTTTTATGACCTCGTCAGCACGGGTACTGCCGTCCAGCACCAGGCCGAAGCCGCCGTTGATGGACTTCCCGATGCCGGTACCGCCGCCGTTGTGCAGGGCCACTAAGCTCATGCCCCGGGCGGCGTTACCCACATAGCATTGCACCGCCATGTCCGCCATCACATTGGAGCCGTCCTTGATGTTGGAGGTTTCCCGGAAGGGGGAATCGGTGCCGCTTACGTCGTGGTGATCCCGCCCCATCATGACCGGCCCTATCTTTCCTTCCCGCACCAGCTCGTTGAATTTAAGGGCTATCTTCATTCGGCCCTCGGCGTCCTGGTAGAGGATGCGCGCCTGGGTTCCCACCACCATTTTGTTTTTTTCCGCGTCCCGGATCCAGTTGTAGTTGTCCATGTCCTGGTACCGCCGGTTCTTGTCGATGCAGTCCATGGCCGCCTGATCCGTTTTGCGGAGGTCCTCGGGTTTACCGCTGAGGCATACCCAGCGGAAGGGACCGTAGCCGTAGTCGAAGAGCAGCGGGCCCATGATGTCCTCCACATAGGAGGGGAAGGTGAAGCCGTCCTTATCATCAATACCGTTTTTGGAAACCTCTTTTACCCCCGCATCGTATACGGCCTTGAGAAATGCGTTCCCGTAATCGAAAAAGTACGCGCCCCGTTCGACGCAGGTTTTAATCAGTTCATAGTGCTTCCGCAATGAGGCGTTGACCTTTTCGATAAACACACTTCGTTTGTCTTCCTGTGCAAGCATGGCGGTCCGTTCCGCAAAACTCATCCCCTGGGGACAGTAGCCGCCGTCGTACGCCGCATGACAGGATGTCTGATCGCTCATCAACTCAACCTTAATGTTGCGGTCAACGACGTATTGCAAGAGGTCAACAATATTTCCATGGTAAGCGATTGAATAGGGTGTTTTCTTTTTTAAGTACTCATCTGCCTTGGCAAAAACATCCGATAGATTAGAGGATGAATAGGAAACCCAGCCCTGGTCAAGCCGGGTTTTGATGCGGCTTTCGTCAACCTCGGCGACTATTCCCACCGCGCCGGCAATCTCGGCGGCCTTGGGCTGGGCCCCGCTCATGCCGCCAAGGCCCGAGCTGACAAAGAGATGGCCCCGGAGATCCTTGTCATGGGGAATGCCCAGTTCATTTCTCCCGGCGTTGAGCAGGGTGTTGTAGGTTCCGTGTACGATGCCCTGGGGGCCAATGTACATCCAGCCCCCTGCGGTCATCTGCCCGTAATTGGCGACCCCCATTTCCTCGGCGATTTCCCAGTCTGCCTGGTTATCGAAGCAGCCCACCATGAGTGCGTTAGTAATAGTAACACGGGGGGCTTCGGGCCGGGACTTAAAGAGACCCGCCGGGTGCCCGGAGGTGACAACCAGGGTTTGGTTTTCCGTAAGGTTTTCCAGGTATTTCATTATCAGCCGGTATTGCAGCCAGTCGTGGCAGACGCTCCCGGTCTCACCGTAGGTTACCAGTTCGTAGGGGTAGAGGGCGACTTCAAAGTCAAGGTTGTTGTCGATCATGACCTGAAAGGCCTTACCTTCAATACAGTTACTCTTGTATTCGTCGATGGGCTTTCCGTAGATTCTGCCCGCAGGCCTGAACCGGTAGGCGTAGATTCTGCCGTAGGTATACAGTTCGTCGAGAAATTCGGGGATAAGCTCTGCGTGATATTCCTGAGGCAGATACCGCAGGGCGTTTTTCAGGGCGGTGTTTGTCTGGGCCTCGGAAAGCCGGAAACCCCGGGAGGGGGCGCGGCGAATGTTTTTTTCAAACACCGGTTTGGGGGGAAGTTTTTCCCCTTTGTTCAACAACGTAATCTGCATAATGTTTTCCATAAAGTAACTCCTTCGTAAAAAATATTAGGGGGTAACAGCCTGGACGGCCTGTATCACATCAGGGAATTTAAGCAGCATCGCTATCGGTATGGTGATAACAATTGACAGCACCACCCGCTCAAACCAGATTACCACAATCTGCCACAGTTTGAGGGGAATTTCCGTGCCCAGCATACAGGGAATGCTTGCCGAGAAAAACAGTATTTCTGAAATGCTGACCACGGCGATTACAAATTTGAGCAGCGGCGTTGCGGTTTTTGCGATAAGGACTGCGGGCAGGAACATTTCCGGAAGGCTCATCGCGGCGGCTTTACCGGCCAGAACAGCCTGGGAAACGCCGAAGACCTTAAAAAACGGATAGAACACATACCCGAACACATCGAAGATTGGCGTATATTCCGCCAATACCAGTCCCAAAAGCCCTACGGAAGTAATAGAGGGAATAACGGCAAAGGCCATGTTCAATCCGGCTTTGAGGTTGGTAAGGACCATCCGGCCCAGGGGCGCGGCTTTTCTGGAAGCCGCAAGGGCCGATTCCCAGGCGTATTTTATCCGGCTGCCGGTATGTACCGGGTCAGGGTTGGGATTATCTTTGTAGTATGTCTCCGGAAAGAAACTCAGGGGCCAAATATGAGCGGTAACTGCGGTAACAATAAAAGTAACCACAAGGCTGACCCAGAAATAGAGGGTCCACTGATTCATCAAGCCCAGGGTGTTCGCCACAATAAGAAGGAAGGTCGCAGAAACCGTGGAAAACCCCGTAGCAATAATCGCCGCTTCCCGGGCGGTATATTTTCCCTTCCGGTACATATCATTGGTGATAATAAGCGCAATAGAATAACTGCCGACAAAAGAAGCGACCGCGTCAATCGCAGAACGCCCCGGGGTGCGGAAGAGGGGACGCATAACCGGCGTCATAAGGACGCCGACAAATTCCATTAGCCCGAAGTTCGCCAGAAAAGCCAGGAAAACAGAGCCTATGGGAATAACCAGCCCCACCGGCATGGCGAGGCTCTTAAAGAGGAAGGGACCGAAATCGGGCCGCCAGAGCCACTTGAGTCCCGGCAACAGGTTGAAGAAGAGAACCGTACCGATAATGGCGCCGCAGATCTTCGCAAAGGAAAAAAAGACGGTTACCCCGTTTTTATTCCATGTTTTCCTGACAAAGGGAAGCACAGCCCCAATATACATTACAATGAGGACGTAAATCCTTGCGGGCCCCAGCAAATTTCCCGTAATAAGGGAAATAATATGGTCGATGGGGATAGTAGACTTGTTGTTGAACGTGATGGGGCAGAAAAACATAAATATCCCAAAGAGACTGAATACAAGGAATTTGAGGACATTCCCGCTCGACACCGTACCATGCGCACCCGCTTTTTTCGTTTCCGGCATAATAGACACTCCTTAAAAATTTATTAATGATCTATATGAATCATAAGGGATGATATAGTATAAGTCAAGAAAAAATACCATGTTTTGACAGATAAGATGCCATAATTGCCCGGAGCGCACTTTTCGGAGGGGAGGGCAGCACTGCTATTACAAATAAGCGATCCCCCGTGCGGCGAGTTTAACGATGCCCCGGATGGTAATTTTCCCAACCGCGTTATCCCTATACTCCGCTTCAACCTTGATCCTGCCGCCGGGCTGGTCGATGTCTGCGCCGGTGGTGGATTTGTTTTTCCATGCAAGCCATGCGCCCATGGCGGCGGTGCCGGAACCGCAGCCCCGCTCCCAGGTCAGGCTTTTTGAGCCCTCAACATACACCAGGGGATCTATCCGGTAACTTTCCCCGGTTGTTTCATACAGCATGAGTCCCAGGGCGTCCGCTTTCAGTTCTTCATTCCATTGGATGATAGCCCCTTCAGCAATACTGTGCCAGGGTTTCTGTTTGTCCCGGGCCGTGTCAATAAGCAGGTGGGTTATGCCCTCTGTCCGGACCATGTGTGTCTCAAATGATGCCCCGTCATATTGGAAAGTACGTTTTTCCACACCAAGTACCGGGGGCATCCCCACGGATACGGCGGCGGTTTTTTCTTCACCGGCAACGGGGCATACTTCGCAGGTGAGCAGCCCCTCGGCGCCGGATACCTCCAGGGGCACGGTGACGGTGTCGCCCCCTTTAACCCCATCGTCAAAGGCGATAAGGGCCGCGGTTGACATAGTGGCGTTTCCGCAGAACTCACCGCCCATCATATGGAGCCGGGATCGGGCGCCTTTCAACGTGGGCTTTTCAATGTAGCCCACCTGTTCGGCGAACAGGGAGCCGTAGGCCATGAGCCGTGCGGCTATCTGTCCGTATTGTTCACGGGGCAAAGGACTTTCCACCAGGATTGTCATGTTCTCCGTGGGATTCATTTTTACAAATGCTATTTCCATCCTTTGCCCCCCTGGGGTTAAACCCCGGTTTCAATTATGATAGCAGTAATGCCCCAATGGTTCCGAAGATTATCAGGGGTATGTTGTAGTGCAGGAAGGTCGGAACACAGGTATCCCAGATGTGATCGTGCTGACCGTCCGCGTTAAGACCCGAGGTCGGGCCCAGGGTTGAATCCGATGCCGGTGAACCCGCGTCCCCCAGGGCTCCCGCGACTCCAACGAGGATTGCGGTGGAGGCCGGTGAGAAACCGAGGCTCAGGCAGAAGGGCACGTAAATAGCCGCGACAATAGGAACGGTCCCGAAGGAGGTGCCGATGCCCATGGTGATGATGAGGCCGATGAAGAGCATGATGACGGCGGCAAGCGGTTTACTGCCGCCTACCAAGCCTACCGATGCCTCTACGATTGCGTTTACGCCGCCGGTTTCACGGATCACATTGGCGAAACCCGAGGCTACCAGCATGACAAAGGCGATGAAGCCCATCATCCGTATACCCCCGGCCATGGTGTTGTCCATGTGTTTGAAGGGAACCGCGCCGAAAATACACATTACGATGAGGCCCACCAGTGCGCCCAGGGGGAGGGAACCGGTGATCAGCTGAAGGGCAAAGGCGGATACCGCTCCCAGGGCGGCCCCGAGATGCTTTTTCGTAAAGTGGTCGGTTATCACTTCGCTGGTATCGTCGGGGGCTATCAACAGGGGCTTATTCTCATATTCACGCTTTTTCCGGTAGGAGAAGAAAACCGCGATGAGCAAGCCCAAAATCATGCCCGCGCCCGGAACGAGCATATACGACCATATCTTGGTACTATCAACCATCATGCCGTTGTCTTTGAGGCTGTTGGCGATGATGCCGTGGAAAATAAGGCCGAACCCGGCGGGTATCATGACGTAGGGCGCCTTGAGGCCGAAGGTCAGGGCACAGGCGGCGCCCCGGCGGTCAAGCTTCATATCGTTCATCATGGCAAGGAGGGGCGGGATCAGGATGGGGATGAAAGCGATGTGGACGGGAATGATGTTCTGTGAACAGCTTGCCACCAGGGCGAGCACGATCAGGAACAGGGTTGCTTTTTTGCCAACAACCTTCTGAATTCCATTGGAAAGCATGGTGGCAAGCCCGGTTTCGGAAATGCCCACCGCCAATGCGCCAAGCAAAACGTAGCTGAGGGCGGTTTCGCCCTGGCCGCCCATTCCGCCAATCAGGAGCCCCATGGTTTCCCCAAAGCCGAAGCCGGCCAAAAGCCCGGCGGAAATGGCGGAGATCATGATGGCCAGGAGTACGTTGACCTTCAACAGGCACAACACACACATCAACAGTACAGAAAGCAATACAGGATTCGTTAACATAGTTTTTCTCCTTATACTTTATTGTACGGGGACAACGCCCCCGTGTATACAAAAATTTACGCCCGGCTCGGCAAATATTTGCCGGCAACCGCATCGTTAAAGTAACCACTCTCGATGAGCTTGGATGCCGCTTCGATGTCCGGGGCGAAGAAACGGTCCTTGTCCCAATGCTTAACATGCTTGCGCACTTCCGCCCGGTAGGTTTCCAGCTTCGGCGATGTCTTGAGGCCTTTTTTGAAGTCCAGTCCCTGAACGGCGGCCAAAAGTTCGATGGCAAGGATGTTGCGAAGATTTTCCGCCATCTCCCAGAGCCGGCGCGCGCCATTGGGGGCCATGGAAACAATGTCTTCCTGATTCGCCGAAGTGGGCAGGCTGTCCACGCAGCTGGGGAAGGAAAGGGTCTTGTTCTGGCTGGCCAGGGCGGCGGCGGTGTAGTGGGCAATCATGAAGCCGGAATTGACGCCGGCGTCTTCCACGAGGAAGGGGGGTAGATGTGACATATGCGGGTCCACCAGATAGGAGATGCGCCGCTCGGAAATTGCCGCCATTTCGGAAAAGGCCAGGGCGAGGTTGTCGGCGACCATTGCCACCGGCTCGGCGTGAAAATTGCCGCCCGAGAGGATTTCAGCCTCATTGGGGAACACCAGCGGGTTATCGGAAGCGGCGTTTGCCTCGATTTCCAGTACCGCCGCCGTGTTGCGAATCTGGGTGAGGACGGCGCCCATGACCTGGGGCATACAGCGCATGGAATAGGGGTCCTGCACGCGGTCACAGTCGATGTGAGCATCGCCAATTTCGCTGTGTGCCCCCAGGAGATCGCGGACGGCGGCGGCGGCGTCTATCTGACTCTGCTGGCCGCGGGCCTGATGGATACGGTCGTCAAAGGGGGTACGGGCACAGGAACCGGCCTCAATGGTGAGGGCTCCGGTGGCGATGGCGGCGCTAAAGAGGTCTTCGGCGAGGAACAGGCCTTTCAGGGTCATGGCGGTGGAGATTTGGGTGCCGTTGAGCAGGCCAAGCCCTTCCTTTGGCCCCAATTCTATGGGGCGGAGGCCGGCGGCCTTCATGGCTTCGGCGCCGGTGAGGGTTTTCCTCTGATAACGGGCAATGCCTTCACCCATCAGAACCAGGGTCATGTGGGCAAGGGGGGCCAGATCCCCGGAGGCTCCAACGGAACCCTTGCGGGGGATGACCGGATAGACCCCGGCGTTCAGCATGTCCACCAGGCGTTTTACCACCTCAAGCCGGACGCCGGAAAATCCCCGGGAGAGGCCCTTGATCTTCAGCAGCATGATAAGCCGCACAAGGTCGTCCTCAAGGGGCTTCCCAACCCCGACGGCATGGGAGCGCACCAGGGATGCCTGCAAAAGGGCAAGGTCCTTGGGTGCGATGCTCTTATTGGCAAGATTCCCGAAGCCGGTGTTTATGCCGTAAACAACTTTGCCGGTGCTTAAGATATCACTAACAACATCCGCGCTTTTTTGAATTCCTGCCTCGATGTCCTTGCTGAGAACTACCTCAACCGGTTCTTGCAATACGCGCCGCAGTTCAGAAATTTTAAGCGGGGATGCGCCGATAGTAATTTTGTACATACGTTCTTCTCCTGGTATAATTTTATATCATCAACATTTTTTAGTGTAAGGCATGATATAGCACAAGTCAAGAAAAAATTTATATTAATTTTTGTTGACAATTCGGAAAACCCCCGGTATACTTTACCATGAAAGTATAGATATATATCAATATACTTTATTGTACTATATGTTTATAAAGAGGATTCTAATGGAAAAGAAAAAGCTGATCATAGGCGTCATCGGCGCCGATGTCCACGCGGTGGGGAATAAGATCCTCTACTATGCCTTTACCGCGGCGGGTTTTGAGGTTACCAATTTGGGGGTCATGGTTTCCCAGGAGGAATATATCGAGGCGGCCCTGGAGACTGCGGCGGACGCCATCCTGGTATCCTCCCTCTACGGACACGGGGAACTGGACTGCCGGGGATTCCGGGAAAAATGCGACGAAGCGGGCTTAAAGGGTATTCTCCTCTATATAGGAGGGAATATCGTGGTGGGCAAGCAGGACCTTGCGGAAGTGGAAAAGCGGTTCAAGGCCATGGGCTTTGACCGGGTATTCGGGCCCGGGACCAGCCCGGAAGCGGGCATACAGGCCCTGCGGGAAGACCTAAACATGGAAACGGCGGGGTAATGGAAGCGGTTTTGCTAATCGATTTCGGGAGCACAAACACCAAGGTAACTGCGGTAGACCCTGAGGGGGAGCGGCTGCTGGGAACGGCGGCGGCCTATACCACGGTGGATACCGATATCGGGACCGGGCTTGCCGAGGGGGTGGAAAAACTGCAAAAAGAAACCGGCCCCCTGCATTTCGTAAAACGCTTTGCCTGCAGCAGCGCCGCCGGAGGCTTACGGATGATCACCTGCGGCCTCGTACCCTCCCTTACCGCCGAGGCTGCCCGGCTGGCATCCCTGGGAGCGGGCGCAAAGATTATAAAAGTATTTTCCTATGAATTGACCGATGAGGATGTCATCGAAATTAGCACCCTAAAGCCTGATATTCTTCTATTAACTGGCGGCGTAGACGGGGGTAATAAGGAATGTATCCTCCACAACGCCCGGATGCTGGCGGCAATGCCAAGCCCGGCAGCGGAGCCTTTCCCCATCATCATAGCCGGAAACCGGGGGGCGGCGGCGGAATGTGAGAAGATCCTTGCCGCAACAGGCCGGGAACTGATTCGCTGCCCCAATGTGATGCCCGCATTGAACAAGCTCAACATAGAACCGGTTCAGGAAGAGATACGCCGTCTTTTTTTACGGCGCATCATCCGGGCCAAGGGACTGAGCCGGGAACAGGCCCTGGTTTCCGGCATATTGATGCCCACCCCCTCGGCGGTAAAGCGGGGCCTGGAACTTTTGTCGGGCGGAACCGATGCGCAAAAGGGCCTGGGAGAATTGGTTGCGGTGGATCTTGGGGGGGCTACCACGGATGTCTATTCGGTGGCCAAGGGGCTTCCCCAACGGAGCGGGGATGTGGTGATGAAGGGCATTCCGGAGCCGGAATCAAAGCGCACCGTGGAAGGGGATATCGGGATGCGCTACAGTTCCGCCGGGGTGCTGGATGCTGCGGGCGCAGAAAAACTGGCCATGCTTTCCGGCCTTGCCGCAGAAAAAGTGCGGACCGGGGTTGCCTATTGGACGGCCCACCCGGAGGCCCTGCCCGCATCGGAGGAGGATGTGGCTCTGGACTTTGGTTTAGCCGCCGCCGCCATAGAGACGGCGGTTACCCGTCACGCGGGGACTATTGAAGAAGCCTATACCCCGGCGGGCCGTGTCTTTGTCCAGACCGGGAAGGATCTTTCCGGCGTTAACCGGCTCGTCCTTACCGGGGGGGCCGTAATCCACAATACCCGGGCCGGGGATTTAGCCGCCTCTGCGCTTTTCAACAATGAAAATCCCGCTTCCCTGCGTCCCCGGAAAGCGGAAGTGTATATCGACAAATCGTATATCCTCGCGGCCATGGGGCTCCTTGCGGAAACCTGGCCGGATAAGGCCCTATCTATTATGCAAAAGGAGATACAAGCATATGGAACTGGAAAATAAGAAACTCAGTAACGATGATTTTTACCGGATACGTCAGGAGATGCCCCCCCCTTCGTAACTGGTAAAGCC
>BNUY01000092.1 GCA_025997715.1 Spirochaetia bacterium
TTCACGCCACCGCCACCCCCGAGATACACACGTACGCCCCCCCTTTTCCCCTCCGCGGCGCTCCTCCGTCCCCGGTGGGGAAGCCCCGTTCCGCCGCCCCCTCCCCGGGGGAAACAATGGTAATACCGTCGGGCTTCGACCTCCCCGAGGCGCTCTTGGCCACATACCGGTTGGCTGCGGTGCGGGAAAGGACGGGGCTTCCCGTTTCCTTAGGTGTCGCATCCAACCGGTATGTGGCCAAGATCGCCTCGGGGATGTCGAAGCCCGACGGTATCACCATTGTTGCGCCCGGTGAGGAAGCGCCGTTCATGCGCGCCCTCCCGGTGGGCAAGATTTGGGGCGCGGGGAAAAAGACCCAGGAGCAGTTCCGGAAGTATGGGTTGAAAACCTGCGAAGATATTCACCGCCTCCCCCTGGAACATTTGAATTCCATCTTCGGCGCATCCTTCGGCCTTTTTCTGTACCGCGCAGTCCGGGGCGAAGCGGCAGAACCCTTTGACGATGATGAACGGGGGAGCCATTCGATGAGCGCCGAGCGCACCTTCCCCTACGATCTCTACGATGAATTTACCATAGAGACCGCACTGTTTGACATTTGTGAAACCCTCATGTTCCGGCTGTTGAATCAAAACTGGCAAAGCAGAACCGTTGCTATAAAGATCCGCTACGAAGATTTTTCTACCGTAAGCGCCCGGGAAACATTCCCGAATCCGGTGGGCAGCATAAACGAATTGTTTGACCATCTTTCCGCCCTGTTCCGCCGGAAGTACCAAGAGGTTCACGGCAGGGGGGTACGGCTCATCGGCGCGGGGCTCCTGAACCTGGAAACCGGCAATACTCCCCGGCAGGGGGAACTATTTGACACCGCCAATGAAAAGGAGCGGGCCCTGGATAAATACATTCTGGAAATCAACAAGAAGTTCCCCAACGCAGCATTACGAAGGGGGCGTTCCCTGATGGCGGATGACTAAATCTCACGACATTCCAAACTTTTTTAGCCAGATTCTCTTGTTCACACCGGCTGTATCCTTTTCGAATAATGTTGGCAGCAAAAACAGGCGTTTTGACGGCACAATTGGTGTGGTTTTACACTGGTGTTTTCGCCGGAAGCTAAGATATACTATAGTATATTTTTCTAAGGAACAGTATGTGAGCAGCGACTACACGCAAAACGCCGACAATACCCCCGCCGCTATCCCGAAAGCGGAAATCGACCGCTCCCTTGCCCGCCGGCTCGTGGTCCATTATCACGACGAGGGCAGCGACCGGTGGGTCAAACCGGATCACCTATATGGCATAGAATTCCGCTGGGCTATTCTGGACCACAGCCCCGCCGGTATAGACGAACTTGTCCATATCGTCTTCGACCCCGTCAGCCCCTGCCTCTTCGATTTTGATGAAAGCCAGCGGGGCAAGACCTGTTGGTTCGTCATGCGCTGGGAAAGCATCAGCGGTAAAAAAGGCCCCTGGAGCGGGATGTATTCAGCCGTCATCCCTTGAATTAAGCGTCAAAATTAGTTTATTGTATCCGGGGGAGCCATCCGGACATGATTGAGATTGCCATATGTGATGATGAAAGCGCCATAACAGGCTATCTGGAAAGTACTTTGAAAAGCTATGAGTATCTGCTGCCCGAACCCATGCACATACAGGTTTTTCAGAGCGGCGCTGCGGTACTTGCGGCCCTTAATCAGCAAACCGGGGACGTCCCTTTCGATATAATCTTTCTGGACATTGAACTGGGGGATACCACCGGGATAGCGGTGGCGGAGCAAATCAGAAAAGAGTTTGAAACCCCGGTCCTGATCTTCATATCCGCCCATGAATCCTATTGCAAGCAGCTCTTTCAGTTTGATACAACCGCCTTCCTGTCGAAACCCATTGACGAAGCCGAATTAAAATCATTGCTCCTGCGGGTATACAAACAACTGCGGAATCCCCGGCAGGTGTTTGTATACCGCTTCAATGATACTATGTTCCGGATGCCCCTGGGGGACATTTTATTTTTTGAAAGCACGCGGCACAAAATTGAGATAGTAACCAAAGCGGATGCCGTCGAACATTCTGTCCGCATCTTTTACGGGAAACTCGACGAGGTGGAAGCCCAGTTGAAACACCCCGGATTTGTCAGGATACATCATTCGATGCTGGTCAATTTAGATAATGTTGAGCGCTTTGAAAAAACTACCCTGTTCCTGCCCGGCGGCCGCAGCTTAGCCCTGGCACGGGGCAAACAAAAAGAGGTGCGCCGTAAAATTATGGACTATTACACCGGAGGAATCCCATGACCTATGCCGTCAATTTTCCCCTGGAAGCGCTGCGGGGGCTTTTGATCGTCGCCGGCTGGTATGTTTTGTTTTATCTGCGGCACCGGCCCGCATCAAAAATCCGGTGCGTCGTACTACTGGTGAGCTTCCCCGTATGCTACATAGCATGGAGGGTGTACTTCTTAACCGGTATAACCGTTATAAGAAGTAATACGAGCGTTGAACTCATCTGGGTGGCAAGTCTCTTCCTATTCGCCCTGCTCTGCGGGGATCTGCGGGAGTCCTTGTTTACCGCCATCTACTACATCGGCATGGAAGCCTGCATGGATACGCTCCGCAATTTTATTGTCCGCTATACTCTCGAAAGAGGGATAACCCTCTTTTCCCCCGCCTATTATGCGGCATTCTATCTGCTGTACCTGGCTATATTGGGATGGGCGTTGTTTTACTATTGGGTTTTAAAAGACCTCCGGGGGAAACTGCCCCTGCACTTCTGGATTATGACGGTCATACCGCCCTTGGGTTCCGCAGTGCTGATCACCCGTTTCGCGAATGCAGCCAGGCCCTTGCTTGAGATCGGGATAAATATCTATCTTGAAGGAATTCTGTTTGGGCTCTTTTTGCTCGCCCTGAATCTATTCACCTTTTATATGTATATCCGGCTGCTCGCCTATTACGAATCTCATCTGCAGGCCCAGGTCCTCCAGGGGCAGCTCTACGCCCAATCACGCCGGATCACCGGCATTGAAGCGTTTCAGCGGCAGACCGGGGAAATGCGGCATGAATTAAAAAACCTGCTCTTCAGCCTGAAAGTCGATATGGAACAGCAAAACTATGACAGCGTGAATAACCGGATCTGGGCTATGCTGGGGGATTTGAAACAGATGGAGCCGGAATATTACACCGGGGTTTCTTTGATTGACGCCATGATCTCCTACAAGGCGGCCCAGATTCGGGAACAGGGGGCTACCATTTCGGTACAGGCGGACTTGCTGAATATAGAAACGACCCTGGCGTACGACATCGCTTCCATTATGGGGATCGCCTTGGACAATGCGGCGGATGCGGTTACTTCCATGAAGGCACAGGAAGGCGCCCCAAACCCGGCGGTACACTGCAAAATACAAAGCCAAAAAAATATCCTGTTGATTACCCTTACCAACCCGCTCTCCGGGCCGCTGCATTACAAAAACGGCGAAATCCAAAGCACCAAGACCGAAGGCGACCATGGCCTGGGGCTGCCCGCGCTCCGCCGGGTTGCCTGGAAATACGCGGGGGAAGTCAGTATCACCGACAGCGGCAATGTCTTTTGCCTGCGGGTCTGTCTGTTTGTGTAGGATTGGCGCCTGGCACTCGTTAGTAATACCGTTCCCGTATCTCCGCCGCCAGGTAAAATGACCCCGTTCCCAGCACCGGAAGCCCGACTTTCCGCCGTTCCTCCAACGCGTAATCTATGGCCTTGACCGTTTCCGGTATAAACAACAGTTCCGGTACCGAAGTGCCTTGCGCTTTCCGCCGTTCCAGTTCCGCCGCAAACACCTCGTATATGCCCTTGGGGTCGCTTACCTTGAAGGTTCCCGGGGTAGTAATAACAATCCTGGAGAACCGGGGCGTCAGTATCTCCGCCATGGCCTCTACGTTTTTTCCCAGGGCGCACCCGAATATCAGTATGCCCCCATCACCGTAGAGCTCAGTAAAGGTGTTCACGCAGAGTTCCACGCTTTTTTCCGTATGCGCCCCGTCGATTATCACCGGAGGCGTAGGATGCGGTGCATCCTTTGCTTCGGGCCTTAGTTTTTCAAACCGGGCCGGCAGGGTAAAATTCCGCAGCCCCCGGTCTATGGTTTCCGCGTCCAGTGCGGGGAAGACGTGTTTCAATGCGATAACCGCCAGCCCCGCGTTCAGGGCCTGCACCGCGCCGGGTATGCCCACGGTCAGGTGCAGCGGAGAGGGGAAAAATTCCCCGGTCTTAAAGGCCAGGGTAAAGTCCGTGCCGCCGTCCCGCACCGCGACATCCCTGATTTCCGCAATCTCCGGGAAGTAAAGCAGGGGGGACTTCTTTTCCGCCGCCGTCTTCCGGAAAACCGCCAGGGCCTCATCGCACTGCTCCGCCAGAACCACGGGCTTGCCGGGCTTGATAATCCCCGCTTTGGCGCCGGCCACCTCGGTAATGGTGGTCCCCAGAAATTCCGTATGCTCCAGTTCAATGACGGTGATTAACGACACCAGGGGGTCCACGATATTGGTGGGGTCCTGCACGCCCCCCATGCCGGTCTCCACGGTCAGGGCGTCGCAACCGCCTAGCCGTTGGATCATCCGGGCGCAAAGAAAAAAGTACAGGGTCAGCAGTTCAAAGTAGGTAGGGGGGCAATCCTCCGGACCATCCCCGTAAAAGAGCCGGTATTCGGGCTTCGACCTATCCTCCAGGGTCTTTACCAGATCCTGTATAGTATTCCCCGCCTCAATATAGGTTTTTTCATCCAGGAAAGCGTGGCCCAGGGTTATCCGCTCCCGGAAATCCGCCACATGGGGGGAAATATACTGGGCGGTCCTCTGCCCCGCCGCCTCAAGGATCGAAGTAAGCATCCCCGTAACCGAGCCTTTGCCCTTGGAACCCGCCACATGGAAGGAGGGGGCGCACAATTCGGGGCGCCCCACGGCGGCGGCGATAATCTGCATCCGCTCGGGCCGGAAACTGGGGGGATGCTGCCCCGCCTCAAGGTTTACAAACTGGTCCAGCCAGTCGAATACTTCGGTGGAAGACTTGAATGAAGGTGCCATATAATAGATAAAACCTCAAAAGGGCCGCGCCGTCAAGGCTATGGTACATGCCGGTATCCTGCTTTATTCTCCAATAATTTTTACCAGCACACGCTTCCGTCTCTTCCCGTCAAACTCCCCATAAAAAACCTGTTCCCACGGCCCAAGATGAAGCTGTCCACCGGTAATAGCAACGACAACTTCCCGTCCCATAATCTGGCGCTTCAGGTGAGCATCGGCGTTCACCTCGCCGTGGTTATGTTGATATGATGATACCGGCTCATGGGGCGCCAGTTTTTCCAGCCACACATCAAAGTCGTGATGCAGGCCGGATTCATCATCATTGATGAAAACACTTGCGGTTATGTGCATGGCATTTACCAGACAAAGCCCTTCCTGCACACCGGATTCTTTGAGGAGTTTATCAACCTCGCCGGTGATGTTGATAAATTCACGTTCATGTTTCGTATTAAACCACAATTCTTTTGTACAGGACTTCATACAATAGTACTCCTATTTGATAAACTTTAACCCTACGGTACTAGTTTACGCCGCTAAAAGCCTTATCCGCTAGTTGTTTTTTTAAGTCTCCGTCAAAGGTAAATACGGGGTTGCCCTTAATTTTGGCGTATCCATCAAGGATACAGTCAATAAAATCAAAATCGGTGGACGCAAAAAGATTGGCGCCATAGCGGACAATTTCGCTTTCAACAACTAAATTTTCTTTAATAGTGATAAATTCCTTTATTTTATCTGCAATTAACCGGCGATCATAATTGTACACAGAGGTCATCACAAATACGGCTTCGGCGATTACTTCTATGGGGACGGTACAAGGAACGGTATTGATTATATGGGCGGCGATATGAAACATTTTTGCATCGTTACCAACCACAAAACGAAGGACCGCATTGGTGTCAAGAATCAGTACCTTGCGGTCCATACTTTCCCTTCTTTGCCATATCTTTTACCGCTCGGACCCAGGCTTGTTTTTCCAATTTGAATAATTTCTGCCAGTCATCCCCGGTCATGGAACCGTTCAGATATTTTTCGGTATCAAAATCAAAGGTATAACCTTCGGACAGTTTTTTCTGTATATGTTCCCTAAAATCAACTTCGGGCTTGAATTTATTAAATGCTTCCCAATTTATCTGTTCCTTCTGTGCATTTTCTGTATTGGGGATTTGCCGAATGGTCACTTCTACCCGGCCATGCTTCATTTCCAGAGGAATATCAAATAAGGCCGGTAATTGATCCGCTTCCAGTACCTGTATGACCGCTTCCATAATAAAAGTATAGCCGCAAGGGCGGGTTTTGTCCAGCCTCCGATATAGATAAAAAAAGCGCGATTAAATACTTGACTAAAAATTCCAAGTAAGGGAATAATTAGAAGAAAGCAGCAAAAAAACCTGTAAGCCATACCGCCTCTGGTACAATTTTTGTATACCGCTTTTAGCCTTGTCAAATCCTTTATTGACATTCTGATAAGATATTGATAATATCATGATAGTGATATTTGAAGTAAGGAGCACTGTTATGATACAAATACGGCCGGTATCGGACTTGCGGAATAAGTTTCCCGAAATTGAAACGCTGGTCAATACGGGTGAACCGGTATATTTAACCAAAAACGGTTATGGAGCAATGGTCGTTATGAACCTTGAGCAATATGCAAGCCTTACCGGTGATATTGAGATAAAACTGGATGAAGCCGACCGTACCGCCGCCGCTTCCGATGTCCGGTATACCCACGAGGAAGTTTTCGGCAGGCTAAAGAAACAACGCCATGGATAAGCAACTTTATCGGTTGCGATACTTACCGCTCTTTGAGCAGGATTTGGCTGATGCAAGAGATTATATTGCGGTAACCCTTCAAAATCCGGTCGCCGCAAATCGACTCGTGGAAGAAACAGAAAAAGCAATACAGGAACGTCTTTCTGCGCCCCTATCATTTAAGGCCTATCGGTCAAAAAAAGATCGTAGGCATCCTTATTATCGAATCTATGTAAAGAATTTTACGGTATTTTATGTTGTGTTATACGAAATGCCCCCTATGCTTTTTGTATATATATAGAAGAATAATGGAATAAATATAATTGACCAAAGTTTTAATTTATGGTAGAACGTTCTTATGTTGCAGATACTGGAAAATATAAGGGAGAACGCATAATGCCTATCGTGTTAAAATATGCCCTTGACCTTATCGGCCCGATAATTTGGTTTTTTGTTTATTATCTGATATTTTACCGCCTCCACCGTCCGGCAGTATTATGGCGGCGGCGCATATTTCTTCCCCTTGTTGCTCTGTGGGTTATTCTTTTAGGGTATGTCGTCAACCCGATGGTCTTTACACAGATGAGTGTCGTAATGTTTTATCTACTGTTTATTGCAGTGACTGTAATTTTCGCCCTGCTCTGCGGGGATTTGCGCCGGTCGCTTATCACGGTGGTGTATTATATCGCCACAGTGTTGTTTTTGGACTTTATTCCCATGTTCGCTGAATTCGTACTCAGCGGAGCTGACGATTTTCTGGCGATACATATTGGCGGTCAGGTGCGCCTTTCCCCGGTACTACAGAGCGCATACTTTTGGGCTATCGTAAAAGAATCACTCACTATTCCATGGGCGGTTTTCTATTGCCACGTCGTTAAAAAATATCCGGTAAAACTGCCGTTGCGCTCATGGCTGCTTACGGTTTTTCCGCCTGTTCTCAGCATCGCCGCCCTCATCTACCTTTGGAATGCGGCAGAAAACTATCTGGAAGCTGGAATAAATATATATGGGATAGGACTTGTGGTCGGCATATTCCTGTTTCTGCTGAACTGCTTTTCCTTTTACTGGCATATCAGCATACTTGCCACCCGTCAAGCGGAGGAAACCCTTCTGAAGCTGCGGAAAGAAGCGCCTCCGGAAAAGCCCGATACCGATACGCCTTTTGACTCAGGCGGATTGCCGGAGCGGGTGTGGACGCCGCAGGAAGGGTTTATTGATGCCTTCGTCGTCAAGCATAAGCTTTCCCCTCGGGAAAAACAGGCGCTGGAACTGCTTCTGGAAGGGAATAGTGATAAAGCCATCGCTTATAAAATGGGTGTCTCTATAAACTCCGTAGGCGTCTACCTTAGACGGCTCTATGCTAAGACCGGCGTCTCCGGGCGTTTCGGCCTTTTGACCTTCGTTTATACCGGGGTAAAATAATTTTGAAAATATATGGTATAAAAAATTACTGTAAAATAATGGGGTGCGCCTATGGCGAAAATTATGTATAAATAATAATAATATAAAAAATATATGTAGGGACGGGGGCACTTCGTATAACATACGCTATACGCTGCGCCGCAGTAGCGGCTTGACCTACGAAAAACCCCAGTCGGCGCAGTAGCGCCTTTGTGGGGTTTTTCTCCGGTACATTTTTATGGCCCTGGAAACCTTCGGTTTCCTTATTCGGGCCATAAAAACGTCGTATAGCTTTCACGATTGACGATACGATGGAGGTTCGACGTTTTATATATTCGAGACGGGATATTGATGCCCTGATATAAGCGCGCCGGTTCCAGCCTCCGATATAGATAAAAAAAGCGCGATTAAATACTTGACTAAAAACCCCTGGTATGATATATTTATCCTATGACATACAGCATAGCCATGGCCGGGAAGGGCGGGGTCGGAAAGACCACCCTCTGCGGCTTATTTTTGAATTACCTGGCGGAGAAGGGCAAGGGCCCCATCCTGGCGGTGGACGCCGACCCGAACTCCAACCTGAACGAAGTCCTGGGGGTGGAAACCGCCATGACCCTGGGGGATATCCGCGAAGAAATCGCCAAGTCGGAATTTGCCGAAAAGAACCCCATCCCTACGGGGATGTCCAAGCAGGAGTACGCTAACATGCGGTTCGGCGACGCCCTGGTGGAAATGGACAAGTACGACATGCTCGTCATGGGCCGTACCCAGGGTAAGGGCTGCTATTGCTTTATCAACGACCTTCTCCGGGATCAGCTCCAGCGGTACTATAAAAACTACAACTTCATGCTGGTGGACAACGAAGCCGGCCTGGAACACATCAGCCGGGGCATTTTGCCTCCCGTGGACCTGATCCTCCTGGTCAGCGACTGTTCCCGCCGGAGCGTCCAGGCTGCGGGCCGCATCGCCGAGATGATAACCCAGCTTGATTTTAAGGCCAATAAGGTCTGCCTCATCGTGAACCGCGTCCCCGAGGGTAAGCTGGAACAGGGGGTTTTGGACGAGATTGCGGAGCAAAACCTCTCCCTTATCGGGGTGATTCCCCTGGACGAGTCGGTCTATAAGTACGATGCCGCCGGGAAAGCCCTGGTTTCCCTGCCGGAGGACTCCCCGATAAAGAAAGCCCTGGGGGAGATTGTGGGAAAACTAGGTATATAGAACAAAAATTTCGCTTGACAAATCGCCAATTTGCCTCCATCATGAATTGATAAATGTTTATATATATCGGAATATAATCCAATATATATAACAATTTCAGTCAACAACGGGATTTTTTTCCTGTTATGAAAGCATGATTTTAAGGAGACGTAAATGGCGAAAATTTCAGACCTTCTGAAAAAGAAAAAGACATTCTCTTTTGAGGTGTTCCCACCCAAAGAGGCCGATGGTGTTCCCAAGCTGCAAAAGGAACTGGATCAATTATTCCAATTAACCCCGGATTTTATTAGCTGTACCTATGGCGCCATGGGCACCAATGTCGGCGAATCCAAGGCGATTTGCAAGTACATCGTTGAGCACAAGGTGAACTGCGTGACCCACTTTACCGTTATTGGTAAGACTTCCGCGCAGTTGAAGGCGATTTTCAAGGAATATGTGGATATGGGCGTTGATAACGGCCTTGCCATGCGCGGTGACTTCCAGAAAGACCCTGCCACCGGCGACATCAAGACCTCCACGGACGGCGAATTCCAGCACGCCAACGAGCTTATTGGGTTCCTGCACAAGGAATTCCCCAATGTTTGCCTTGCCGGCGCGGGATATCCCGAACGGCACCTCCTGGCCCCCAGCCTTGAAAGCGACATCAAATACCTCAAGATGAAACAGGACGCGGGCGCCGAGCTCATTATGTGCCAGACCTGCCATGATGTGGTTGCCTACGAGAAGTGGATTGCCATGGCCCGGAAGGCCGGTGTTACCATCCCGATTGTCATCGGTATTATGCCCATCCTTAACCGCCGGAACGCCATCGACATGACCATCCCCGGTTGTATCCCCGTGGAACTGTCCCGCATCGTCGGCCAATACAGCCCGCCCCCGCCCCCGCCCAAGACCGCTTCCGAAGATGTCCAGAACCAGTACAAGGCCCTGGAGAAGAAGTATGCGGCGGAACTCGAGAAGTACGGCATGGAATACACCATCAACGAAGTGAAGCAGTATCTGAAGACCGACCTTCAGGGCGTGCACTTCTATGCGCTCAACAAAGCGGAAAAAGTTGCCCAGATCGTTCACGACGGCAACCTTCAGGCGCTCTGCAAGTAACATACAACCCGTTAGCCGACATTTGAACGTCGGCTAACGGCCGGTTTATGCCATTAAAACGGCGTAAACCTGATGAAAACGATTTTTCTTAGCGAGGGGCGGCAGAGGGACGTTGTCTCGTTTGTTCCCCCGACAATCGCTAGTTCCAAAACAGTGAGGAGACAGAATTATGGCTAAAGGTTCAGATGCGGTGAAGAAATTCCCCGGTTCCGACATTGAAATCGCCCAGGCGGTTTATCCCGAACATGCGTACGATATTAAAGAAATCGCCGCGAAATTGGACATCCCTGACAAGTATATCGAGCAATATGGCAAGTACAAAGCCAAGATCGACTACAACTACCTGAACAACGAGCTTAAAAGCAAGCCCGACGGCAAGCTCATCCTGGTAACGGCCATCACCCCCACCCCGGCGGGCGAAGGCAAGACCACCACCACGGTCGGCGTTTCCGACGGTCTCGCCAAGCTGGCAAGAAAGTCGTTGTGGCTCTGCGTGAACCCTCCCTCGGGCCGGTATTCGGCGTCAAGGGCGGCGCGGCAGGCGGCGGCTGGGCACAGGTCATCCCCATGGAAGACATCAACCTCCACTTCACCGGCGACTTCCATGCTATCGGCGCGGCGAACAACCTGCTTGCGGCCATGATCGATAACCATATCTATCAGGGCAATAAGTGCAACATCGACCCCCGCAAGATCATCTGGCACCGCTGCGTGGATATGAACGATAGGCAGCTCCGCTTTATCGTAGACGGTCTCGGCGGCAAGGCCAACGGCGCCTCCCGTGAAGACTGGTTTGATATCACCGTGGCTTCCGAAGTCATGGCTATCCTCTGCCTTTCCAAGGACATTGACGACCTGAAAGCCCGTTGCGCGAAGATCATCGTCGGTTACACCTATGGCAAGCAGTCGGACGGCAGCGAAAAACCCGTTACCGCCGGCCAGCTCAATGCCCAGGGCGCCATGGCGGCCCTGCTCAAAGACGCCCTCAAGCCGAACCTGGTACAGACCCTGGAAGGCACCCCGGCGTTTATCCACGGCGGACCTTTCGCTAACATCGCCCACGGTTGTAACTCCATCATGGCTACCCGGCTTGCCCTCAAGATGGGTGACTATGTGGTTACCGAAGGTGGTTTCGGTGCGGACCTCGGCGCGGAAAAATTCCTCGACATTAAATGCCGGTTTGCGGGCCTGAAACCCAATGCGGTAGTTATTGTCGCAACCGTCCGGGCGCTCAAGTCCCACGGTGGCGTTGCCAAGGCCGACCTGAACAAAGAAAACATTGAAGCCCTCAAGAAGGGTCTCCCGAACCTGCTCCAGCACGTAAACAACATCAAAGAAGTGTACAAGCTGCCGGCGGTTGTCGCGATCAACGCCTTCCCGTTGGACACCAAGGCCGAACTCGACCTGGTGGAAGCGGAATGCAAGAAGCTCGGCGTCAACGTAGCCCTGTCCGAAGTATGGGCAAAGGGCGGCGAAGGCGGTCAGAAACTGGCCGAAGAAGTGGTCAAGCTCGCCGAACAGCCGAACCAGTTCACCTTCAGCTATGACGAAAAAGCCTCGATCAAAGACAAGATCGAGGCCATCGCCAAGAAGATCTACCATGCGGACAATGTGAACATCCTGCCCTCGGCCCAGAAGCAGATTGCCCAGCTTGAAAAACTTGGCATGGACAAGGTTCCGATTTGCATGGCGAAGACCCAATACAGCTTCACCGACGATCCCAACATCAAGGGCGCGCCGAAGGGCTGGACCCTCACGGTTCGTAACATCAAGATTTCCAACGGCGCCGGCTTCATTGTGGCCCTCACCGGTGAGATCATGACCATGCCCGGCCTCCCGCCTGTGCCCTCCGCCGAGAAGATCGACGTGGACAACACCGGGAAGATTGCCGGTCTGTTCTAAGAAGGACGAAGAGTCCACGGATTACCGGATGATACGGATAGACACGGATGAATATTATTTCTTATCCGTGTTCATCTGTTTAATCTGTGTCCATCCGTGGACTCTTTATATTAGAAGGAAGTGAAGAATGGG
>BNUY01000093.1 GCA_025997715.1 Spirochaetia bacterium
TGGCAAAGGCAATCTACAAAATGCGCATTAGAGGCGAATGGCACCGTAGTGAAATACCAGCCCGGGTCCTTAAAATTTTTGAAAAAATCGGTATAAACTACCTAAAATAAGCGGAGTTAGGGCTTAAGAGTTGATATAATCATCGACCAAGTTACTTGGTTTTAATATCTTTCCAATATTTTTTGTGTTCTGCTGTAATATCATCAACTCAATGCCTCGGTCTGTGATAAGTTCAACAGCACCTAATTGACAGATACGAAAAGTTATATTGGGAAACAACTTTATCAGCAACTTTATACGGATAATTCCAATTATATTATTGCAATATCCAAAAGATACAACTGGGTATGTGTTCTTGTCTGATCGTAATTGTAGAAGGAAATCAAAATAATTCTTGGCGAAGACGAGAGGAAACCGACCATCAACGGCGGCTGTAAGTTCTTTCTTTTCGTTTGGTCTAACCCAGCATAACATTCGTTTATAGTTCATAGTCTTCTCCATTCTATTAGTTATGTAAGCATTTTTCAAGGATTTTGTGGAACAATAGGTGTGTCAAAATGACGCGCTTTTAGGTTATGCCTGCCGATTTTATAGTAGGCCCCGCTTTATGGAACAGAACCTAAGGATACCCCCGGCAAGGTCTTCCAGCTCCTGCAGGATGATGTTCTGTATGGCGTTTTCAGTCTGGGCGGGGCCGCGCCGCACTTCACCCAATTCCTGCCGCTTCCCTAATACGGCGTCCGCTTCGTTAAAAAACAGGATGGGAGTACGGCCGCCGCTTTTGAGGAGGCCATGGTACCGGTCAAACAGTTCTTTGATCCGTTTTTCACTTTCCCCAAACCACATACTTTTTGTTTCCGATATATCCACCAGCATGATGTCCCGGCTTGTTTCGCGGGCAATGCGGTAGACCGTTTCCGTCTTGCCGGTTCCGGGGGGGCCCGGAGAAAATACAGGTAAAGCCTGATCGTAGGTTCCGTTCTGTTAGCCGCTGTTTTATGGGGGCAAAGTTTTCTTCCCGTAGTAACGAGGTGAGTTCCGCTATGCGCCGCCCGGTCTGTGCACCGTAGAACAAATCCCGTGGTTTCAGGGATTCACTGCTGATAAGATTCCTGCCCCGTTTTGTTCTTTCTTTCAGATCAACATCCCCAAGAAAATGCTCCTTTGCTTTTTCGGTGAGCCTGAAGTATTCGGTGTCCGCTATCCCCCGGTCACAGTCGTTTTCGATAAGGCCGGCGGTGAACAGCGAGTGATTGTGTTCCCTGAACCGCCGTTCGGTTGCCCGGGATCCCATGCCGGTTAAAATAGGCTGCAGGTTTTTGATGGAGAGTTTTTCCCGGTTATCGACCACCCGGGCGCAGCAGAAAAAAAGCAGCAAGGGCACGGAATTCCCCGTGAGGGTAAAAGTTTTAAAGCCCCTTACAAAGGCGATTCCCCGGTTAGATTGAAACAGGGTTTTCAACTCGGTTACCAGACAGTCCATATCAATACTATCATCCTTAAAGGAATCGAAAAGCTCATCGGCGGTTTCAAAAAATTTGGCGGGGCTGAGCTTGTTATAGGGGGCATAGCGGTATTTCTCCCCGGTGCGGAGCGCCTTTATTACATCCATGGCAATGGTGTATGAAGGAAGACTTCCCCCGCCGCCTAAGCGCTTGCCGGCGTTGAATGAATCCCAACCATCCCTACAGGGCCGGATGATATGTTTTTTCTCCATGGCTTCAAATTCGTCCAGGTATTTAAGGAACTGTATTTTGCCGCATTTGATTTTATCCGCGATGGTTTTGATCGAAGTCGCCCCTTCACCGCATTCCTCAAGGAGCAGGGTAAACAGGGCGGTCTGCATGGGGCTTGTGGATAACACCGCCGACACCGCCGCGAGATTCTCCGCAGCAATCGTAAAAAAAGTTCCATCCAGCGGGTGATAACAAGATTGGGTGACAATTTCTTTACAGTGATCGAGTACGCTCATCGTTTCGCTCATTTCTGTTCCATCCTTTTCCGATATTCCTTCAGCTTTGATTCAAGTTCCCTGTCAATGAAGGTATAATACACAATGTCAATAGCAGCCGCCATATCGCTGTTCATTTTTGCGGCGGCAAATTCAAGCAGCGGACGGGGTATACTATCATCGCCGTAAAAGGCTTCGGCAATGCCCCCGGTAATGGCGGCAATAGTATCACTGTCACCGCCAATTGATATGGCGCACTGAATGGCGTGGGTGAAATCCCGGCTTTCCAGGAATGCGGTGATAGCCTGGGGAACCGACCCCTGACAGCTTACGTCAAAGGTATATCCGGGGCGGATTTCGGCAAGGCTGCGGTTTAGGTCATAACCGAATTCATGCGTACTATAGGCTTTTATTTCATCCTTTGTTTTACCGGACCGGGCAAGGAAGATTGTCGCCGCCGTTGCCTCCGCGCCTTTTATGCCCTCAACATGGTTGTGGGTACAGGCGGCGGAACGGGCGGCCTCTCTGCGGGTTTCTTCGAGGGTATCAAAAGCCCAGCCTATGGGACTTACCCGCATGGCCGACCCGTTGCCGTATGAGCCGTAGGGTTCCGGCTTTGGGGACATGAACCAGGAACGGAAATTGGGGCCGTAGCCTTCGCGGGAATAATTCCGCGCCCATTTCAGGATCGTTGTTTCGTAGTCGGGGTTTACGGAAATCCCCTCACTGCTGAATACCGCTTCGGCAACGGCGCAGGTTAACACCGTGTCATCGGTATAGAAACAGAGGGGATTCAGGAGGTCTATGGTTTATCGGTTTTACGATTGTTAAACTCATAGATACTGCCGCAGATGTCCCCGATTATTGCGCCTCTCATGGCTACCTCCTTATATAATTCCCGCTAACATTTGATGTATTGTCATTGCGTCAAGCAGCGAATCGAAATCAGTCGCCATTTTGTTTACTATTGTATCATACGCATAGCGCATTTGCTTTGCACAATTTACCGGCGTTATTTCTCCGGTACCGGTTCCAAGTCCGGGACATAAAATACTCTGTATTTTAGCATCATTTTTGTTGTTGAAATTAATAACCTCAATCAAGGCGGCACGAAACGCCAAGTATGCGTTTACCGTATTTTCGACTATTTCAGGAACCCTCATCGTAGGGCATGATATTAAATAGGGGATATTGTCATTTCCGGTTTTCAGTATCGCCGCCATACCAACAGGCAGTTCACCATAATACTCATTATTAATTTTTTCCTGCAATGCCTTTTGTAATTCCCACCCAAAATATCCGGAATAGGCAAGATCAATACCCCCGTCCATAAAACCAAATGAATTTGCAGGGCTTATTATTGAATCAGCTTTAACATCAAATATATTACCACAAGAAGCGGTGATATTTTTATACCCGACAAATTCATTTTTCCATGCTTCAACAATATCTTTATTTATGCTCCGTAAATATATTTTGGCTCTGTTCCATAAAGCGGGGCCTACTCTGTAAATCGGCTGGCATAGACTAAAAGTGCGTCATTTTGACACACCTATTGTTCCGCAAAATCCTTGAAAAATGCTTACATAACTAATAAGATGGAGGAAGAGTATGGACTACACAAGAATGCTATGCTGGATTAGACCTAACGAAAAGAAAGACCTTGAAGTCGCCGTTGCTGGTCGGTTTCCTCTCGTCTTCGCCAAGAATTACTTGAACTTTATTCTACAATTACGATCAGATAAGAATACATATCCAGTTATATCTTTTGGATATTGCAATAATTTAATTGGAATTATCCGTATAAAGTTGCTGATGAAATTGTTTCCCAATATAATTTTTCGTATCTGCCAATTAGGTGCTGATGAACTTATCACAGACCGAGGCATTGAGTTGATGATATTACAACAGAACACAAAGAATATTGGCAAAATATTAAAACCAAGTAACTTGGTTGAAGATTTTAAGTCCTAATTTGTTTGTATTACAAGTTTTCGCTTATTGCAATAATCTTTGACAAACTTGTAAATTGTGTTGCATTGATCAGGAGTGTATTTCTTACTATTTGACAAGTCCCTCCAGAAGCATTCCAGCCAAAATAACATTGCTTCTTTCGTGCTATTATCCTTTTTCTTGATAAAGGTTTTATTTTGGCTGGTATCAACCCAAACTTCTTTAATCCCTTCGCTCTTTACACTTTTTTCATCAAAGGTAGGTGAAAATTCCTCATCAATACCAACGCCATTTCCATACTCGATCATTAATTGATTTAATTTTTGAATGATGGCATCATTTGAATAATTGGTATCTATATTAGAGCTTTTTATAATATATTGTAAGATTCCTCGTGTCGTGGCCTGAGCCATCTCTTGAAGATGAGTTGCCTCATTTAGGTTTTCTCTAACCGGAAGACCGTCTTCAACAGATTGTAACATTGCGTCTAACTTTTGAGTCTCTTTATAAATATTTTTGAAATTCATAGTTAATTAGTAGAAAGACAAGTGTATAAACCGGTGACAAAAAGCAAAACCTACTAATTATCTATGGCTACAAGAATATATAATGACTGGCAGGCTGCTTATCCTGACGAGACAAAATGTGCTACAAATGTAGAATATGTCTTAAAAGCATGTGATAAATATGTTGTTAATAAGTATGACGCTGGTGGGGATACTATGGCAGGACCTCTTACAGCGCCTTCTTTTAACGCAACATCTACCAAGGAAGCAAAACAAAATATAAAACCTTTCGAGGATTCAGCACTCGACATTATCAAAGACCTAAACATCGTTTCTTACAATTTTAAGACTGATGATAAAGGTGAACCTCAAATTGGATTCATAGCAGAGGATACCGATCCTCTACTTTCAGGAAAAGACCAGAAGAGTATGAAAATAAATACTACGATCGGTCTATTACTCAAGTCTATTCAAGAATTGACGGCGGAAATTGAGCAACTAAAAAAGCAGACTAAACCTTAACTCTCGGTGGTGCGTCTAATTTTTGTGTCGCTTCATAGATTTTATCGAAATTCATAATTAGTCTTTAATTACACCAACTTTACAATAGCTTCAAAGTTAAGAGTCTTATAAATCCTTAAATAACCACATCCTGCAACATTAGTGCCTACTGTATGATTCTGCCCACCTGCGCCTCCGGCATAGGTAGTCCCATTCACATAGCTATACGATCCTCCAGTGCCACCTTTAAACACAGTAAAGTCATAGGGAGAAATAGTTTTTACTGTCTTAGTAGCAGGTCCTTCTCCCCCACTACCAGCGGAGCCGACGCCATTGCCGCTTCCTCCATTGCCACCAGAAGTAATGGTTCCACCTGTACCACCTTTACCATCAGAAGACGAGCCATTACCGCCCGTGCCATAACCTGCTCCCCCTCCTGCACCGCCGCCGCCGTTTTTGCCGGTTCCATTAGCACCTGAACCACCACCTCCAGCTCCACCTAACGCATAGATAAAAAGGCCATTGGCTACAAAGTATGTGTTTCCACCAGAAGCCCCTCCTCCACCACCACTTTGAGTATCCCCACCACCACTATTGCCGTTTCCTTGTCCACCATTTTGTCCAGGACCACCAATACCATAAAAGAGTGTTTGTGGTACAGGTATAACAAAAGTTCCAGTTTTAATTTGTCCAGCCGCCCCTAAACCACCATTTTGTTCACCATTATGTTTACTACTCCCACCTCTACCTCCTGTTCCCCCTTTCATTTCATACCTATAACATCCAGAGGACAACACTATTTCTAAGTTTGAGCCATGATTAGCGCTGAGGGATACTAATGTTCCACCAGTTGTAGGTGCAGTAATAGAATTAAGAGTAACTAGATTACTAAACATTGCTTTATCATCGGGCGTCATAAGTCCAGGGTCGGTTGTTGTTGCGTTCAAAAGTGTATTATCACCGTTAGTCTTAAAAAAATCTAAAAAAGCCATGTATAGTTAGTAAGATTTTAAGCGGCTATCTTAAACTCTACTTTGTTGATGTCTTCTTGTTTTTGAAGTGTTGCTTACATTTGTTGATTTTGTAGATATATTCTAAAGCCCACTACCACCGGCTCCGCCCATTAAAGTCCCTACTTTGCAATATCGAATCATTATATCACAACTTGTAATCCACAATTCGTGGACAATTTCAAGAGCTTTTTCTATTGTTTCACCTTTTGAAAGAAGGCTTGTAAAAACTTCAATATCTCCGGCTTCAATATTATTTTGTGCAAGCCAGTTTTTTACAATGTAGATGTCACTGCTATTAAGAGGATAATCTATTAAAATCATATTTTTCCGATCCCCACCACCATAATATATTTTCCTAATTGCTCAAGACCATAATTTAGGTTGCGGGTTACTGATGTTTAGTATGATATTAACAAAGATTTAGAGAAAAAAGTTAGTAAGATTTACGCCGCTCTCTTAAACTCGACTTTGTTATTGATGTCTTCTTGTCTTGTGTAAGTATTGATTGACACTACATTGTCAAAGTTAAGATTACTGATTTTGATAGCCTTGAAAAAGTTGACATAGTTGTCAAGGTATTTGGTGGCTACGCCTCTAAATCTGTCAAGGAAGTGTTTAAGGTCATTGTGGTAAGCGTTTGTCCTCGCTATGTTGTATCTCTTGTCGTTGGTGATACCACCGACAATCTGTATAAGTTTGACATTTGAGAGAGACTTGTAAGATTTATCGCCGTCCGTTACCAGAGTTGAACCTTTGATAATCTGCGGTGAGAGGTTTTGTCTAATCCACATTATTTGAACTTTACCGTAACCGACAGGCTGATTGAAGAAGTGATTGTTTCTGTCAAGGGCGGTTATGACACAGACTTGATTTTTGGAGAGTCCTCGCTTGGAACCGCCGAATTTTGATTTACCACGCTTGCGGGCGGTTCCAGCGGGGAGGTTTTTGCTACCTTTGTTTGATTTTGGAAAGTAGGTCTCATCGGCTTCCACTATACCAGAGAGTTTTGAGGATTTGATTGTTTGGATAGCGGTAAGGATTTTGTGTCTCCAGTAAAAGGCGGTTTTAAGATTGATTTTAAGATTTTCGGCTATGGCTCTTAAAGAAAGACCATCGACCATAAGGTTTATGTATTGAGACCAGATTTCAACGGGCTTCTTGGTGTTTTGAAGCGGAGTTTTAGTTTGAATGGAAAACTTTACTCCACAATCTTTGCAACGAAACACTTGTTTTCCATTCCGTAAGCCTTTTTTGATTATGTGGTAGGAGCCACAATGGGGACATTTTGCGATATTGGATGACAAGTTATGGAATACGGAATTGGCTTCAATTTTAAGGACATCTCTCGACAGGGTTTCAATGAGAGATTTTTTATCGGCTATGGTGAGTGTTTTAAGTATGGCTTCTAAACTTGTTCCTGTCATCATCTTCCCCTATGCCTATTATGTAAGCATAATTTGGAAGATTTTACGAAAATTTACGATTTTTTGGTAATAGGCCCCGCTTTATGGAACAGAGCCTATATTTTTATAGTTTCATTACTCATTTTGTTTCTCCTGTTACGGTGTATTCCTCTGGTGGCCATGATACTATATATATAAGAAAAACCGGAAAAGTTTTCAAAACTTTTTATATATACCGGCAGTCATTCGATACTCTGGCGACTTTCCCATCGTATTCGAAGCTGATGGTACTGCCGCACCCGGAACAGGCTACTTCTACGGCCCCCGCTTCACGGAGGAGGTTGAAGGAAATTTTACCGATTACTTTTTTGCACTCAGGGCAGTAGACCGAGCATAGATGGCCTGAGTTTTGGATGGTAGTATTGGGGGCTTTGGGCATTGTATTTCTCCTGTAGTATATATAAGAAAAAGTGTATAATTTTTCAAAACGACTGTAATAGCAATCTTACGCCGCCTTCGGAGCCGCCTGCCTATTCGTCTTTCTCTGACAGGCGGCTGTGGTGTTACTTCTTCTTTGAAGCGGCTTTGGGCTTAGCTCTGGCTTTCGGTTTTGCGGCAGTCTTCGGCTTCGCGGCGGTCTTCGGCTTAGTGGCAGCTTTTGGCTTGGCGGCAGTCTTCGTTTTGGCGGCAGCTTTCGGCTTAGCAGCAACCTTCGGCTTAGTGTCAGCTTTCGGCTTAGCAGCGGTCTTCGTTTTAGCGGCAGTTTTCGGTTTGGCAACAGCTTTCGGTTTCGCGGCGACCTTCCCCTTCACCGCCGCTTTGTCGAGGTCGATGACAACGCCGGGCTTTTTCGCAGGGGCTTTTGCTTTCACCTCTTGATCTTCTTGGGCGGGAGCGTCGTCAGGTAGCGTATTGGGATTAGTACCTTTTCTATAGAGCTTTTCAACTTCCTTCAGGATATCTTCAGGGATTTCAGGCCTCGCATACCCCAAATCTCTCTCCGTCTTATAGTACATATTTAGCGCAGTAAGGCAAACTTTAATAGTTTTGAATTTTTTAGGCACATACCCAAGATAACCGTGTTTGGCACTGGCAAGCGTTATCTTGTAGTTCCAAAGATTTTCAGGAACATATGCAGCCGCAGTGCCGCTGCTGTGCTTGACGGCTTCAAGGCAGAGTTCGCTTGTAATCACGCCGTTGTCGGGCGGCGCATTATCTCCTGCGGCGCCTGGCACATAGCAGAGGACTTTGTAAGATTTACCCTCCCATTTCACGGCTGCAAGACACAGTTCAGGGGTCCGTAATTTTTCAGGAACATATTTAAGGGCACCGCCGCATTTTTTTACGGCTATAAGACACATTTCCTCGGTCTTTAACTTTTCGGGAACACTCTGCAGGTTTGTGTAATTGCTCTTGACTGCTTCAAGGCATAATTCTGGTGTAAGAAATTGTTTCGGTATGTGAGGTAAAATAAAAGGGTGTCTTGCTGCAAGCAGACACAATTCCGGTGTCAGCATATTTTTAGGGATACTTCTCAGCGCTAGGCCGTTCTGCTTGACCGCAATTTCGCAGATTTCCTTAGTGATACTTTCCTTAGGTATGTATTGCAACGCGCTACCGTTTTGTTTAAGCGCCGCCAGGAAAAGTTTGGGGGTCTTGAACTTATCGGGAACAAATTTAAGTGCTCCGGTATAGTGTCCTTGCCTTTCTACCGTGATACGGCACATCTCCTCTGTCTTGAGGTTTTCCGGCACATATTCAAGAGCAGTGGCACTACCCCCTACATTTTTGACCGCAGCAAGATAGACTTCTGCGGTTCTGAATTGTTCCGGGACCTTGTAAAGATCCATCGAGTTGCCCTTATCGCTGACGGCGAGGAGATACATTTCGACACTACGTATTCCCTCAGGTACATCGCCAATATTCCATCGTGACTTTTTAACTGCCTCCAAGCACACTTCAGCACTGCGCAATTTGTGGGGTATATCATTTAGAAAACAACCTCCCTTTAACACCTTAATCGCCTCTTTTTCCGTAGTAATCGCCATAATCATTTCTCCTTTGCCATGAGTGTTTTTATCGCCCTCATAAAAGAGCGATCCTGCGCGTATTCTTCGGCGATAAACAGCTTGTTCACTATGATGTACCGCCTTTTTAAAATAGACCGGGTCAAACCAAAATTCTTTCGGAAAACAGTAGCCCAGGTATTCGCGGACAAGGCCGGTATGTTCCCCGTATTCCTTTTTATAGAGCTTGAGGCACGCCGCTTTGTCCTTCCACCAGGACCCTGCGGGCAGTACACCGCGGATCTTCGTCTCCCGCAGCGTTTCCCCCAGGGCTTTAACGCTTTCAGGGAGTTCGTCCTTCTTATCCGTAATGGAGAGTATATCCCGCAAGCGGGATTCGGCGTTAAAACTGGGGAGTCCGCCGGTTTCCTTCAGTTCCCGGTAGTGCAGAGGCCCGTAGCCGCCCAGGTATTTTGCCCAGTACCAATAGTCCTTCCCATGGAGCAGCACCGGTTGTTCGACGCAGGTGACAAAGTCGTTACTTATGGAGCGCGCCTTTTTCCCCTGCTCCACCAGCCTGCCTTTGGCAATCACCCGGAGGGCCGCTTCCCGGTCCATGAAGTAAAAATCGCCATCCCTAACCCCAAGGGCATCGGCCCACTGGTTGCAAAAATTCAGTTTTTCAAGCCTAGACCTTGTTCCCTTGTTCAAACACGCAAAAATACCTGCCGTTCCCTTCGCAGCCCGCCGCGCTTCCCCAATAGAACAGGTCAAAGGTAAAGGTGATGCCGGGAAACCCATGCACCAGTGCCCCAAGGGCATCCGGCGGCGCCAAGCCCCCTGCATCCCCGGCCAATCGCCGCTTTTTGGTATCCACCGTGAAATGCTCCGCCTCAAGGTAATCCAGGGCGTCCTCAAACGGAGTGCCCGCCCCCTTCCCGGCAGTAAGCACTTTGTTCAGCGTTACCTACAATGGGCCCGGAAAGGACGTTGCCGCGGCCGCCTCTTCCAGACTAAATGCACCCATGGTTTATCCCTTTTTGCTTCCCTCAAATTATCGGCTAATTTTACCCGGTTTTTCGCCATAAGTAAAGACCGCAACCTCGCTTTTTCCGCACATTCCCCTCTGCCGCATTTATTGAGCCCTTGCCCATGCTCCCCATCACCTTTATACTATAAAAGGAGTAACGGTTTAGGAGGATATAGATATGGTTGCAGTAAAAGCCATTTACGATGAAAGCAAATTTGTACTGGATGAACCGGTGCCGGTAAAAGGAAAATATGAAGTGGCGATTACTTTTACCAGTCCCGTTAAAAAGGACCAGAGCAAATTACTTGAATATGCCGGCATGTTTGATACCGACGACGTACAATTAGTACAAGATATGATAGATGACCGGGAAAACTTTTTCAAAGACAGGCCGGAGGTATGATTTTTCTCGACTCAGACACCTTATCATATTTTCTCGCCGAGAACAGTACTATTGTTCATAGGGTTACCGATAACATCCAGGCCGGTACTATACTCGCAATATCCTCTGTCACCGCCTATGAAATATTAAAAGGATTGGAATATCGGGGAAACAAAAGAAAATCCGCACGCTTTCAAAGCCTCCTTGAATATATTGAAGTAGTCCCCTTTTCAATTGATTTTGTTCCAATTGCCGCAGGTATCTATGCGGAATTGAGAAAATTGGGAATAAGTATTGGAGATGCGGATATTCTCATCGCGTCAACGGTCATTGCAAGCAACAGTGTATTGGTGACTAACAACGAAAGGCATTACCAAAACATACAATCACTCACCTTGGAGAATTGGTCGAAATAAGAACCAGTTTGCCGTTAATTTTCCCCTCAAAATGGTATATCATCAGTAAAACCATCATCATTGTGTAGTGTTTGTTCATTAATTCCACACCTGTCTTTAACCTCATTTACCATGCCTGCCGGAACATATTTCAAATTCCATGGTCTATCCCTGCAAGCGGCAACGCACATTTCAAGGGTACGCAGCGATTCGGGAACATATTTAAGTGGCTAGGGGTAGGCTTCCAATGCAACCAAACACATTTCTTCCGTTATATATTTCTGCGGAACATATGCTAAATTGCTGCCCCATTTTGTTACCGCTTTCAAGCACATCTCCGGGGTAATAAACTGTTCGGGAACATATTGTAATACCTGGTCCCATTTTTCTATTGCAATCACACACATTTCTTTTGTTATATGTTCCTTCGGTATATGACCAAACCTCCATCCCATTGCTTTGCAATTTCCAAATACATTTCCGGTACAATAAACTATTCGGGAACATAGTCAAATGCATGACAGTAATTTTGTACTGCAATCAAACACATTTCTGCTGTTTTATATTCCTGCGGTACATGAGCCAAACCATTACCCCATCTTTTTACAATTTCAAAACACATCTCCGGTGTTTTTAAGTGATCAGGGATATGCGAAAAGGCAAGGTAACTGAAATCGCTTTCCCCATGAATTGCTGCATTGCATAGTTCTTCCGTTTTTAACCCGTCAGGAACAAATTCAAGGGCAGGACCATCATGAGAAACTGCTGCAAGACAAATTTCCGGAGTTTTCAGGGACTCCGGCACATATTTCAATACGCTGCCTTCGTGTTTTACCGTCAATAGGCACAATTCAGGCGTTTTAAATAGAGTCCATCCCTAAAGTCACTTAAAAACATCAGCAACAAAAAACTTTGATTAAAACACATCTCAAACCGCTATAAAATGCATAATTATCAGTATTTTATTTTGGAATGTTGCATAAAAAGACAAAAAAAGTTGGTTTGCCCGAAATTTTATCTGAAACAGGGGTGAAATGGGCACAATACACCCGTAACTGCTCAAATTATGCGATATTGGTGTTTTCCCGGGGGGGAGGGGAGGGGAGGGGCTCAAGTTACTGCGGCAACTGCAGCACCACCATCACCACCCGTAAGCGCTTTCAGAAAATGTGCGGTGATGACACGTATGTTGTAACCAATTACACTCCAGTATACTTTCTGATCAAAATGTGCGCGGCCTTTCCACATACATCTTCGCAAATC
>BNUY01000094.1 GCA_025997715.1 Spirochaetia bacterium
GCGATGAAACGGTAGGGGCGGAGACGGGACAAAATGGTGGGAAGGAGGGCCTCCGCATGGGCGGTGGTCAGTACAATGCTTACCGTTGCCGGGGGTTCCTCCAGTATTTTAAGCAGGGAGTTCCGGGCCTCATCTTTCATGCAATCGGCGTTTTCAATGACCAGTAGTTTTCGTTTTCCCTGGGGCGCCAGACGGCTCCACCAGGAAGCGCGGCGGATATGGGCTACGGGGATCAAAGCCCCCATGCCCTCGGCCTCCAGCTTGAAGCTGTTTTTCAGGATTGCGTCTACCGCCTTTGTCAGGGCATCGGCGGTCCCGATATCATCAAGGCCCTCATCCAGGGATTGAATGAGGGGGTTTAGTTTGCTGATTTTAGGGTCGTCCTCCCAGAGGACCGGGGAGAAACGGGCCAGGAGTTTGCGGACCGAGCGGATAAAGAGGAACCGGGTAGCATTGACCTCTGGGTCGCGCAGAAACGCTGCGGCGGAGGCGGCTATCTCCGCAGAAAAGGTGCGGGGCCCCAGGAGGAGAAGGTCCGGGTGGGTCAGTTGACGGTGACGGGCGCAGGCGGGACAGGCGCAGTTCCAAGCGCCTACCGGCGCACGGGCCGATGCACCGGTAGGCGCTTGATTCTCGCAGGAGAGGATGCGCCCCAGTTCCATGGCGGCGCTGCCCTTACCCGATGCGGGGGGACCGGAAAACAGCATGGAGGGCGCCAGCAAAGAGCCGCGTATGTCCTGTGAGAGCAGGCTTATTACCGGTTGGCCCAGCACGTTTTCAAACACCGGTTCCCACCTTCGGCAGCCGTATTTGCCCAACCAGGGGGTCAAGGATCCGCGCAAAAAGACTCTGTTCCAAAAGGGTCCCGGGGTCGAACAGGGGCTGTATGTTGATAACGAAGAGGATCAGGCTTACCAGAAGTAGCCCCTCCAGAAGGCCGAAGGCAAGCCCCAGGGCATGATTAATCCCCCCAAGAAGGTGAACCCGGGAGATAATGTCCTGGATGATATGCTCCAGGAGTTTGATGCTCAGAAAGACGATTATCACCAGGGCAACAAAGGCAATCAGCTCCGGAACGAGCTGCATATCCGCCAGTATCTTGGTCCGCACAAAGGCCGCCCCGGGTTTATAGAAGAGAACCGCCGTCAGCAAGCCCAGCACCACCGCAGCCATGGACATGATTTCCGTGATAAATCCCCGCAGGCCGCCGCGGATAACCAGAATGAAAATCAGCACAATAAAGATTACATCAATGATCGCCATGTTCATGGTTCTATCTCCGCCAAAAGGGAGCGGGCGATAAGGTCCGCCCCGTCACGGCTGCCTATACGCGCTGAAGCGGCGGCCATGGCGTTCCGCATGGGGGTATCCTCCGCCAGGGCAGCCACGGCGGCGGCTAAAACCGCTGCGGTTGCCCCCCGGTCCCCGGTACCTTTGATCACCACCGCGGCGCCGGCCTTCTCGAAGAAAGCGGCGTTTTCCACCTGATCCCCCCGGGTGCCGGAACCGTGCAGGGGGATAAGTACCATGGGCTTCCCCGCAGTGGCGGCTTCCCAGACCGTGCCGGCGCCGCTGCGGCCCAGAACCAGTTCCGCCGCCGCCAATACCTGGGGCATCTCCTCCCGGATATAGGCGTAGGGCCGGTACCGGGCCGAGGCGGGAATCGAACCTCCGGTTCGCTCCCAATCCTGATTGGGACCGGTCTGGTGTACCACGGTGTAGTATTCGGTAAGTTTGGGGAGGCTTTCCCGGATCAATTCGTTGACCTCCCGTGCGCCCTGGCTTCCCCCTAACACGAGAAGGACCCGCTCCTCAGACGCTATCCCCAGAAAAGCCCGCCCCGCCGCCGCGTCGGCATTACGGAAGCCGGGCCGTACGGGGTTTCCGGCGCTCACCGTCCTTTCCCGGAAACGGGGGGGGAAAAAGGCCGCCGTGTCTTCATAGGCGGTAAATATCCGCGCCGCAAACCGGGCGTTAATCCGGGTGGCAAGACCGGGGCTGTAGTCCGATTCATGGGTAAACACCGGGATTCCCAGGGAGGAGGCGGCGGCGCAGGGGGGGACGCTGACAAAGCCGCCCTTGGAAAAGAGCAGGCGGGGGTGTTCTTTTTTAAGGATGCGGCGGGCGGCAAAGAAGCCCGCCCCTATCTTTACCACATCCGAAAGGTTCTTAAGCGAAAAATACCGCCGGAGCTTCCCCGAAGGGACGCCGAAAAACACCAGCCCCGCCCCTTCGACGATGAGCCGGTCCATACCGGCGGCGGAGCCTATCCAGAACATACGGCAGCCGGGCAGGAGTTCCGTCAAGGCTGCGGCAACGGCTAAACCGGGGTATATATGCCCACCGGTACCGCCCCCGGTAAAGGCGATGGATAACATGCCATAACCGTACCAGATTTTAGGGGGTTCCGCAATGAGGAAACCGGTTATATTTTTATTGTATTATTTCCCCTTGTGTGATATGCTTAATGCCATAGCAGGAGTGCTGGATTACTAAATATTTGTCCAAATATGCCGATATCTTTACAGATAGATGGGTAAAAGGAAGGAGTAGGAATGGCCTTACTGAACTGTACGTTCAATCGTCCCGTAAAAACGATTATAGGATTCCTCATGATGCTGGCCGCAACTGCGGCCCTCTATGCTCAAGCGGAGCCATATGCCAATGTCAAGGTGTGGGTCGCCCCGATGACGGGCGGCTCGGCGGAGGATCGGGCGTATTTTGACTTTAACTTACCGGAAGAAGTAAAAGGCAGCGGTTACGAATTGGTCGATACCCGGGAAGAATCGGACTTTTATATCACCTGTACATTGGACTATGACACAGAATATGAAGATAATGTCATTACTGCGGAGTTGTATGAAACCCCGACCGATGCGCTGATTATCACCACCAGCATGGGGTATCAAACCATCGACGAGATGAACGACTGGAACCTGACCATGATCTACCGCCTTATGGCCAACGCACCTATCTCGAAATCGCTCAGTATGGAAGAGTCCGAGTTTATCGAGGTCGAATCTGAGAATAAAAAGGTATTTCCCCGCTATCGGTTGTTGGCGGGCCTCCGTGGGGGTTACTCGCTGCGGATTTATCCGAAGTCGGCGTCCTCCTATTACAATGACGGATGGGGCAATAGTTTTGAGGCGGCGGTGCATGTATCATATGATCCGTGGCAGTATTTTGGTTTTCAAACCGAACTAATATTCACCATGGATTCCGCACAACTCACGAGGCCGGGGGATGAGATAGTGGCAGGAAAATTACTAAACATAACTGAGAAATACAATTCCTTTTCGTTGATGATCCCCCTGATGGTTAAAGGAATCTTCCGGGTTAACCGGTTTGTAATTTCCCCCTTTGTTGGGCCGTATTTTACGATACCCCTGGGCAAGATGACTATCAACGACGATAAAAAGTCGGCCTTTTCGGTCAAGGTTCCCCTGGGGGTGACCGCGGGGGTGGAACTGGGGATGCACTTAGGACCGGGCATCCTGTTTCTTGATACCCGGTACGCAGTCGATTTTGGCTCTACCGTGCTTGCTAACGAAACAACGGTATACCAGCGAAACATGGTAAACTTTTCCTTGGGGTATAAATTTGGACTCCTTAAAAAACATCCGCCGCCGCCGCCGGTGGACGATACCCAGGCTACGCCTTAACGGAAAAGAACCTTTCCCCTATCAGGGCCGCTTCAAGGGAAGCGAAGGCCCTGGAGCGCAGTATTTCTGTGACGCCTGGCCTCGGGACCTTACTATACGGGAACAGGCATACCACGGTGAGGAAGGAACTCAGCATACCCGCAAGGGAAAACACGGCGAACTACCTGAGTATGCCAAAGGGCGCGAAGAGCATGGCGGTAAAGCAGATTTCGGTGGAGACGAAACTCAAAGTAAGGCCCGCCCCGCGCCGGGCTTCCTCAAATTCCACGCCTGAGGCGAGAATGGTATACTGCTTTGGGGATGAAATTATAAGAATTCATCCGCGAATAAACACTAATTAACGCGAATAATACGCTCCGGATATTTGATTTATTCGCGAACATTGGCGAAAATTCGCGGACCCTATTCTTTATTGATATTTTCGTTCCTAAAGGAGTATAACCTGCCTGCCGCTCCGGCCGCTCAAGGTTTTTTCCGCTTCCGCTAAACCGGGCGCGGCGCTCAGGGCATGGGACACGGGGAGTATATCGAAGAGGTTGGTGTTTATACGAACCGGGCCAATAAACAGGAGCGAAAGAGAAAGGGTAAGCGCCACCCCCGCGTGGGGCAGCAGCCAGAGGGCTAAGGGTCCCATGCGTTTACTGAACAAAGTAAGCCCTTTCTTCCGCGCTCAAGGCGGCAGGAAAGCGGTGGCCGGACAGGGTATAGCGGATACTGCCGCCGTTTTCCATCTGGGTACTTGCCCCCTTGGTACACAGTTCGCCGGTACGGGCGTTGAACAGTTCGTACTTTATTTTGATACAGTTTTCGTATTCCTCAAGGACCGCACGGGCCCGCACCCGGTCTCCCAGCCGGAAGGAGCCGATGTACTTGGCCGATATTCCGGTTACCGGAAAGGCAAACCCGGAATCCCGCATCGCCAAATACCCGTAGCCGATTGTATCCAGCAGGGCGCAGCGGGATTTTTCAAAATACTTGATATAGTTTCCATGCCAGACAATCTGCATAGGATCCACATCATAAAACTCAACGTCAAATTCCAGTTCCGCGCTTACATATTTTTTTTGCACATCATACCTCCGCCCAAAAATTGTAAAAATTATACCATTGGTAGGGATACTGTTTGCAATAAGCTTCAAGATATTCAGCAAACAAACGGGCCAGTTCCGCTATCCGGCTATCCCGCTCCTTACGGGAACAATCAAAAGAGACGGGGCTTTTATGAACGTGCATATTGTATTGGGATGACAGGGACACATCTTTTTGACGCAGGGCAAAAATAAAATAGGTTGGCGCATTAAGCAGGGCGGTCAGAAAAAAGGGGCCGTATCCAAAGGGAGCATCTTCCCCCAAAAAGGGAAACAGAAAATATTTATCCCTGGTATGAGCGGATGTCCGGTCCCCGGCAATCACCACCAGTTCTCCCGCAGCAATCCTGTCTTGTAAAATGATAACCGTATCCGGACCGATATCATTGGCGCTTACGAGGCGGGTCATAGACCGGGGGTTGATTTCCTCCAACATGCGGCTAAAGCAGGGGATTACGGAAAAGTCAACGATGGAAGTAACCGGGATATCCCGGGAAACGCCGGTTCGGTTAAACGTGGCAAGGGCCCGCAGCAGTTCCGCATTCCCCAGGTGGGAACAGATGAGCAGCGCCCCCTCTCCTTTTTCAAGGCGCCCTGCCAGATCGCTCCTATCATCATCCTGAAAATGGATGCGCCTGAGTAAAACCTTCCCTCCCCAGGCTTCAACCTTTTCAACTTCCGTGAGCGCAAAGGCATGGATATGTTTAAAAACGCTGGTCCGGAATTTCCTCCCCCGCCCGTCGCTGCGTATAGCTAAGGCTAGCCGTTCAAGATAGCGGCGGGAATCATCCCGGAGGCTTTTATAAACAATGAAATACGACAGGGCCACCGGAAAAGTAAGGAGCCGCACAACAATCATGGGCAGATACCTAAACAAAATAAGCAGCATCCTGACATGCCAATACCGGGAGGCGCGTTCCGGCAGTTCCGACCAGTGCGCTTTTTTTCCGGCCTCCGCACCATGCTTCACGGAGTATCCCCCAGGATTACTGACCCGGAAGAATAGACCGGTTCTCCGCTGCAGCCGGTTATTTTAAATGAAAGCTTTCCTATTGGGCATTTGTATTGCAGCTCAACGCGAAGACGCGTACCGGGACGGATGATGCTGGAAAACTTGATCCGCTTGATCCGTACCACATTGACGCCGCATCCCAAATAACGATCCGCAAGCCGGATCACCTCCCCAAACTCGGCAACCGCGGGCATCACCGGGAACTGCGGAAAGTGGCCGTCAAAATAGTCGCTAAGAGGGGGCACGAGGATTTCAAGGACCAGGGAGGTATCGGTTTTCTCCAAAACTATTTCGGAAGGAATGCCCTGTCCCTTGTTACTTTGAGGCATATCGGAATTACCCTCCAATTTCCGCCGATGGGGGGGCCCCAAACAGCGCCTGGATTTCAAGTTTTTTCTTTTTACCCTGGGCGTCCAGGGGAAGGGCGTCAAGGTAGCGCCATTTTTTCGGCAGCACGGTATGCTCAAAAAACTGCATGAGATATTCGGTAAAATACCGGTTTATCCGGTGTTTTTCCCAGTCCTGAAACGTTGCCATCCCCGCCCCGTTCAGCGCCAGCGCCGCCGCAAGGTACTGCCGCCTATCCTCCAGGGCCACCACGCATACATCCGCCACAAGCCCTGATTGCAGGATGCGGCTTTCCATTTCCGGCAGGGATATACGCTTCTCCTCAATTTTAACGATTGAGTCGGCCCTGCCCTTGAGGATAAAGCGCCCATCCGGAAGGATGTCCGCCAAATCACCGGTGGTAAAACCATCAAGGTCCTTGATGTAGGGCGAGCGAATCACCAGACAGCCCGTATCATTCAGGCGAATCTCCGCGTTATCGAAGGGCGTCCATTCAAGCCCATTTTTGGACTGCCGGTATGCGATACCGCTGGTCTCGGTGCTGCCGTATACTTCCAGCGGCCAGAAACCGAATACGGCGTCGGTTTTCTGCGCGATTTCCGGAGTGAGTACCCCGCCGGAGGTAAAGATCCAGGGCTCCCGGAGCGGCAGGCGGCCCGGCACGGCTTCCACGGAACGCTTTAAAAAGGCGGGAACCGTAATGATCATATACGATTCGCCGGTGAGGGTTTCAAAGCTTTCAGGGTACTCAATCCGTCGGCGGCGAAAGGGGACCCCCGCAGTAAAGGGGAGCAGAATTGAAAAAAGGAGCCCGTAAATGTGGTGCTGGCTTACGGTGGAACAGAGTTTGCGCTTGAGGAATTCATCTCCCCATTTGGATAATATAAAACGGTTATCTATTTCAAATTCCGTAAGCCGCTGCCGTACCGCCTTTGGCCTGCCGGTGGTGCCCGAGGTATACATCATGATCACCGTTTCATCGGCGTTGATAGGCGGAACCGCATCCATATCCCCGGCGATGGTATCAGGCACGTTTAGCAGGGTGGGAACATGCAGGACCTCCCCCATACCCTGTTCCGGAGGAAAAACCTGATCCGAAAGGAAGGCGGCGCCCTGCTCCCGAATTTCCGCGACATAGGCCGGGGATACATTGGCGGTAAGCAGCACCTGCTTTTTGCACTGGAGCAGCGCCGTAAGGGCTGCCAGAAAATACCAGCAATCCTCAATGTGGAGCAGCCATTTTTCACAGCCATGGTAATGGCCGCCGTCCTCAGCCGCAATAAAAGTGCGCAGACGGGCCGTGTCCTCAAGGAAATCCCGCCAGGTCTTGTAAGGGCCCGCCTGCCAGGTATCGTGGTAACAGAGAATCGTATCCGGCGGACGGGAGGAGGCGCTAAATTGTGATAAAGGCAAGGCCCTTGGCATATTTTTATCCGTTATTCTGCGTACAATAAGCCCGCCCCATGGCAAACCCCTATCCTGCCGCCGCGGAACTAATATACGCCGCCAGGGCATCCACCGAAGCAAAATGCTTTTTGTTTTCTTCGCTTTCCGCTGAAAATTTTACCCCGAATTTCTTTTTCAGCGCCACCCCCAGTTCAAGGGCGTCAATGGAATCAAGCCCAAGCCCCGGCCCTGCGCCAAAAATTGATTCGTCATCCTGAATATCTTCAGGACTGATATCCTCAAGTTCAAGGGCGCTTATAATCAATTCCTTTATTTGAAGCTTAAAATTTTCCATGCTTTCCATGCTTTATTATAAATTGAGCCGGTTCCAAAATAGAAGACCCCATCCTCGAATAACACACCTCTATAATGGCAGTATAGACCGGAGTTTGCAAGGTTCACCGTGAGAATTCTCACGTTTCGTTAAAAAAAACGTACCTATTCAGCCGGTTTTTACTAATTCCTTACAGGATATTGTTGTAATTGACCTGGGAGAAATGAAGGATTAGTATTAGCTCCATGAACGACTATACCCAGGACAAAATCCACGCAGCTGACGCAAAGTTTGAAGCCCAGAAAATCGCCTTCTCCCCCCTGACCTTTCAGGCGGTACGGGCCTTAAGAGAACTGGGGATTCTGCGGAAAATATCTGACTCCGGCGATATGGGGCTTACCCGGGAAGAAGCGGCGGAACAGACCGGCGTTTCCCTGTACGGCGTGGGGGTTCTGGCGGAAATTGCCCTGAGCATGAAGGTACTCAGGCTCCGGGCCGGCGCTGATGGAACGGAACGGTTTGTCCTGGGCAAGATCGGCTGGTTCTTGCTGGAAGATGATATGACCGGGGTCAACTTTAATTTTACTAACGATATTTGTTATCAGGGTGCATACGATTTAGCTGAATCGGTCAGATCCGGCAAACCAAAGGGGCTTACGGTTTTTGGGGAGAACTGGAATACTATTTATGAGGCGCTGTCTTCTTTACCCGACCGGGCAAAAAAAAGCTGGTTTGAGTTTGATCACTTCTATTCCGATATCGCCTTCCCCGAAGCGCTCCCCATTGTATTTGCCGCCCCCCCCCACCGCCTGTTCGACATCGGCGGCAATACCGCAAAGTGGGCTATCAAGTGCTGCGCCTATGATCCCCAGGTGAGGGTTACCATTATAGACCTCCCCGGCCAGACGGAAGCGGTGGAAAAAAACGCCGAGGCCGCAGGATTTGGAGACCGCATTGAACAGTATCCCTGCGACGCACTTGATCCCGCCTCCCCCTTCCCCGCCGGGGCGGACGCCGTCTGGATGAGCCAGTTCCTGGACTGTTTTTCCCTGGACCAGGTTACGGCGATACTGACAAAAATCCACGCTTCGGTGACGCCGTCAACCGATATTTATGTGCTGGAACCCCTCTGGGACATGCAGCGCTATGAAGCCGCCGCCTATGTTCTTCAGACAACATCCCTGTACTTTACCTGCATGGCAAACGGCGCCAGTAAGATGTACCGTTTCGCGGAACTCACCGGAGCAATAGAAAAAGCCGGGTTTGAATTGGTGTGCGCCCACCACGGGCTTGGTTCAAACAGTTATTCACTCCTCCGCTATAGAAAAAAAGCAGAAACATGAACGACGTACCTCTGTATATCACCCGCTTCACTTCCTGGGCGCCCGGCCTTCTTAGTGATCCCACCGAATGGCAGGAATGGGCCCGGGGAAACCGGAACATCCGGGCAACAAAGGACAGCCCCGGCATTGAGTTTACCACCCCCCTGTTCCGCCGCCGCCTGAGCCAGATCTCCCGGATGACCATCCAGGTGATCCACGACCTTCTGCCCATCAGGGAGGACACAAAAATAGTGTTTGTGTCATTCCGGGGGGAAATTGCCCAGCAGTTAAAAATTAACCGGATGCTGATTGAAGACGGCGATATAAGCCCCGCCGCCTTTTCCCTTTCGGTGTTTAATACGCCCCCTGCCCTCGCCGCAATCGCCCTGGATCTGCGCGCCGGGTATTCCGCCGTGTACCCCGCAGAGGATCGCTTTGATACGGGCTTTCTCGCCGCCGCTTCTCCCATCCTCTGCGGCGATGCGGAAGAAACAGTACTTGTCTACGCGGACGAACTTGTGCCGGAGGAGTACGGCAGCCTGCGGCCGCCCTGCAATGAACCCCTCGCCTTTGCCGCCCTCCTTTCCCGCGTGCCGGGGGAACCTGCGGTGAATGTACCCGCTTCCGTGCTGGAATCACCCCGCGCTTTTTTGAAATACCTCTATACCGCTCCTATAGGGGATGTATCCTAAACGGCTTCGATAGTGCAGATTTGATTTAGGAGAGATAAAGCGGCCCCGTAATTGCTTACGGGGCCTGGAAATACGAACTGAGCCACGATGAATTCGAATCATCGACCCACGCCTTAAAAGTTCCATTTAGCGGCTATTCAACCTGCATATATAATAGTATAGACTGCTCAATTTTGTCAATACTTTATCATTGGTTATCAATAATTTTGTGAGTTATGGGGTGAGTTTGGACGATTTCCGGGACTCATGGCGGTATATTCAATACCTGGCCGTTATAGAACAGCGGAAAAGCCCACAAAAATACGCTTGAGGATTCCAGGTAAGCCGGACGGGGCCTGCGATTTGTAGGCCCGCTGGCGGTAGCAGTGTTAGGGCAGCTTTCCCTCAGCAATGTAATCGGCAATGGCATCGGCGGCCCGAATTATATGAACCGCATAGCCCTCTGGAAGTACGGAATTTTTATGAGCTTCTATAGTGCTGATTGCGAGTTCCAAAGCCTTTATTCTGACTTCATTGGTTTTCTTGACTGTTTCTTGCGACATGATATTTACCCTCCAGGGTGTTATGATTGGTCCCGCTGACGCGGCACGGAGTGACACCGTGATTATAGCATTCCGGAGGGATTTTTATAAGACATATGGAGTCAACGAAAAAGCTAAAAAATTAGTAAAATGGTTCGTTTTCATTGTCCTCAAAGGAACGACCCGTACGGTATCCTTAAATTACCAAATATAAAAAAGTCATTCGGTGAACACCGCTACATACCTCTATATTTTTTCACCTGGCGAAGGCGGGATTGTATGATCAACTAGTTGTGTTTGTGTATTTCTCGCTAATTCATAAATATTAACCAAGGGAAAAAGAACAGTCCCAAACCCAGCACTAGCGAGTGTATTTGTCATTGCGGCCCGCATATAGGGCATGAGCAATGCTGGAAGATTAATCTTTGTAAAATTCTGTTCAGCGGTTTCATCAACAGTACCAACTGGAGTAAAAGCACCAGAAATACCAAATTCCCCATTCATTATTTGGTTATGTGTTTTTTCATCCGTAAGTACAATTTTTGTACTCAGCCCTCCAATATAAATTATTCTACCATCAATAATGAATTTTTCAGTATTCCGAAGCATAATACTTAATTCCGCATTCTCGGGCTTAATATAACTGTTGTTTAAAAGAAACCCTGCCTGTGGATTCATCACCAGGTTTATCTTTTCGATTTTGTAAGAAATGAAATCGAATAATCCTATTATGCTGCTATCAGACATATTTCATCCTTTGATTCAGAATAATTGGTTTGAATGTTCCGCAGAAGAGGGGTATCAACAGGAGTAGCATTGAACAATAAAACCGAATTTGAAGAAATACTCCGGACTAATGGAATTGTTATAAAAGTATCATCATGCTTCTCGTTTACAAAGAGATAGTTGAAGATTTCCTGCTTCCAGAGATAATTCATTTTTAAGTCAAATACAAGCGCCTGATATTCATCGGAATAATAAAATTCATCATCAATCGCAACAATAGTATTATTCTCAGTTTCATCAGGATATATTGAAATAACCAAATTGGGGAAAGCCTTGTTTATTTTTTCTCGGATTAATTCATTTACACCCATAGTATTCTCCATACGTTCGTTTCAAATCGCAGCCATAATTATTTCAAGATTTTTTATACAAGCTGCAAGATCGGTTTCTCCAAGCATCTGATCTGTATAATCAGCAAGCCGCCGCTTTCGATACAAATCATCATACAGATTTATTTCCTGAGGTTTTATGGTTTTTTTCTCCATGATTAAACACTCCGCAAGTGCCAACTGCATTTTACCATGGGGGACATGACTATCTGCTCCGATTTTGGCTAAATACGCTTGATATCTAAAGTATCCACTCGTACGAAGATGGTATTCCGCCCGCTGAAAAGCGGCATAGTATGCACGGCTGATTCCAGCATTATAGGCCTTCAGGTCAAGACACTTTTTAGCAACTCGCATATTCTCCTCGGACTTCTCCAAAAGACCCATTATAAAACTATACGGTCAATTCACCTATTTTGCAACCCCCTGTACCTCTTATTTTCCAATAAATTCTAATATTTACTCTAATAACATCGCTCTGGGACCCCAAAAATAGCCCCCAGGACGCGCGAGGTGGGCTTATACGGGGCGGAGGAGAGATATAACCGGGCGTTCATCAAAAATGATACCTGAATCCGTATACGGTGGCCTTGTTTTTTCGATAGAATCCATATTTTGAATCAGTCCCAGCTGAATCTGGCTGGCATATGTAATACCATTAGCAAAACCACGTCCGTGTAGGAGCACAGCTGCT
>BNUY01000095.1 GCA_025997715.1 Spirochaetia bacterium
GCCGCTTATGGCCCAGGAGAATACGGCGGAAACCTATGCGCTTACGGTAAGCCTGGAAAAGGTCTATCCGTACCGGAAGGGGTATATCGTAAAATACCGGAAGGGAATCAGCCAAATGGTGGACGCCTACCTGCCCTATGAGTGGTTCAAGAAACCCGACGCCAAAAGTGCCGAGCCTCCCAAGGGGGAGCTGATATTGATGGGTTCCGGGTCCAATTGGCCTCGCATGACGGTATTCTACAAGAATGGGGAATTTGACCATGTCCGTCTTTATGTGCGGAAAGAGCAGTCCCATGAAACCTGGGGTAATGTGCCCCTTGAGGTGAATATTGATGACCGGTTTGAGAATGTAGAAGGCATTACCCTCGAATTTTAATGATCCAGGAGATCGCCGTCCCGCCATCTTTGCTTGAGTTTATCCGCGGAGGTTCGAAGTTTCTGCTGGCGGGTCACAAGGAACCCGACGGGGACTGCGTGGGGAGTCAGCTTGCACTGGCCTCAGTCCTGCAAAGAATGGGCAAAACGGCTGTCCCCTGTTCTGTCGGCCCCTTTAAACGTACCGAAATAAAGTCCTATGCCCCCCTGTTTATCCCCCAGCCCGGGGATGCGGAACGGAATGGCGCCCGGCTGATCATCCTTGACTGTAGCTGCCGGGAACGTACCGGGGACTTGGCGCCTTTTGTGGAGGGGCTTCCCACGGCGGTAATCGATCACCACGCTACCAGCGACCGCTCTGTCCCCCTGTTGTACCTGAACCCGGAGGCCCCCTCGACTACCTTCCTGGTCCTTGACCTCATTGAAGCCCTGGGCCTTAGTCCCACGGCGGAGGAGGCGGAACTGCTTTTCTTCGGGCTTGCGACGGACACGGGTTTTTTCCGGCATGTGGACCAGGAGGGCGCCGAAACCTTCCGCTGCGCTTCCCGGCTGATTAGCGCCGGGGCAAGTCCCAAAAAAGTGTTCCAGGCCATCAACGGCGGCAAAAGCCTGGATTCCCGGATATTGATGGGGAAGGTTCTGTCGGCGGCGCGGTCCTTTTTCGGCGGGAAACTCCTCCTCTCCACCGAGTCCCTGGAGGATACAAAGCGTTTCGGGCTTGAGGGCCGGGATTCGGACAACCTTTACCAGCTTTTGCAGTCCGTGGCGGGGATGGAGGCCATCGTTATCATCCGCCAGGAAAGCCCGGAAAATTGCACCGTCGGGTTCCGTTCCCGGGACGCAGTGGATGTGGGGGCCATCGCCGCAGGGTTCGGCGGAGGCGGGCACAAAAATGCTGCGGGGCTCAGCATCGCCGGGACCATTGCAGAAATAGAGCCGAAGATTCTCGAAGCGTTTCGTAACGTTTTGTAAAAAACATGACATAGATCACCTTTTAGAAAGTAAAATTCACTTTTTTCGTCAATACCTCCGGTAAATCTATATTGTAGTACTATGAGTGACAAAAAAACGTATGAAAGTTTTCCCTTAACAAAACTCCTGAACCGTTATTCCGCCGGGGCCATCAGTAAAAAAGATCTGGAGGGACAGATCTACAAATTTATCCTGGATAATTATCAGCAGTTTCATCCCTATGGGTGGAACATGGATGATTATATGGATTATATTTGCTGGCTCTACCCGCGGATCAGCGCGGCCATTGAAAATTACCGGGACACGGGCGCCTCCTTTGATGCTTACATCAATTCAATGGTGCGCTGGTGTTCCAAGGAATACCGTGCCCGGGAGGCGGAGCACCAGACTGCGGAATATGCCTGCTGGAAGGCGAGGGCCCAGGACGATGCGGCCTGCGCGGAGGAAGAGGCGGTATACCTGGAACCGGAACCGGTCTTTGATGCGGTAAACAATCCCCGGCAAATATTAGTATTACTGCTTAAATCGTATCACTATATGTCGGCGGATTTTCTGGAACGCATATCCCCGGCCCTTAATATGGATCCAAAAAAACTCGGTGAACTGGTTGAGGGCTTACGAAAACTGCGTTTAGAGCGGGAGGAGGGAATCCGCTTACTCCAGGAACGGATACACAGCCAATTCTACCGGTGCATCATCTTTGAAAGAAAGCTCATGAAGGTGTCTCCGAATTCCGGCCGCCATGAAACGCTGGAACGCTGTTTGGTCCGGGGCCGAAAGCGGCTGGTGTCCATGCGGGAACGTTTGGCGGGGATGAAAACCGGGGCGAGCAATCGGCAGGTCGCAGAAATCCTGGAATCAAAAAAGGGAACGGTTGACGCTCACCTTGCCGCAGTAAAAGCCAAGTGGAAACAATATGATGACAACGATACTGATTAGCGGTATGATGCAGCAATGCTGAGCTATAGGCACGCCTTCCACGCAGGAAACGCGGCGGATGTTTTAAAACATGCGGTTTTGACGTACTGCCTGGACTATTTGGGGCAAAAGGAAACCCCCTTCCTTGCGGTTGATACCCACGCCGGGGCGGGGTTTTATTCGCTGACAGAAGGGTACGCCGCCCAAAACCGGGAATGGGAGCGGGGGATAGGACGCTTGGTGGACCAGACAGCCTTGCCGCCCCTGCTTGCCCGATACGCCGCACTGGTGAAGGAAACGCTTGGCGTGGAACTACCGCGGTATCCCGGTTCTCCGGCGCTCATACAAAGGCTGCTCCGGGGACAGGACCGGGCGGTTTGTTTTGAACTGCACCCTGCGGATTTTACCGCCCTGGAGGAAAATTTTTCCGCCGACCACCGGTTCCGGCTCCTGCGGGAAGACGGCCTTGGGGGGCTCAAGGCGCTGTTACCGCCGCCATCCCGCAGGGCTTGTGTTTTTATCGATCCCCCTTACGAAATGAAAAGCGATTATGCCGCAGTTCCGGAACACCTTGCCGAAGCGCTCCGGCGTTTTCCCACGGGCATGTACATCACCTGGTACCCGCTGCTGGGACGGAGGTCCGGGGCGGAGTCCGGCGGGGAGGGCGCGGCGCTGCGGGAAACCCTGCTCGGGCTCTACGGTGGGAACCGTTGTGCGGTGGAACTACGCACCGCGAAACCGCCGACTTTACCCGCATCTCCGCGTATGTACGGCAGCGGGCTGGTGATCTACAATCCGCCCTGGACGTTGCGGGGAGCCCTGGAGGAGAGCCTGCCGGTCCTAGTAGGTAGACACGAACTAAGTTGTGTCTACCTGCGAAAGAATAAATAACCACGGACCACACCGACCACACGGACACGGACAAGACGGACTGGTTTTTTGCCTGTCTTTTTCTTTTGTCCGTGCTGTCCGTGTGGTCGGTGGTTTACATTCTTCATACACAAGGAAGCTACGATTTGTCTATTTATTGCAACCATCCTCAATAATTTGTGTCCAAATATTATGAAACAATCTATAAAATCTTCCATTTTGCCCCTACCTTTTCAGACCCTGGGTGAAGAAATTGCCAATGCTATTCTCCACGGACTTGGGGCGCTCCTGGCGGTGGCGGGGCTTGTCCTTCTGGTACTCCGGGGCAATGGCTACCTGGGCGCGTCTGTCGCCGCTGCGGGGGCTAAAACCATCACCTCCTATGTGATCTTTACCGGCGCCATGTTTTGCATGTTCCTGGCCTCCACCCTGTATCATGCTATTCAGCATACCGGGGCTAAACGTATCTTCCGCATCCTGGATCATGCTGCAATCTACCTTTTTATTGCCGGTACCTACACCCCCTTCTGCCTGGTGGGACTCCGGGGCGCACTGGGCTGGGCCATCTTCGGCGCCGAATGGGCCCTGGCCGCCGCCGGGATTACCCTCCACGCGGTAAACTACCGGCCCCTGAAAAAATTTGAACTGGCGGTGTATATCCTCATGGGCTGGGCCATCGTTATTGCAACCGTGCCCTTGGTCAGGGCTATTTCCCTTTTGAGCCTCATCCTGCTGGCCGGAGGCGGCGCGGCTTATATGCTGGGCGCACTCTTTTACCGCAAGCACGAAACCAGGGGCGCCCACGTTACCTGGCATGTCTTTGTATTAGCCGGGGCAACCTGCCACTGGATGTCTATTTGGTGGTTGTAATAGTAATACTGCTGCTTAGGCTATTTGCTTAAAACGATGGTTGCGCACACATCGCATAAGGGGAAATAGGGGATATTAAATTCTTGAGCATACTTTTCTACGGCAGCCTTTCCTCCGTACATATCACCATTACAATCGTGTACAAAAATGTAGCCGCCCTTTTCCAGCCGGGGATAAAAATACATAAGCCCCTGATATATCGGCTCGTATAAATCCGCATCAATACTAACAAAGGCAAATTGTTCCTCAACGTCCTCTGCGGTTTCCGGGAAATACCCTTTTTTGACGATACAGTTTTCCGGATACTTCATTTTATTCAAAACCACCTCAACGCTGGTATTGGTAAAATCGCTTGTCACCACTGCCGTTGAGAAATTCTGCGCTATTTCCGCGTTTACATCACGTTCGTCAAAGCCCTCAAAGGTATCAAACAAAAATAATTTTCTGTCGGGGAAACAGATATTGATTCTTTTCGCAAAATCACCCTTGTACACCCCCAACTCTGCAACGCAGCCCGCTACTTTTTTTTCATATATCCCGTTTGCAACCAGTAATAACGATGCGTACCGAACCGCATCGTTTGAAGTGAATATCTTGATTATCCAGGAAATCACCAGGTTTCTTATAACTTTTATGACCGTTTCCATTTTTACCTCACAAGATACTATACGGGGAAACGCCCGGTCTGTATACGGTATTTAGGTATAATAATGAGGGAAATTTAAGTAAATTGAGCTGGTTCCAAAATAGAAGAATTTTTAACCACAGACCTCACGAACAGCACGGACAAAGGAAAGGATAAGAAAGCAGGAGTCCGTGGCGTCAGTGAGGTCGACTTTTCCACTCTTTGGGTGGAAAAGTGGTTAATCCTTATTTTGGAACTGGCTCAATTGGTCATAATTAAGACCCTATAGATGCACACCGCTATATATAGCGTTAGGTTAAGGAGGGGGGCGTCAAATTACTTCCCTATTTCCTTTCCCTGTGATTAAATACCCTAATGCACGCCGCAGCCGCCTTTGGAAAACCCCGGTTCCCCACCCTTCTGCTCCTTCTTTTCGCGCTTAGCCTCACCGTCGCCGGTTGTTCCACCGCACGCAAAGAGACCCCCCGGGAAACGGTTTCCGGTGAAGCGGAGCTTGCCCCGGACCCAGCCGCCGGAACCGATACTGCGGAAGCAGGCGCCGCAGATCAGCCTGGCCCCGATGCGGCGGCGGTAACGGCTGATCAGGAAGCCCCGGTCGAGGCCCCGCCGTCCCAGCACGCCGCCTTGCGGATCGCCCTTGCCCCGGAGGAGGTCCGGCCCGGTGAGCCGTTTACCGTTGCCTTTGCAGCGGACGGGGATGGGGCGGCGCGGAACTTCCGGGTAGTTTTGCTCAACAGCAGGGGGGAGCGGCTTAGTAAGGCGGCGGTTTTTAGCCTGGGTGGGGAGGGGAAGCGGGTGTTGGCGGCGATTATGGCGGTTCCCTCAACCGCGAAGACCGGGGAGGCCCTGGTGCGGGTGGAACGGGACGGGGTAAGCCTGGGGGAGATTGCCCTGGGTATTCCGGAACGGGAATTTGCCGCGGAGGAAATTGCGCTGAACCAGCAGAATACCGATATCCGTACCGTGCCGGACCCCCAAAAGACGGCGGAATCGGAACAGCTCTGGGGCATCATTAATTCCACGGGGACAACGATATTCACCGAAGCCCCCTTTGTCCCGCCAGTGACCTCCACCCGGAGAACCAGTTTCTACGGAGACCGCCGGGTATACCGGTATGTTTCAGGCAAAACCGATACGGCTATCCACGCGGGGGTCGATTACGGGGTTCCAAAGGGCACAACGGTACGGGCCTGCGCCGCCGGGAAGGTGGTCCTGGCGCGGTTCCGGATCGTCACAGGAAACTCGGTCATTATTGAGCACCTGCCGGGGGTGTATTCCATCTATTATCACCTGGACAGCATTGGGGTGAATGAGGGGGATATGGTGAACCCCGGCGGCCTTTTGGGCGAATCCGGGTCTACCGGGCTTGCCACCGGCCCCCATCTGCATTGGGAAATCCGGGTTTCCGGGGAGAACGCCGACCCCGATGCCTTCACCGCCCGGCCGGTGCTTGACAAAGAGGCGCTTTTGAGTAAACTGGGGGAATAGGACTTCGTTCTATACATTCTTACCGAGGCAGGAAGGGAGGTGATTTAATTGGCGCATATCATCGTGGATGATAACGAGCCGCTGGAAAAAGCTATCAAGCGGTTCAAACGTTCCGTGGAAAAGGAAGGCATCATTCGGGAATACAAAAAGCGGGAATATTATGAAAAACCCTCCACCATCCTCAACCGGAAGAAAAAGGCTATTGCACGAAAATTGATGAAAAAATCCCGGAAAGGCCGGTCGGACTACTAATCTGATTAGAACGTGAAGGGCGCACCGTGAACGGGCCTTTCACGTTCTGAGCCAGTTCCAAAATTGAAAAAAAACCACGAAAAATACGAAACACACGAAAAAGAAATAGTAATGTGAGCCAGTTCCAAAATAGAAGAATTTTTAACCGCCAAGGCGCCGAAGGCGCGCAAAGGGGAAGAAAAGACCCCTTCGGGACCTGGCTATCCCTCATCTTCCTTTGTCGCCTTCGGCGCCTTGGCGGTTTTTCTTCTTCTTCCGGGTTCCTTGATGATTAATTGATTTTCATTTTGGAACTGGCTCAATGTGTAATTCTTTTTTCGTGTGTTTCCTGTCTTTTTCGTGGTTAAATTCTTAATTTTCGAACCGGCTCATTTATTCAATAGAAAATACACGATACACACCGGTGGGGGTTTTGTTCTCCACATCCACCGTCTCTACCCTCGCCCGGGGCGGCCCCTTCTGGAGCCACCGGAGAAACAGGTCCAGGTTGTCCTGCGGCCCTTCCGCCCAGACATCCACTACATCCCTGTCACGGGTGTTCCGCACCCATCCGGTCAGGCCGAGGCGGGCGGCTTCGTTGTAGGCCGTATACCGGAACCCCACCCCCTGAACCCTTCCCCGGATTTGGGCAAAAAAAGCCCCGGCATCACTATCCATGGAGACTAATGAGCCGGACGGCTTATTTAAGCCGCTTGTACTCCCGGATTTCCTTCCGCAGCCGTTCCGCCAGTTCCGCCCGAGGCAATCGTACCTGTTCCATGGAATCCCGGAAGCGCAGGGTTACGGTGCCGTTGTCCTTTGACTCGTAGTCGATGGTGACGCAGAAGGGGGTTCCCGCCTCGTCCTGCCGCCGGTACCGCCGCCCGATAGCCCCCGCCTGATCGTAGTCGGTGGAAAAGTCCTCCCGCAGTTCGGCGCGGATGTCCTGGGCCAGTTCCGCCAGGCCGTCCTTCTTCATCAACGGCAGTATTGCTACGGTAATGGGCGCAACGGTTGGATGGAAACGCAGCACCGTCCGGTAATCGTCGTCGTTGCCTTTATCCGCTACCTTTTCTTCGTCGTAGGCGTCGCAGAGGATCATCAGCAGGGTCCGGGTAAGGCCCGCAGAGGTTTCGATGATGAAGGGGATGTAGCGCTCGTTGTTGTTTTCCTGATCGATGTACTGGAGATCCTTGCCGCTGAACTCGGTGTGCCGGGAGAGGTCGTAGTTGGAGCGGTTGTGGATGCCCTCAAGCTCCTTCCAGCCCATGGGGAAAAGGTACTCGATGTCGTAGGCGTCCTTGGCGTAGTGGGCCAGTTCATCCGGGCCGTGCTGGTGCCAGCGGAGGTGGTCCATCTTGACCCCCAGCTTTTCGTAGTAGGCCCATCGCTGAACTTTCCATTCGTTGAAGGTGTCAACATCCGTGCCGGGCTTCACAAAGTACTGCATCTCCATCTGCTCGAATTCGCAGGTACGGAAAATGAAGTTCTTGGTCACAATCTCGTTGCGGAACGCCTTGCCGATCTGGGCAATGCCGAAGGGTATCTTCATCCGGTTGGACTGGATGATGTTTTTGTAGTTAACATAAATCCCCTGGGCAGTTTCGGGCCGCAGGTAGATAAGGTTGGTGTCCACCGCGCCTGCCTCCGCCTCCACCGGGCCGATGTGGGTCTTGAACATCAGGTTGAACTTCCGGGTGTCCGTCAGTTCCCCCCCGCAATCGGGGCACTTCTTTTCCGCCAGGTTTGCAGGGTCTATCTGATCCGCCCTAAACCGGGTCTTGCACTTCTTGCAGTCCACCAGGGGGTCGGTAAAGTTTTCCACATGCCCGGAGGCTTCCCAGGTCCGGGGGTGCATCAGGATAGCCGCATCCAGGCCCACGATATTGTCATGAAGCTGGGTCATTGTTTTCCACCAATTCCCGGCGATACGGTTTTTCAGCTCTATCCCCAGGGGACCGTAATCCCAGGCGCCGCTCTGGCCTCCGTAAATCTCTGATGACTGAAACACAAAGCCCCGCCGCTTGGCAAGGGACGTGATTTTCTCCATAGTGGCGGGACCCTGATACTCGGTTAGTTCTTCGGACATAAATAGTCTCCTTTAGGTCAATATACTATATAAAAACAATATGCTATGCTATAGGTACGGGACCGGGATGAAGATCAGACTGACGCGCTTGAATAACGCTCTTTATACGCTGGGCTTTTTCGCCAAAACCCTTCACGGTATCGGGAGTTTTGCGCTCCGGGGACAGGCGGCGTATAAGATTCTTATCATGCAGATTCTCTTTACCTTTGTGGAAGCCCTGGGGATTGCCTCTATGCTGGCCCTGGGGATAGGCGCCGCGGTGCAAGTGATCGGTATGCCCCTCCTCTCAAGTTTTTCCCAGGAAAAGCTCATCTATACCATGCTGATTATCATCATTACCCGGGAATTGGGGCCCCTCTTGGCGGCGTTCATCATCATCGCCCGGTCGGCAACGGCCATTGCCACCGAACTGGGGGGGATGGTTATTTCTCATGAGGTGGAGGCCTATATTTCCGTCGGGGTTGACCCCATAGAACACCTGGCGGTGCCCCGTTTTTTGGGGGTAACCCTTTCCCTGTTCCTGCTGAACATCTACTTTTCCGTTTTCGGCCTGGCGGGGTCTTTTTTCGTGGTCCAGTTCTTTAACCCCATGCCGGCGAGCTACTATTTCAGCAATATCCTTGAGGTCCTGACCATTCAGGATATACTCATTTCCATCATAAAGAGTGTCAGCTTCGGGATGATTATCGCGATTCTGGCGATAACAAACGGGTTTTCCGTGGAGCGGGCCAGCACGGAGGTCCCCGTGGTGGGGCTTAAGGCCGTGGGTTCCTCCTTCGCGTGGTGCATCCTGGTGGATGTGCTGCTTTCGGCACTGTATTATACGGCGCTGAGCTAGGGGCGGCGGGGTATGGCGGAACCAATCATCGAATTGAAGGATGTATCATTCTCGGCACAGGACAGGGAGATTGTGCAGCATACCTCCCTGCAATTTGAGGAGGGGATAACTACGGCCTTGGTGGGACCCTCCGGGGAGGGGAAGAGCACGGTACTCAAGCTGGCGGCGGGGCTCCTGGTTCCCTCCGGGGGGGCGGTGTTTTTCCGGGGAAAGAATATGGCCGCCATGAACCGGGCGCAGAATATGGCTTTTCGTCAGGAAGGGGCGGTGGTGTTTCAGGACTCGGCGCTCTGGGCGAATCAGGACCTGTTCCAATGCCTGGAACTCCCCTTAAAAATACACTTTCCCAATATGAAAGCGGAGGACCGGAAAGCGCGTATCGCCGAGGTGGTAAAGGAAGTGGGGTATACTAAGGATGTTCATGTCCGGCCCGCCATGCTGAGTATGGGGGAGCAGAAACTTATCGCCTTTGCCCGGGCCATGTTGTGCCGTCCGGGGCTCCTGTTTCTGGACGAATGGACCGAATCCCTGGACGATACCGCCGCCAAGCGGCTTATCGGTTTGGTAAAGAAGCTGCAGGCAGAACAGAAGACCATCATTTTTGTAAGCCATGATTTACGCATTATTAAAAACCTGGCGGATATCATCATTACGATTGCAGGCGGTCAGCCGGGTCTTATCGTGACTAAGGATCAGCTGGTGGAAAACGAAAACTTATCTGAAATAATTGAGAGCGGTGTTGCCCTGGGGGGTATCCCATGAAATTCAGAATCCGGCATGCCGATAAAATTGTGGGGCTGTTTATTATTATTGCCCTGGGCATCGTGATTTTTGCAATTTTCATGATCGGCAGCAAGCACCGCTGGTTTGCCAAGGACGGTCTTTATAGAACCTACTTTGATACCGCTTCAGGGCTGAGTACCAATATGCCGGTGCAGTACAAGGGTTTTACCATTGGGAATGTGAAAACCTTTGACCTCAACGACGAAGATAAGGTGGAGGTTTATTTTACTATTTATGACACCTACCTTGACCGGGTACGGGAGGGGAGTCTGGTGGAACTCCGTTCCAGTCCCATTGGCATCGGGGGGAGCCAGCTGATCTTTTACCCCGGGCTCGCGGAGGCGCCAATGGAGGGGGATATTATCTATAATGTCAATTCCGACGAGGGAAAACTGCTTCTTGAACAGGGGCTGGCATTTGTACCGAACCAGGATGACAGTATTACTACCATTGTCAACCGGGTGACTACCCTGCTGGGGAATATCAACGGCATGGTGACCCAGCTCCGGGCCGCCTTCCGTGGCGCCGATACATCGGGGCGCCCCGATGACACCGCCCTGGGGCGAACCATGGCCAGCGTAGAGGGCGCCGTCAAGGACGCGTCTTCCCTGATTAGGAATGTGGACGGTTCCCTGGCGCCCATCCTGGTGGATGTGGATGAACTGGTCGTGAAAATAAATGGAATCCTCGTCCAGGCGCAGTCGCTGCTCGGCGATTTGAAGGTTGTTTCTACGGAGCTGGCCAATCCGGATAGCCTGGTACTTACCGCCCTGAACACCGACGGCGCCGTATACACCAATATTGAAAAAGCCCTCAGCGGACTTGCGGGAACACTAACGAACATAGAGGCCACCACCGCCTATTTACCGGCCCAGGTAATGCCCCAGGTGATGGGGCTTATTACCCAGGTCCGGGAAGCGCTGATAAGCGTGGAGGATGTGCTTACCAGCCTGCGGAACAACCCCCTGCTGAAGAACGGGATTCCCGAAAGGATTCAGCGCGGAAACGGGGGAAGCAGTCCGCGAAATGTTACATTTTGAGAATATGCCGGAGAAAAGAATATGCCTAAGAATTGGATGGGGGGTCCTGTCAGCGGAAAAACATAGGGACCCCCCGGAGGGTCCCCCCTATGTTTTTCCACTGCCACCCCTAATACCCATTAGGAGGCATATTCTTTTCTCCTTGATCGCGGGAATTGTTGGGGAAGGGAATGGAGGGAGTGATGGAACGGGCGGCGTTAGAGAAAGGTAAGCGAAGGGAGATCGGGAATCGGGCAGGGGGTGGGGCGTTCCCGGCCGAATGCATATGGGTCTCCCAAGATCTTGCTTGCGCAAGGGCGTGTACGGAGACCTATTCGGGCCCCCTGGGGCCGGGCTCCGGGAGCAGATTCCCCCATCAGCATGAGCGCCGGGGACGCCCCACCCCCTGCCCCATTTACGCATCGGGTGCTCCCCTGCCCCATTTACGCATCGGGGTTTTATGTGTAGTAATACTGTTTGTTATGGCGGGGTGTTCCTCGGCGCCTAAGGGGGAGGTTGAGGTGCGGGTCCAGCGGCGGAATGCGCTTACCCAGCTTGAGGCGGCTAACCGGGAGGCGGATCGGGGAAATTACGAGCAGGCATTGGCTTTGATCACCGAAGCCCGGCGGCTTGCGGTTAGCGCCGATGATGCGGCACTGATTGTGGAGACGGGGCTTTCCCAGGGAAATATTTTTTCCTATATGGGGCGTAGCGCCGAAGCTCAGACGTTTTTTGACGCGGCCCTGGCGGAGGCGGAACGGACCGGCGATGGGGAACTGGCTGTGGCAAGCCGGATTTATATAGCCAGGAATAGGCTTCAGAGTATGATTGCCGAAGGTAATCCTGGTGATGCGGCGGAAGTGCGGGACCAGGTGCGGTTGGAACTGCCCCGTCTCCACAATCAGTGCCGCATCATCGGCGCTAACCGCAAGCCGCCGGGCTTCGGTGATCAAAGCCAATGCCTGCTCGTAATTTCCCCGATCCGCC
>BNUY01000096.1 GCA_025997715.1 Spirochaetia bacterium
TTGCTAAAGCTGTCTATCAAATGAAAATACAAGGTGAGTGGCAATGTAGCGAAATCCCAAAAAGGACTCGCGAAATTTTCAAAAAAATAGGCATAGACTGCCTAAAATAAGCGGAGTTAGGGGTTAACCTTGGGGAAAACTATGCGTCCCTGGTACAGCGGAACCGGAGATGGTTTACGGCAATTTCGGATACCCAGAATGCCTATCTGCTCCGGGGAGCGGAACGGATTCCCCTGAACCTCAACCCCATGCTTTACGATTCCAGTTACCGGAGCCAGTATTTTGTGGAACGGAACGATACGCTGATCATCCCGTTCCGGCAATATTTTGTGACGGTAGCCGGATCGGTGATCAATCCCGGGAGGTATCCGTACATACCAGACCGTGAATGGGATTACTATGTGGCGCTTGCAGGAGGCTTTGTAATGGAACGGAACACCCGGGAAGTAGTGACGATAAAAGATATCAGCGGGAAGGAGATGAAGAAGAGCGACCCGATAACGCCGGAAACGACGATAACGGCAAAGACGAATGCGTTTTTGTATTACTTTGGGCAGGTAGGGCCGGTGGTGACCACGGTATTAGGATTGGTAACGACGGTTCTGTCAATACTCGCGGTAACGGGGGTATTCAATTAGCTCTACATGGCCGGAAACGGCCTTTTTATTTGTCGTAGATGTTAGTATAACATAATAATATTGATGATCTTAAGAATTAGCCCTGTCCAGCCTACTCAGCAGCACTAAATCCGCCAGCACCAGCGCCGTCATCGCCTCCACCACCGGCGCCGCCCGCGGGCAGACGCATACATCATGGCGCCCACCGATGACCAGTTCCCGCACAGTACCACTGCGGTCCACCGTTTCCTGCTTCTGCGCAATCGACGGCACCGGCTTAAAGGCCACCGTAAATTCCAGGGGCATCCCCGTGGATAGTCCCCCAAGCACTCCCCCCGCAGTATTAGTGTCGTAGTCCAGGTCCGGCACCCCCGGCGGCAGGTCCCGGCTGCTGCGCCGCGGTATAGGCCGGTCGTTGTTGGCGGAGCCCTGCGCATAGGCGGCGCTGAACCCGGCGCCAAACTCAATGCCCTTGGCGGCCCCCAGGGAGAGCATGGCGGCGGCAAGGCGGGCGTCCAGTTTCCCGAATACCGGTTCCCCCAGCCCCGGCTTAAGGCCCGTCACCCGGCAGGAAACTTTGCCCCCGGCGCTGTCCCCAAGGCCGCGCAGGTTTTCTATCTTGGTCAGTACCCTGTCCGCACCAGCCCGGCTGGGGAAGCGCAGGGGGTTCTTTTCAACTTCGTCAATGTCAAAACCCGGCGACCCGAATGCGGGGGCATCGACACCTGCGGCGGAGGATGTCCAGCTCCGGATCACAATGCCCTGGGTATTCAGGAAGGCCTTGGCAACCGCCCCCGCCGCTACCCGGCCCAGGGTTTCCCTTGCGGAACTCCGGCCGCCGCCCCGGTGGTCCCGGAAACCGTACTTGGCTTCCCAGGTCCAGTCGGCGTGGCCGGGACGGTAGAGGTCCTTGAGGGCATCGTAATCCCCGGAACGCGGGTTGGTGTTCCGCACCAGTATGGCGATGGGGGTTCCCAGGGTTTTCCCCTCAAACACCCCGGAGAGGATTTCCGGTTCATCCGCTTCGGCACGGGTGGTGGAGGGGCCACCGCCGCCGGGCCGCCGCCTGCTCAGTTCCGCCCTGATGTCTGCAATGTCCAGGGGAAGCCCCGCCGGACAGCCGTCCACAATGCAGCCCAGGGCCGGGCCGTGGGATTCCCCAAAGGTGGTCACCGTAAATACGGTTCCGGTGCTATTGTTCGCCACTACTCTTCCTCATATTTGGAAAGGATACTATAATGAAGTATCTATGAAAATATGTATTGATACCCATACCCATTCGGTGAGTTCCGGCCACGCCTATTCCACCGTTGACGATCTTGCCCGGGGCGCCCGAAAACGGGGGCTTAAGGGCTTTGTCCTAAGCGATCACGGTCCTGCTATGCCCGGAGGACCGCCGCCCTATCATTTTTCCAATCTCCGAATCATTCCCAAAAAGCTCTTTGGGCTTATGTTTTTTACGGGGGTGGAAACCAATATCATGGACGATGCGGGCGGCCTTGACCTTGCCCCGGTGTACTGCAAACGGCTTGATTTTGTCATGGCCGGTTTCCATGAGATATGTTTTGCTTCCCATGGCCAAACAGTAAACACCCAAGCCTTACTGGCCGTTCTGGCCAATCCTCTGGTGGACGCGGTGTCCCATCCCGGTAATCCCCTGTTTCCCATTGATATTGAGGAAGTGGTGAAGGCTACGGCAAAATACGGCAAAGCCCTGGAGATCAACAATAGTTCCTTCCGAATCCGTCCGGGGTGTGAAGAAAACTGCCGGAGGGTGGCGCAGCTTTCCAGGCAATACGGGAGTCTCCTCAGCTGCGGCAGTGATGCTCATTACTGGCGGGATGTGGGTAATTTTACTGCGGCAAAAGCCCTTTTGGAAGAAACCGGGGTTCCGCCGGAATTGGTGATCAACAGTTCCCTGGAACGGTTCAAGGAATTTGTCAAAAAGCGGCGGGCTGCACGGGCGGAAGTACCGGTGAAAAAACTATAACACTGCCCGCCAGGAAACGCCAAACTCCCAGTCCCGTGGAAAATCCCCGGCATGTATCTTTGCGGTGAACCTCCCCCATTTCCCCCGGGCGGATGCGGTCAGGCCTGCTTCCATTTTGTTCTCCCTCTTGTCTTGTATCGTATACCCCAGTGTTGTGCCAAATTGAACCGTTTTGAATGGGATGGACTTTAGGGCAAGGGTATAGGACGCCTCGCCGCTGATCTTGGCGGATGCAAATTCATGGGGGGTTTCCGCAGTGCAAAGACCGGAGAGTGCGGCCTGGAAAACAAGGGGTACCTTCCACAGCCGGAATCCTCCAAGGGCCTTGATGCTATCCTCAATTTTTTCCGGGTTCTGCGCGTTCCGGTTTATGGTCAATGAAACCCGGGACGGCCAGAATAGATGCGTGGATTTTGCCGGGGCTGTTGGAAAGTGATAATAGAAAAGGGTTGAACCCCGGTAAAACTTTTCTCCCAGGCCCCCTGCCCGGAGTGTGCTGCTTACCCTGAACAGGCTGCTCCGCTTCCCCCGCCGTTCCACCTTTGCTGCGGCGCGAAACCCCGCCCCGGTGGCGTTACCGTCCCTGCCCACATACCGGCTCCCCGCAGCGTCGGCCGCCAGGGAAAGCCGCCAGGGCCGGTCCCCGATACGGAATGCCAGGTTGCCATAGAGGTCCTCTCCGAAGGCAAAGGTTTGGGACCCTGCTATGTCGCCGGCTGCGGCAAACAGGGGGCTGTTGAAGAGAACACTCCCCGCGAGGATTCCCGAGTCCCGTTCCGGCAGGGGCGGCGTTTCGGAAAACCAGGCGGCGGGTGATTTTGGGGCGAGGCGCTGGCGGGTATAAAACCCCTCCAGCCGCAGGGTGGATTTTTGCAGTAAGCCGATTTCAAAGCCCCCGTCAAAGGCGGCCTGGATTTTATCGTCCAGGAGTACCGAACCGAAACCCCGCACCGGGCCAAGCCAGGAAAGTTTAGGGATATCCCACCAGGGGCTTCCCAGCCAGAGATAGCTCACCGGTTTTTTTGTGGCGGAGGGTTCGGTCTGCAGGTCGCTTATGACCCCCCGGTGCTGTTCCGCAAAGGGCATGCCTCGGTTCCAGACATTTTTGATCCGCGCCGGAAGCCCCCCTTCATCCAGGATGCCCCAGAGAAACCGGGACCCCGTGGCGGTATGGTAGAGCCCCCCGGCAAATGCGGTGTTCCCATCGGTAAACCGATCGCTCGGCGGGGCGGGGCGCTTATCCGTCACCTGCGCCCGCAGGGTAAGCGCCGGTTTGGGGGCGTGGAGGCGGATATCGAAGCGGTCGATCATATTCCCTTCGTAGGCCCAGGAACCGGAATGGAGGAGGTCCAGGGAAAAAGTCCCGAGGGGCCCTTTTGAGAGTCCCGGCAAGTCCAGGGGAAGGATCGGGGCCAGAGGACAGAGCAGCAGCAGGAATACTAAAAATTTCCGCGTCATCCCCTATGGAGGGGCAGGGTACGGGAATTGCTTTAGTGATATGAGCCAGTTTCAAAATAAGAATTTAACCACGAATAGGCACAAATCAACACGAATAATATAAGAATCTATTGTTTTATTCGTGTCCATTCGTGTAATTCGTGGTTGGTCTTGCATTTTGGAACCAGCTCATATGAAAGGATTATTTTTTGGGTACTAACCGGAAAAGGAAGCTTGTCAAAGCCCCGGGATATTCGCCCTTGATTTTATCCTCCGCTGCCTTCACCGCACGGTTTTCCGCTTCCGGAAGGGTTATATGGCCTTCCCGGCCGTTGATGTTATAGGGAAACAGAACGGCGCCCGTGGAGGTATTGGTAAAGTTTCCGTCTATCACATACCGGGTAAACTTGTTGGTCTGACCCGGCAGTTGAACCTCGGTAAAGGAAAGCCGGGCCTGGAGCTGATACCGGGAATTAGTGTCCCCGGCCCTGAAGCCCGCCGCGGAAAGCGCCGAGGTAAAAGCGGCGCGGATTCTGCCGTCCCGGTCATTTTGCACGGTCACCGATACCGGAATGGTCTTCATGATGTTGGCAGCTTCCAGCCTGAAATCCTCAGGCGCCTTAAGACCGGCCGGAACCGGGGCGCCGATCACCGATAGTACGTTGGCGAAGACCTTGTTGAGCTCCGCAAGGGTTGCGGCAAACTGAAACCGGGCAAGGCTGTCCATGCTGTTCCGGTCGGAAGCGGGAACCGCAATCAGGGTGTCGATGATTTTCTGGTTGTCCTGGATCATCCGGGTATACACCGGGGCGGTCCCGGCTTTTTCCATGACCGCCACGGCGTAGAAGATTTTACCGTCGGACCATACCTCTCTGATTTCCGCACCCACCAAGTCCATGGAGGTGGAGGTTCTTATGGCACTGTCCACGGAGGTGTTTTCGATCCAGCTTGCGGCGGCGCCGTTTTTAACCGCCTCCTGAAACGAGGTGGCGATTGTTTGATCTGCCCGGAGGGTTTGCCGGAAAACTGAGGACAGGGCGGCAAAGGCGCTTTTCTCCGCCTGATCCCGATTGTTCCCCGAACCTACGGCGGAAACAAAGGCGTTCCGGGGATAAACCGCCTCCGGGGTATTGACCCAGAGAGGTTGTCCGTTCATCGCCCCCAGTGCGGCATTGGCCGCCGCGACAGCCTCCGCTTCCCTGGTATCCGCCGGGGGAGTACCGGCACAGCCGGAGAGGAATACCAAGGCACATACCAACGCCCTAATTTCTGACTTTTTCATAGTCCCTTATCTATCCACCGGTTCCGGTTTGACATTCCTGGCAAGCTGGGCGTCCAGCATTCGCAGGGCTTCATCGGCCTTGAATTCCGCAAACCGGGCGGCTTCGTTGTCAACCGCATTGGTAATCAACTCAGTCAGGGCCTTTTCGGCCTCAGCTTTTGGGTAGGACACCAGGTACCAATAGGTACCGTCCGGCGCTCTCCACTTCCGGATGGGCTGGACGCCTTTCAACTGCATGGAAGTGACCTGACGGGTAACCACTTCCTGGAGGGAAAGGGCGGTCTGGCTGGCCGTGGTTCCCGCATCCCGGGTATAGTCGGTGATCATGTCCTCAACCTTGGCGTTGAGCTGCCGGGCGATACCGGCCCGGGCGCGGGTTTCCGCCATGGTCATGGACATCTGCTCCGAGGACTGCTTGGCGGCGCCGATACCCCAAATCTCATCCGCCGGGGGGAGATCATTGAGCCATGGGGGGGTATTCGGATCAGCCCGCTTGGAATTCGGAGAACCGCTGCAGCTTACCGTCAGAAAAACAACGGCAAGCGCCGTAAGACAAAGAAACAAACCTTTTTTCATAAAAACTCCTCTAAAAAATATCTCTACCAATATACTTCAAAATAATGATTATTTCAAACATATTGTTTCCGCTAAGTTAAGACCCCCTGCGCGTATTGCCACATTTTCCTGCCGCACAGCATTGATCACCCGGTTTCCGGAATAGTAGGTGATCGTATAAGAATAGGTCCCGGGATTAAGGGTGATGCCCCCCACATAGGCCTTGGCGGGGAAATACCGGGATATCCGGAGGTCCGCTTTTTCGCTGGCCTCCGCGAATACCTGGGCGCCGATGCTCAAGAGCCCCAGGATTAGTCCGGTATCCCCCCCCACTTCATCCCCAACCCCGCCCAGAACCGAGGAGGTGACCCCCTTGAGGGTCCCCCGGAGGACCGACTTAAGGTACGCCAGGTGGGCTTTTTCCTGAAAGGTTTCCCGGGCAATCGCTTCAATATCCTCCAGCAGTTCCAGGTCAAAGGATTCCCCGGAATCAAACCGCACCACAGCCCTGGTTACCACCGAAGGGCGATACACCAGTACGGGCAGGGCGATCTTTATATACCGGGGGCCGGGAATAAGGACGCGGAGGGTCTCCTCTTCCTTAACCGGGGCGAACCCGGTGAACCCAATCACATTGAACCGCGCCTTGCCCGGGGGAATATCCAGTTCCCCATCCAGGGAGGCGGGCTCGGGATAAGTATAAACCCGGGGAGCATTGGCAAAGGCAATTTTTATATAGTCCTTTTCAATCCGGGCATCGTCGTAGTTTCCGTTGCCGCGGTAGAACAACATTCCCAGGTAACGGGCTAAGGCGGAATCGGTAAAGGTGTTTTTTCCCGCCGCCGGGTCCGGGGGTATTTCGCCGGACTCCTCCAGGGCTTTTTTCTGCATATTGTCAATGACCATGCCGTATTTTGTAGAAAGGAACCGTAACTTATCGTTCATCCGCCGGATTTCGACCATGGCGCCCTCAAGATCCTGCTGGTGATAATAGTTGAGGGCGTTAAAGGTATTGATATAGATATCCTCGTAATCCTCCCCGGCATATTCCCGAGTGGTATCGTTGAGAATATAGGTCCCTATCTCCATGGTGATGCTTTTCGTATAGGCGGCTTCAATGGCCCGTTCCCCTTCCTGGAGCAATGCCGTGGACCGGCGGTAGTCCTCTGCATAGTGGTTGAGCATCCCCGCATCGAGGTAATAGAGGACCGCGTCCTTGTTCCGGTATAATTTCTTTTTATTTTTTTCAATGGCGGCGATGCCCTCCCGGTATTCCCCCTTATTGGCATAGCCGTCAACCTTTACGTAGGGATTCCCCGAGGCGCAGGAAAAAAACAGGGGGCATAACAGGGTCAGGAAGAGAACATAGTGCAGTTTCCGCATGATTACCGGTTTACTATACCCCGCGCTGTCCCCCTTGCCAATACCTCAGAGGTATTTCTGAAGAAAAAGAATAACTGCAAAGGCGAATCGAACCATAGGTTCGCAGGCGCAGAAGGAAGGAAAAGATACGAAACGGGGTATTCCCTTCGTCGCCTTTGTCGCCTTCGCGGTTAAAATTCTTCAAATTCCGGTGATTTCCCGCTAGTATATAACCGTTTTAATGGCCTATAATTTCCATCATGCGTTCATTTGAAGTAGTATCTCCCTTTCAGCCCGCGGGGGATCAGGGCGAGGCAATCGCGGTTTTGTCGGCGGGCATTCGAGCGGGGGACCAATTCCAGACCCTGCAAGGGGTCACCGGTTCCGGCAAAACCTTTACCATGGCGAAGATCATTGAGGCGGTGCAGATGCCCACCCTGATCATCAGCCACAACAAAACCCTGGCGGCCCAGCTTTTCCGGGAGTTCAAGGGCTTCTTCCCCCACAATGCCGTGGAATACTTCGTTTCCTACTACGATTACTACCAGCCCGAAGCCTACGTTGCCAGCCGGGACCTCTATATCGAGAAAGACGCTTCTATTAACGATGAGATTGAGCGCCTCCGCCTCTCCGCCACCCGGAGCCTCATGGAGCGGGAGGACGTGATCATCGTGGCCACGGTGTCCTGCATCTACGGCCTGGCAACCCCGGAGGTCTACAAGAAGATGACCGCCACCTTTTCTGTGGGGGAGACGGTGGACGTGGACGCCCTGATGCGCCGCTTTATCGAACTGCAATACGAACGGAACGACGCGGTCCTTGAGCGGGGCCGTTTCCGCCGCCGGGGTGACACCCTGGACATCTACCCCGCCTACCTGGAGGACGCCTACCGGGTGGACCTTGATTGGGACACGGTCAAGCGAATCCGCCGCTTCAACCCCATTTCCGGGGAAATGTTTGAGGAACTGGACCGGGCGCTGATCTACCCCGCCAAACAGTTCGTTATGCCCGCCGACATGATTCACAACGCCCTGAGCAAGATCAAGGACGAACTGGCGGAGCGCTACGAGTTCTTCAAAAGCACCGGCAAGCTCATGGAGGCGGAGCGCCTGAAAACCCGGGTAGAGTATGATATTGAGATGCTCACCGAGATGGGCTACTGTCCGGGCATCGAAAACTACTCCGCCCCCATGGCGGGCCGCGCGACCGGTGAAGCGCCGGACACCCTGATTGATTACTTCCCCAAGAAGCACCTCACTTTTATCGATGAAAGCCACGTCACCCTGCCGCAGATTGGCGCCATGTACGCCGGGGACCGCAGCCGTAAAACAAACCTGGTGGACTACGGCTTCCGCCTCCCCTGCGCCCTGGACAACCGCCCCCTGCGCTTTGACGAGTTTGCCGAACGGCTGGACAAAACGGTCTATGTATCCGCAACCCCCAGCAAGACCGAGATGGAACAATCCAAGCGGGTGGTCCAGCAGATGATCCGTCCCACGGGCCTCCTTGATCCAATTATCGAAGTGCGCCCCAGCGACGGCCAGATGGAGGACATCTACGGCGAGGTCCGCGCCCGCATCGCCGCCGGGGAACGTTCCCTGATCCTCACCCTGACCAAGAAAATGGCCGAGGATCTGACGGACTACCTTACCGGCCTGGGCCTCAAGGTCCGGTACATCCACAGCGAGGTGGAAACCATCGAGCGGGTAGAGATACTAACCCAACTGCGCCAGGGAACCTTCGATGTGCTGGTGGGGATCAACCTCCTCCGGGAAGGGATCGATCTGCCGGAAGTTTCCTTCATCGCAATCCTGGACGCCGACAAAATAGGTTTCCTGCGCTCCCTCACCAGCCTGGTGCAGATAATTGGCAGGGCGGCCCGGAATGCAGCGGGGAAGGTGATCATGTACGCCGACCGTATGAGCGACGCCATGACGGCGGCCATTGCGGAGACCGAACGGCGGCGCACGGTACAGACCGAGTACAATAAAGCCAACGGCATCACTCCCACCACGGTAAAGAAGGCCATCGCGGACATCCTGACCCGCCATGCGGAGGAGCAGCAGGACGCCGCCGCCACCACGGTGGAGGTTCTCAAGCGGTCCTACAATGTGCTTATCCCCGCCCAGCGGAAACAGCTTATCCGCGCCCTGGAAGGGGAGATGCTGGAACACGCGAAGAATTTAGAATACGAGATGGCTGCGGCGATACGGGACGAGATAGCAAAGGTGCAGGAAGTGGGGAAGCGGTAACCGCTAATCAAGGAGCGGATTATAATCCGGCAGTTCCAAACCAAACTCCTCATCCTGAATGATGGGGCTCGGATCAGGAGTCTGCCTGGTTCGGGTATTCCGTGGGGGTGTTTGAGCCGGGGCGGGCCTGGTTGCGGGCTGCCGTCCGGGGGGAGGCAGGTCCAGCCGCAGTTCCGGCAGCTTGAGGGTGTCCAACAGGTTGTCGCTGTCCAGGAGCATAGTATCAAAGCGCATCCCCTGGATGTTTACCTCTCCGGTCTGGCTGCCGCCGGCGCCGTGGAGGTCGCAGTACCGGCTAGGCGGGGTGCCTTCCAGGAAGGGCATGGTTACCGTTCCGGGACATCCCGCCGTTCGGAGCAGCCCCGACTTGGTACAGACCGTCACGTCGATGATACCCGTGGAGGGTTTCGCAAAATCCTTGAAGGGCAGGCCCTGGTGAACCTCCCGCATAAAGTCCGCCCAGACCGGGCCGGCCAGGGTGGAGCCCGTGAGGTTTACCCCCAGGGAATTGCCGGGCTTGTCGAACCCGAACCAGATGGCGGTGGTGTAGTAGGGGGAGTAGCCCACGGCCCAGGCGTCGGACCAGTTTTGAGGGGTGCCGGTTTTCCCCGCCATGGGCATACGGAACCGTTTCCCTTCATCATCCCGAAAGGTGAATTTATAGCTCCAGTTATCCGCAGGGTTGAGGGAAGGGCCCTGGAGGGTACCCTGTTCCACGGTTTTTTTCAGCATACTGGTCATCACATAGGCGTTTTGGGGGCTGATCACCTGAATCTCGCTGCCCATGCGCCGCTGACGGAGCCGTACCTCCCGTTCCGTGTCCAGCACCACCCGGCCGTTCCGGTCCTCCACCGAGCGGATGGCGATAGGGCTCACATCCCGGCCCTGGTTGGCGAACACCGCAAAAGCCCGGGCCATTTGCAGGGGGTTCGCGGAGATGATGCCCAGCCCCAGGGGATAGACCCGGGGGAAGGTCCGCCGAATCACCGCCGGATCGGTGATGTTCAGCAGAGCCGCAGCGCGGTCAATGGCGGCGTCAAAGCCGATGGCGTCAAGCACCTTGAGGGAGGGGACATTCATGGAATTGGCCAGGGCATCGTAGAGCAGCACCGAACCCTTCCATTCGCCCTTGAAATTCAGGGGGATGTAGGGGGTGCCGTCCTCATTATGGAACACAATGGGGAGGTCGTAGATGAGGCTGGTGGGGGTAAAGGTCCGGGAGTCGATGGCGGCGGAGTAATAGAGCGGCTTAAAGGAGCTTCCCGGCTGGACGTTCCCCTGGGTTGCCCGGATAAGCTGGTTCGACTCGTCATATTTAGAGCCGCCGATCAGGGCGGTGATATAGCCGGTCTCGTTTTCAATGGCGATCAGGGCGCCCTCAACCACGTTCTTTTCGGTATTGGTCTTGAGGTCCGCGAAGGCGCTGGCGGTCATCACCTTGAGGTCCGGGATGCCGAACATCAGGGCGGCCATGTCCACCACGGGGTTCAGCACCTTGGTATACCGGGAGAGGGCCTTCTGCTCAATCTGGGCTTCCGAAGATGCGTGGATATCCCCCAGGTCAAAGACCAGGGAAAGCAGATCGATCACCGGCACGTAGGTCCGTTCCGCCTGGGTCAGCCGATTAGAGCTGGACCGGGCGTATTCCTTGTTTGCATAGGCCAACCCCTGCTCCATGAACTTTGCCGCCGCCTGCTGGTGCCGCAGATCCAGGGTGGTAAGCACCGTGTAACCGTCCCGGTAGTAGTCCATGGTCCCGTACATCATGCCGTCCAGTTCCCGCCGGACATATTCGCTGAACCAGGGGGCGGCGTCTTCCCGGCTGTAGTAGGCCGAGGTTGAAGCCCGGGTATAGTCGTAACCATCCCAGTACTCGTTGAAGGAGGCCTCCGCCTCTTCCCTGGTGGTGTAGCCGAACTCGATCATCCGGTCCAGCACCGATCGTTGCCGGTCCCGGGCCACATTGGGGTTATCCAGGGGATTGTAGCGGGAGGGGCTGGAAAGCTGGATCACCAGGATCGCCGCCTCCGCCAGGGTGATATCCCGGGCGCTATGGCCGAAGAAGTACTTACTCGCCGCCTCTACCCCGTAGGTACCGGGGCCCATGTACATGTAATTAAGGTAGATTTCAAGGATTTCATTTTTGGTGTACCGCCGCTCCATTTGCAGGGACCACCAGAGTTCCCGTATCTTCCGGGAATAGGACTTCTCGGTCCGGTCGGTGTAGAGGGTCCCCGCCACCTGCTGGGTAATAGTGGAGCCCCCCCCCAGGGGTTTGCCGATGATTTGCCCCACCGCCGCCCGGGTGATACCCCGGACACTAAAGCCCTTGTGGATATAAAAGTCCGGGTCTTCCCGTGCCAGGACCGCATAGATCAGGTGGCGGGGCAATTCGCTGAGGGAAACCATCTCCCGCTTCTCATCCGCGGAAAACTCGGTAATCAGGGTCCCATTGATATCCATGATCCTGGTAGGCAGCGCCGGGGCAAACTCGACAAAGTTCTCCTGATGCTTAATATTCGTGGTTCCCGCCAGGGCAAGCCCCAGCCCAACACCGATAAATACCGCCGCAAATATGGTTAGAGC
>BNUY01000097.1 GCA_025997715.1 Spirochaetia bacterium
ATAGCCCTTATCGGCGGGGGGACCGCCCGTATTGGGGACCCCTCGGGGAAGACGGAGATGCGGAAGATGCTGAGTTACGATCAGCTTGACGCCAATGCCGCTGCCATCAGCGCCCAACTGGACCGGTTCCTGGGCTTCGACGGGGACAAGGCCCGCCCGGCAAACAACAAGGACTGGCTGGCGGACCTCAACTACATCGACTTTCTCCGGGAAATCGGCAGCCACTTTTCGGTGAACCGGATGCTCAGCTTTGAAGCCTACAAAATGCGGATGGAAACCGGCCTTTCCTTCATCGAGTTCAACTACCAGCTTCTCCAGAGCTACGATTTCCTGCAGCTCTATCGCCGCTATGGCAACCGCCTCCAGATTGGGGGGGATGATCAGTGGGGTAACATCGTCGCCGGGGCGGACCTCATCCGCCGGATCGAGGGCGCAGAAGTTTTCGGCATGACCTTTCCCCTGGTGACCACATCGGATGGCAAGAAGATGGGCAAGACCGAAAAGGGCGCAATCTTCCTGGACCCCGCCATCACCAGCCCCTACGAATTCTTCCAGTACTGGCGCAATGTCCAGGACGCCGACCTCCGCCGCTTCTTTCTGATGTTCACCTTTCTCCCGGTAGAGGAGATTGACAGCATTACTACGGCGGGTAAAAACCCCAACGAGGGCAAGGAACGCCTCGCCTGGGAAGTAACCGCCCTGATCCACGGCAAAGACGAGGCGGATAAGGCACAGGCAGGCGCACGGGCAGCCTTTGGAGGCGGCGGCGGGGATAAATCCGCCATGCCCACAGTAACGCTATCGCAGGCGAAGTTCCAGGCGGGCTATAACGTGGTGGACCTCTTTACCGACGCAGGGTTAGCCCCCACAAAAAGTGAGGCCCGCCGGCTGGTACAGCAGGGGGGAGCTTTTGTGTCAAAGGATGGCGGCGCCGCTTCGCTGACTGCGGTGACCGATATGGCGGCGGTGATTGGGGCCGATGCCCTGGACGGCGATGGGGAGCTTATTCTGCGGGCGGGGAAGAAACGGTTTTGCCGGGTGGTGACCCACTTACCAGTGGGCGCCCACTGGTAAGTGGGGACTAAGTAGCTAAACAAGCTCCCCCGCTTGTACTGCCGAAAGATCCTTTGCGATGATGTCCGCCCCGGCATTGCGGATTGCCGCTTCCGGGAAGGTGGTGAGGATGCCGAGGCAGCGCATCCCTGCGGCCTTGGCGGCCTCTACCCCGCCCACGGAGTCCTCCACTACCCAGCAGTGTTCCGGCGCGGTATCAATACGGCGGGCGGCTTCAAGGAAGATGTCCGGAAAGGGTTTGTGACGCGCCACATCCAGGCCGTTCACCATTGCGTCAAAGACTCCGGTTGCAAGGCCGATGGCCTCCAGGTTTGCCATCATCTTGATATAGTCGGTGCTGGTGGCTACCGCAGTCTTCAGGCCTAAGCCCACGCAGGCTTTGACGAATTCCACCGCCCCCGGCAAGGGCCGTAGCTTACCCTTGACGATATCAACGTAGATGGCATAGGTCCGCGCCTTGTCTCGGGTAATCTCAAAGTCCGTGATGCCGTACTTTGCCGCCACTCCCCCCAGGAACTTGTTTTCTCCCATGCCCACAAATTCGAGGAAGTCCTCGTGCTGTACCTTTGTGTGGTGGGTCTCCTGAAACATCAGCCGGCCCGCTTCGGCGATAAACCACTCCGAATCGGTGAGCACCCCGTCCATGTCAAAAATAATTGCCTTTGTTGATTTCATACTATCCCTTCTTCCGCACCATATTCCAAATCGCCCGTACCTGTTTATCCTTAGTGACTACCAACAAAATTATGCCTACCACCGCAAAGATGATTGCATTGATGATCAGGGGAAATCCCTGGGCCATGAGGCGCTTATGTCCGGCAAAAAAGGCGAGGATGTGAGGGGACAGCGCCCGTACCGGGATGGCGGCGATGCAGGAGAAGATGATTAGTTTTACTGCGTAGACCAGGGCGGCGCGGAGGGCCTTGTCCAGGCGTATTTGATGGTTGCGGCGGAGGAAGACCAGCAGGAGGGCGGTGTTGACCGCGCTGGCGATGGTAAGCGCGAAGGCGACACCGGCGCCTTTGAGGGGGCCCACCAGGATGGCGGCCAGGGCCATGTTCACCACGAAGGAGATGATCCCCGCCAGGGTAGGGGATTTGGAATCGCTCTGGGCATAGAATGCCGGGGCCAGGATGCGGTTCAGGGCGATGAAGAAAAGGCCGGGCATGTGGAAGGTGAAAGCGGACAGGGTGAGGGCCACGGAGCCGTCATCAAAACTGCGGCTTTGAAAGAGGAGCCGTATCAGGGTTTCGCCCTGGGAGAGCGCAAAGAAGGTGATGGGGATGGTGATCAAGGCGATGATGTCTATTGCCTGGACCAGCCGCTCGTGGTAATGGTCCCATTGGGCGGATTTGGCGTACTCCGACAGGTCCGGTAGTAAAACGGTGCCGATGGATACCGCGAAAACCCCCAGGATCAGTTCCTGGAGCCGCAGCGAATACTGGAGGCTTGAGACCACCCCTTCCCCAGCATTCCCCGCCAGGGCGGTGGAAACCAGATCGTTGAGCTGATAGGCCGCCATCCCGATGATGGTTGGGCCTATTAGCCTAAGCACCTTCCGGGTACCGGGATGTTTAAAGGCCCGTTTCAGGCCGGTGAAAAAGAAGGGGAAGCCTTTTTGGAGGACGAAGGGGAACTGGATGGCTGCTTCCAGGAAGCCCCCGATGAGGATGCCTATCGCCATGGCCCGGGCGGGGTTGGCGGTAAAGGGGCTGAAGCCATAGGCGCAGAGGATGGTGACCAGGTTGAGGAGGATGGGCCCTAACCCTGAGGGGGCGAATACCCGGACGCTGTTCAGGATGCCCTGGAAAAGGGCGGCCACGGAAACAAAGGCCAGGAAGGGGAACATCAGCCGGGTGAGGAAGACGGTTTCGTCAAACGCTTCCATTCCGAAGATGGACACCACGTAAGGGCTTACAAGGATGCCGACGATCACCGCCAGGGTCACAAAGAAGGTCAGAAAAGTAAAGACACAGGAAAGGAATTCCCGGATTTTCTTCCGGTTATCGGATAGCCCTTGGCTATCTTCTATTAGATATTCCTTGAAGGTGGGGATGAAAGCTACGGAGATGGAGCCCTCGGCAAAGAGGCGGCGGAAGAGGTTGGGGATCATGAAAGCCACGGAAAAGGCGTCGGAAAGGGCGGTGGTTCCCAGGAGGCTGGCCTTGGCCATTTCCCGGAGGAGCCCCAGGACGCGGGATACCAGGGTGAGCAGGGACAAAGCTGAACCGTGACGTACCAATGACCGGGAGGATGCGCCCATGGGTTTTAGTTTAGCCCCTTGCCCGCTTTTCCGCAATCACGGCAAGGCAGATGCGTCAGTAACCAATCCGTTATTCATACCGGTTTACCGGTTGTATTTGCCCACGGCGAATATCAAATACATTCCAGGTAGTCCCTGTTTTCCCCGGCTCTGTCTGATACCGCATATTAAGCCGGTTATTAACATATACCCGGATAACCGCCTTTGATTGGGACAGCCGCGAATTATTTACCGCGTCACGATTACTGTAGTTGTGTATAAAAAAATGATATGCTACGCTTTGTAAACATCGTCCTTTTTTGGATCGGTTTGAGCCGTAACGTGAAATATGAGGCAAACAAGCAGGATAATCATCATCATTCGGTTTTTCATAATCTATTCTCCTCTCTGATTATTTTTCCTTAAACGCTATGCCCAATGAATAAAAAGCCGATCTGTCCGGCTCAACCCAACGGTCAATACGAAACCCGGTTAATTCGGCTTTGGACAATTGCACACTCCCCTCTGAACTTGTCCGGCTGGTATCATTGTTTTTTGAACCTGAAAAATAATCAAGGTATGAGCCGTGTTTTTGAGCGATTTTATGAGCCGCATATATATCTGCAACAACCATTCCTCTTGACATATCAGCATACCGGCCTACCATTCCAACACCAACATCGTATCCGTCAATTTTTGGCATGGTGTTAATCCATTCCGGTTTAGCGCTATGATCCGGTATATACAGCGGCGAAGACGTATCTTTTGTGTATCGTCCTATAGCCGCAATAAGATCCGGAAGAACACAGGTAGTAATAATGGTTATATCTTTTTTAATTTCATCGATTTTTGTATTGTCATAATCGAGATTTGAGTCATATAAATTCTGCAAAACGGTATTTTCATTTAAGGAAACCCTCACCGTATCAATCAGGAATCCCTGTTTCATGGCGATCTGATTTGCAATATGCTCAATGACCGCTTCTTTTTCTTTTTCAGGGGTGGACATGTGCCCTGAAATACCTACATAGACATTTTCACCATAGGTACTAATGTCCAGATACGTATTAAGCAGACGTATATTTTCTTCCGGTGTATTCTTTTTCGGCGCATTCTTTTTTGGAGGCGCGCTGCCGCATCAAAAAAACAAAAGAAAAGGCAGGATAAATACAAAACATCTTTGTAATTTCATGTTTTCCTCATATTTCGGGTACCGCAATGAAAACATTCAAATATTCAGAAGCACGGCAAAATTTTTCCACCGTATTAAATACCGCCTTAAAAGAAGACGTATTTATTACAAGAAAAGACGGAAGCAGATTTAAATTAATATCCGTAAATAAAAAAGAAAAAAAATCACCCTTTGATATTGAAGGAATAAATACTGATATTACAACAAAGGATTTATTGAAATAATACGGGAATGCCGGGAAGGACCCGATTATTTTAAACAGAAGTATAAATAACACAAACCGGCGCCGGAAGCGGATACTCACCTATCTGCGTAAGTTTCCCGCTATCCCGGTCAATCCTGAATACCACCTTCGGGGTCAACGAAGGGTGGCTACGGACCGGGGAGGGGGAAATATTCCGGAAAGACATGAAAGCGGACTATAAAATGGACGAGGTGGAGGCGATTTTTAAGCAGTTAAACCCTTATTTCCAGGATTTTATCCTCGACCAAAGCGGAAACTCCTTGAATATGAGACAAGGGGCGAGAAAAAGGGCTGAATAGTTTACAAATTAAGATATATATACGGTGTATTGACAATCCCTGCTTTCTTGCTATATCCTGAACTGTACTGAAGAACCTACGGTTCTTTGATACTTATCGGTAAGGGGTGTATCATGAGGTGGATCATGTGGATTATCCTCCCTCTTGCCGGGTTAACCTTAGGCTGGACTATACGCTGGTTGTACGCCAGATTTCAACTTACGGCATCGGAGCAACGCGCCGAACGTATAAAACAGGATGCGATAAAGGAAGCTGAGGCTAAAAAGAAGGAGATTCTTCTTGAAGCAAAAGAACAAGTTATCCGTGATCGGAATCAGCAGGAAAGGGAGACCCGGGAACGCAGGGGAGAGTTGCAGCGGTACGAGAAACGTATTCTGCAAAAAGAAGAAGCGATAGATAAGAAAACGACTCAAATCGAGCGGACCGAACTGGTTCTGGCCGATAAGGAACGGGTTCTGCAAAGCCGGGATGACGCTCTGGGAAAGGAAGAGGAGCGGTACCGGGCGGAACTGGAACGGATTTCGGGGCTCTCCGTGGACGAGGCGAAGGCCCTTATTATTCGGGATGTGGAGAACGAGGCCCGGCATGACGCCCAGGGGATTGTCCTCAAGATTGAGGCGGAGGCCAACCTTTCTGCGGAAAAGAAAGCCCGGGATGTGCTGCTCACCACCATCCAGCGCCTGGCCACTGAGGTAACCGGCGAGGTGACCGTGGCCACCGTGACCCTCCCCAACGACGAAATGAAGGGGCGGATTATTGGCCGGGAGGGGCGGAACATCCGTACCCTGGAAACCATGACCGGGGTGGATATCATCATCGACGATACCCCGGAGGCGGTGGTTATCTCCTGCTTTGACCCGGTGCGCCGGGAAATTGCCAAGGTGAGCATGGAACGGCTCATCGTCGACGGGCGGATCCATCCGGCCCGGATTGAGGAAATTGTCACCAAGGTTACCAGGGATATTTCCCAGAAGATCTTCGAGGAGGGCGAAAAGGTGCTCTTCGACCTGGGTATCCATAACATCAACCAAGAAGCCATACGCACCCTGGGGCGGCTCTATTTCCGCACCAGTTACGGCCAGAATGTACTCTCCCACTCCAAGGAAGTGGCGATCATCGCGGGGATTTTGGCTTCCGAGGTGGGGGCCAACCGGGAACTGGCTAAGCGGGGGGCGCTGCTCCACGACATCGGCAAGGGGATCGAAAGCGATTCGGACCTGAACCATGCGGAGATCGGTATGGACATGGCCCGGAAGATGGGGGAGGACCCCCGGATCATCAACGCCATCGGGAGCCATCACAACGATATGGAGCCCTCCTGCATCGAATCGGTGCTGGTACAGATAGCGGATGCCATTTCCGCAGCCCGGCCCGGCGCCCGAAGAGAAACCCTGGACAATTACGTCAAGCGGCTGGAAAACCTGGAGAATATCGCCACGGGCTTTACCGGGGTGGATAAGGCCTTTGCCATACAGGCGGGGCGGGAACTGCGGATCATGGTCAACAACGAGGCCCTGAACGACGAGCAGTCCCGGGATCTGGCTAAGCAGATTGCCAAGAAGATCGAGAACGACCTGCGCTACCCCGGGAGGATCAGGGTAACGATCATCCGGGAAACCAGGATCACCGAGTACGCGCGGTAAATAAGCGGGAATTGCCATGGCGTTTTCGTTTTTTAGTTGGCTTATCTCCTCCATTACCGGCGGGCCTAATCCGGAACGGGCTAAAAAACGGGCGCTGAAGCGGATGACGAAGATGCTGGCGGCTAATAAATACGGGAACTTCTACCGGGTAAAGACCGAAGAGGTGACGGCTGAGCTTGCCCAATTCTTTTTCAAGGTGTATAAAACCGTTTCCCCGGCCCAAACCCCGCTCCAGAATGCGGCCCAATCAAGCCGCCTAAGGCTGGCCGCTATCCATGCCTTTCTGGATCAAACGCAGTTGGCTATCCTGGAGGGGCTTTCCCTGGAAAGCATTGAAAAGCGGGCGGAGGAAATACCCTCCGGGACCCTTGCCCGGCAAATGCAGAATGAATTCGACCAGTTTGAGGAGGGCTTTGATCCGGAGCGGGTAAATGCCATTGATAATTGTTATACGCTCATCCTGGGGATGGCCAAATTTGTTACCTACGACTTTTATTTTCTGCTCCGAAAGTTTGATCCCCAGTTACGTGTGTTCGCGGCGATACCGGGGGCAGCGGTTTCCGATGGGATTAAGGATTTTCTGGAACTGACCGCCTGCCTTGATACGGATCGGGACTGGAATATGGCCTTTACGGTGCTCCGGGACTTCAAAGGGGCGGAGGTGGTTAATCCCAAACTCTGGGAAAAGATGCTGTCCGAAATACAGGAGGTGAAACGCTCCGGTATCCTGGAGATGCTGGTCCGCTTTATTACCAAGGACCCGGACTGGGGATGGGAGCCCCGCCTGACCCGGGCGCATATCACCGGGGAGTACCTGGAATCTATCAGGACTGAAATATTTGATCACCTTAATCGGATCACCACCGCTAAACAGGACGCCCGGATTGCCGAATATGCCCGGCAGTTTTTTGGTGACGGCAACATGGATCGCCTGACATTCTATACCGAAGGGAACAGTCAACTGTATAAAAAGCGCAATTTTAACGGCTTTGTCTTTGCCCGGGGGCTCAACTATGTAATCGTTTTTTTGACGGATGAGGGCGCGCAATTACAGTTTTTGTCGGACCTGATTCTGGTCCGGGGGCAATGGGTTGCCCCTGCCCTGTACCGTCCCCTGTCGGAATCGGTACGGCTGTTGGTAAGCCTTCCCGGGAAGATTAAAGCCCTGGACGATTCCCTCATGGACCAGGGCTCCTACGGTCTCAAACTGGAAAGGGCGTTCACCAAAACTATCCAGAGCAAAAGCCTGATACGGAATATCAATGCAAACCTCGCCCGGATTGACGCCGAGGCGCGGCTTATCATCACCGATGCAATCTTCAATCTTTCTGTTATAGCAGACAGCCTCAAGGACATCCTTGAGGATTATCGAAGAAGCTTTCCGCTGATTATCCTGAACTGGGAGGAATTGGCGCCCTTTTCCAATGGCGACCTGGAAAGCCAGATCTCCGGGATGCACAAGCGCTTGGATGATTTATTGGATTTGCTGCACCTGGTCGTGCAGGATTCGGACGAAGATACTGATGCGGAGGCGGAGCGCTAATGATAGTAAAGCTTATCATGATTGGGGATGTGGTGGGGGAGCCGGGGCTGGCTGTCCTGGAAAAGCTGCTTCCCCCGCTTATTGCACAGGAAGAGGCGGACTTTGTGGTGGTGAACGGGGAAAACGCCGCCGCCGGTTTCGGCATAACCGAAACTGAAAAGGCGCGTATCCTCAATGCCGGGGCGGATATTATCACCACGGGGAACCATGTCTGGGAGAAACGGGAGTTCTGGCCCGCCCTGGACACGGAAGAACGGGTTCTGCGGCCGGCGAATTATCCTGGAAAACCGGTGGGCCGGGGTTGGACATTGCTCAAAAAAAACAAAACGCGCTGGCTGGTGATTAATCTCCAGGGCCGTGAACTGATGACCCCCATCGACTGCCCCTTTCGGGCCTTTGCCTGTGTTGAAACCCTGGATGCCCATGCCACTGAATTCCATCCCCTCCTGAATGCCGATGGTTCCATCCCCGACTTTCTGAAAAGGACCGATGCTATTGTGCTGGTTGATTTTCATGCGGAATCCACCCGGGAAAAGGAAGCCCTGGGCTTTTATCTGGACGGCAAGGCGGCCGTGGTGGCGGGTACCCATACCCATGTGCAAACCGCGGATGAAAAGGTGCTGCCCCTGGGCACCGCCTATATCACCGACCTGGGAATGACCGGCGTGTCCGGCGGGGTTATCGGCATGGACGCTGCGGTGTGCCAGGACCGGGCCCGAACCCAGGTGCTGTACCGCATGACCTGCGCCGCCCCAACGCCTGCAGAGCCGCCGGAACTCCAGGGGATAGTGGTGGAAATTGACCGGGAAATGAGAAGGGCGGTTTCCATACGAAGGGTGCGGATTAAAGAATAAGCTGGAAAATTAGTGGGGGGTCCTGTCAGTAGGGAAAGAATGGGACCCCCCAGGGGTTCCCCCCATTCTTTCCCTACCGCCACCCCTAATACTATGCAATAAGCTTATTCTTTAATCCTTTATGCGCTTGCATTAGGCGCTTGCGTTAGTGGCTTAGAAGGAATTTCTGGTTAGGGGGCTTCCGATCTTGATTCGTTCGCCGAGGTACTCAACTATGCGGCCTTCTATGAGGATCTGCACATCGGCAATGTTGGGAAATTCTGTGGCGGTCCAGATAAGCTGCCGCAGTTGGCCCACATAGCCCTCCACACCATAGCTGTTAAACTGAAACTCCTCACTAAAATTGATATAGGCGGTGGAGCCCCGGACTTGTACGCTGAGTAATGCGGCCTCCGGAGGGATCAGGGTGATAAGGCCCCGGCGCTTTTCCTCCGCTGTGGGTCCCTGGAGCAGAACCTTTAAGGTGTCCGTCAGGGGGGAATTCGATGCCGCGATGGTTCGGGTAACCGGAATACGCAGGATGGCGCCCTCCCCGTCAACCTGGATGAAGTAGAAGGTCCGGTTCTGGGTTTTCTCCGCAACGGGAGGCTGTTGGGTCTCTGCCGCAGGATTGGTTTCCGTGACCGCAGTGCCCGGCGGGGAATCTTCTGCAGGAAGCAGCGGGGGTTCATCGGCAACGGTGTCGGTCTCCACCGGAACGGCTCCGGGGGTCCGGGAAGAGGTTACGGTTTCGTTTTTAGGGGAGGAGGGATCCAGAAGGCCCGTATTTTCGAGGGTGGACCGAATGCGTGGGGCGTTCACAAAAAAAAGGCTGAGAATCACAATAAAAAACAGGGTCCAGAAGATAAGTCCCACCGGTTTTTTCGGCTTCTGCATCGATGGCGGCATCGGCATTGACGGAGGCACAAATTCTTTCGGAGGCTTACGAACTGCCATGATATTATAGTAGAAGAAATAGCCCCCGGGGTCAATAATAGGGTAGAATACACCCTATGAAAGAGTTCCATGAATCCACCCTCAATATCCTTGCGGCCATCAGGGCGGTCCCGGCAGGCCGGGTTTCCAGTTACCGGGACATAGCCCATGCCGCAGGTCTACCCAATGGCGCCCGCCAGGTAGCCCGAATCCTCCATTCCCTGGGAGAAACGGAAAACCTTCCCTGGCACCGGATCATCAAAGCCGACGGCCGCATCGCCCTGGGCGCCGGGAACGGCCGGGAACTCCAAATCACCCTCCTCCGCTCCGAGGGGGTAAAGGTGAGCAAGACCGGCACAGTAGATATGGAACGATACAGCTACCGTGAAAGCTAGCCGGCCAAGCCGCTACTGCGGCGCAGCGTATAGCGTATGTTATGTGCCGTATTTTCTGCTACGCTAGCCGTGCGCCATGGAGGGCGCACGGTGTTCTCTTTTATTGAATTTTAAATAGTACTCTTAAAATTATATTAAAATGTCTATTGATTTAATACTATAATTTATCCCGTATTGTGTTAAATATTTATTGTAAAAACTATTAAATATAATTTTCATTTCTTCTGTAATTTTTTTACTAGCAAAATCTATAATTTGAATAGGTATATATTTATAAAATGCCTCAGAAATACTACCAGTAATACAACATATTGTATCTGTATCGCCACCAATAGAAATGGCAATTTGAATAGAATTAATAAAATCATCACTTTCTAAAAAGGCAATTATTGCTTCTGGGACAGTTCCTTGACAACTTCCATCAAATTTGTAATGTTTTCGAATGTTTTTTATTTCATTATTTAAATTATAATTAAATTCATTTTCAATATAATATTTTATTTCATCTTTTGATTTATTATTTCGAGCTAAATATATGGCTGCGGCTATCGCCTTAGCCCCCTTTATTCCTTCTTTATGATTGTGTGTAACAGCAGCAGATTTTTCGGCTTCCTGCAATGTTTCTTCCATAGTGTCAAAAGCCCACCCTATTGGACTAACTCTCATTGCCGATCCATTACCCCAGCTTTTATATGGTTTTGGATTTTTTTTCTTTAACCATTTCTTAAAACGGCTTCCATATCCGCTGTTGATATATTTTCTTCCCCATTGTATAAATGTTCTCCTATAATCTTTATCTGATAGTATTGCATCTGCAGCCGCAATTGTCAAAACGGTATCGTCAGTATATAAACATTTTTGATTTATCAATTCAATTTCTTCTGGTCTTTCTGTTTTATGATTGCTAAATTCATATATTGATCCACATATATCACCAATTATTGCCCCATACATTTTGAACAACTCCCTTTATTATCCAATAATATTAATATTTTAATAATTGTCAAGCCTTCATCCGTTTTTCTTCGAACCGCATGGAGGCGGTGAGACTATTCAGAAATTTCAGAAAAAATGGCGCATAACGTAATTTATAAGCCAAAACAGCCGCAACATGAGATGTGGGGGGTCGAAGTTTTTTCCCCCTTCCAGCCCCGCGATCTCAGGGAAAAGGATATGCCCCCATAAAGGTATTAGGGGTGGCAGTAGAAAAGTACGGGAAGGACCCTCCGGGCTAACGTTTATACACAAGTTCAGAAACGTATGGTATAATAAGGGAAATCCTTGGGAGGGAGAACAAATGGTCACGATAGATGGGAGCAACCGGTTTAAAGACAGGCGCTTGGGAAAAAGGGGGGC
>BNUY01000098.1 GCA_025997715.1 Spirochaetia bacterium
GCGGGTTTACCATGACCCGCTGACGACATTTTGTCGGCAACTGACGACATTTTGTCGCCGGCCTTTTTGCCCACCGCGGGGAAGTCCCACAGGTCCGCATCCGCAGGGTCCGGGGCTTCCTCTGCGGACGCTTCCTCCACCTGGGGGAGGTTCTTTGCCTTGTACGTTTCCAGGCCGTACCCTACCAGCATATTGAGGAAGTCCTGAAAGGTGAGCGCCCTATGACACCCGCCAGACTCATATTTCCAACAGTCTTCCAACTCCATGAAGAATGAGGAGGGGAAAGACACCCGGGCGCCGATCTGATTTTCACGCTTCACTGCTTCCCCCCTTTGCGGCTTTCAATTCCGCCATCAAGTGATCAGCCCTATCTTCAAAATCGGCGATCATGGCATCCACATTTTCAGAGATCATATATCCGATACAAAGCAGCCCCAGGCAATCATTATCTGTAATGGCGTTTTCATGATTCATGTTTCCCACAAGCCAAGCGAAAGTATTAACCTGGGCAGACACTTCAATCGGATCTGTATAAAGTGATTTCGGTTTGTTTTTCATTTCTCTCCCCCTGCCGTCTCTTTGTAATTCCCATGGTTATCCGATAAAAACTTCGTAATAGGATCAAGCAGTAATTCCATGACCGTGAACATGGAAAGAAAATTGTTTTCGTCAAAATCGTTTTGACCATCTAGGCAAACTACCATCATGGCATTTATAAGATCCTCCAGGTTCCGCGCCAAGGGTAATATTTCGTTTTGTTCTTCCCGGGTATAAACTTTGTGTCTCCCCGTCAATTCCTTATTTTGTTCTTCAGTCAAAAAAACAAGTTTCAACATACCGCACCCCCCGCAGATACCGGGGCAGTGGCTTCCTTGGTAGGTTGCCGGGTGGTGTCCATTGCTTCAATGACGGCTTCATGTATGCCGCTTCCGGTGTCCCCTCTTAGTTCTTCCCCCTCAAGCATTTTCTTAACGGCGATCCCCATGTGGTAAAGCATATCTGCCAGTACCGGGATGGTAGGTTTAAAGTGGCTGTCACCGTCCAGGGCTTTGACCATATCGGCAAGGAAGAAAAGGCGATCCCCTACCGCTTCCAGGATGTAATATTCATCCCATGATCCGGTGAAATAATCCGGGCTTTCAGATTTGATAATGTGCATATAAATTCCTTTTCCGGGCTCCCCCCGGCGGGGTATGTATTCCCGGAAGCCATACGGCCCCGGACTGGTTCCAAAAAAGGGGATACAAGGCAAGGTCGAATCGCATGGCGGCAATCCCCGGCCCTATATCCCCCTGGTTGTTTTTTACGGTTCCCCTCCTCATCTCTCATGGTTCCGGGAAGCTATATAGCCCCCGTTAGTTAAAAAATCACCTCTTCCATTTCGTCACCCCCCGGCTTTACCGGGGCCAGGATGTCCAGGACTTCCCCGATGATCCCCCGCTTATGACGGCTATCATCTTCTCGTTGGATGGTGTAATCCAGGCTCCGCAGTAATTCAACGGCGCGGGCTATCTTGTATTCCGGAATATTCATAGCTCCCCCTTGTTTATAGCCGCGCTTTAAGCGCAAGCCCCATGCGGATAAGCACCGGCAGCCGGTACGTCTCCCCGGCGTCCTTCATGGCCACCGCTAATCTGTAAATCCATCCCCTCATATTCCCCTCCGTTTCTTTGTTTTAGGGGTACTACAGAGTGCCCCCCTAGTCATTCCCTGGATTTTACGGGGACCGTTGAAAAACCCCCTCTGTACCCCCTGTTTTTTCACGCTATCGCCGTTTTGGAGGTTCTCACCGGAGCGCGTCCGATACTGGTAAATAGCGCAATCCGGGGAGGAACAAACCTTGAACGGATGGCCATGTAAGCACCACCGGCAATAGGCAAGGATCACGCTTTTCTTGACCTTCCCCTTTGCCCTGGCCAGCCCTTTAAGAGCGCATTCCTTCACATCGCACACCTTCCCGGAACAATCCCGGCACCGGGCTTTTATCGCTTCCTTGGCTGTCATGCCGCCCTCGCTTCCTTGACCGCGGCCTCAGCGGCGGCGCGGGTTTCGTACCAGTCCGTATAGCAGTCCGCTATACTGGTCTCAACGCAGGTGGACGCGGGTTTCTCCGGCGCTTCCAGTTCCCGGATGATGGCGGCCTTGACCGTCCCGTTGTCGTAAAATTCGCTCTGCACCATGTAGAACTTCTTCATTGCCACACCTCCTACACTGTGAACCGCAGGCGCAAGCCCCGGACCGTATCACCAACAACCGCCGCCGAGGGGAGGGTATGCAGGGCCGCCACTACCGGAGCAATGGAGGCGGGCGCATAGCCTATTTTGTACAGCCCCTTACCGCCGTTTACACCGACAAGGATCGCTACTGCGTGGGGATCGTAGGTATTGCCAGGCTCCGGGACCGCAACCGCCTTTATTGCCTGTGCGGGATACCGGGATAGGCGGGCAAGTGCAATAGGCCGCCGCCCGAAACTTGTACCCGCTACCTTGACCTCCAGGCCTCCCCGGACCAACTGCCAGGCCGCCTTGAAAGCCCCGGACCTGGTACCGGATTCCGCCGCTATTTTGTTTCCAACCGCAAAAACCCGCGCCCTGATTTCCTTCGTTACCTTCATTTTGTCCCCTTTACTTAACCTTTATGTTTATAATATAAACCAAGTCTTATAAGTTTGTCAACTACTTTTTATAATTTTTTATGCGATTTTTCTTATTTTTGTTGACTTTATAAACCGATAGGGTTAATATCAACATAGGAGATACAATGGGACGGGCAGAAAAGATTAGGATTATGCTTGTAAAGCGGGGGAATATGTCGGACGCAAAACTTGCCGAGTCTATGGGCATAAGCCCCCAGGCATTGAGCCGCAAAATGAACAAGGAAAAGTTTACCGGGGAGGACATGGCAAAAATTGCCGCTATCCTTAATTGCACATGGCACACAGAAAGCCGGGAATGGCTAAAGATGAACGATACCGGGGAGGAGATATAGCCGTGCAAGTCCTGTTACACCGTTCCGCTGACAAATACTTGAACCGCTTACAGCCAGCCGACCGGGATCGCTTCGATGCGGCTTTTGACGATCTGGAAAAAGAACCGCCGGAGGGGGATATAAGGCCGTATGAAGGCAACCCCGGAGTATTGCGGCTGAAGGTAGGGAGCTACAGGGCCTTATTCAAATTTGTGGACGATCATATTCTCGTGACGCACATCGAGCCGAGGGGCCAGGCGTACACGAAAAAAACCAAAACCAAGAGAGGATAAACGCATGACAGCCACAGCACTAAGAAAGAAACTATGCGGGTACATTGATACCATGCCGGAGAAAAACCTTGTCGTAATAAAGCCGCTTTTGTCGGCGCTTGCCGAGCCGCTTTACACGATAGAACCGGCAACGCCTGAAGAAACCAAAAGGGCGGAACGGCGCATCCGGGAATATCACAAAGACCCGTCAAGTTTCATACCCAGGGCAAAAGTGAGGAGATAGGGCAGTGACCATCCCCCGGGTGTACCTGGAAACCACCATGTTCAGTTTTTACTACGAAAAGCGGGAAGGCCAACGTTACCAGGAATTGAAAGCCCAGGTCCGCCAGGTCTTTGACCTGATAAAGGCGGGGAAATTTGAGCCTTATACGTCCGCTTACGCGATGGACGAATTGGAAGCGGAGCCGGATATTGAGAAACGGGAAAAAATGAAAAAGCTCATTGAGGAATACGGTATTCAGTTTCTCGGCCAGAGCGATGAGGCGGAACGGCTCGCGGCCCTTTATATTCAGGAGGAGGCCCTCCCCGCAGCGTACCCTACTGATGCGGCCCATATTGCCATCACGGCGGTCAATGGTTTAGATTTTATAGTGAGCCTTAACTTTGGGCATATTGCCCGGCCATGGACCATCGAACGGGTCAGGCGGGTAAACGCCAGGGAGTCCTACAAGGGCGTAGGCATATATAAACCATCGGAGGTATTGGAAAGTGAAGACAGTACAGGAATACATGAATGATCCCCGGCTCCTGAACGATCCGGGGCTGATGGATGCCCCGGAATCCGTCAAAGAAGTCCACGCCATCCGGCTTATGCTTCAGGACAGGCGGGTCAATATGACGCCGGAAGAACGGCGGGCGGATATTCAAAAACGGTCGGACTCTTTTCTTGCCGGGTGCGGTATATCCCCCCATTATGTCAGCTTTCCAGGGCAAGGCAAGCTCAAGCCCCGGCAGCCGGTTACTCAATAACCCGGCAAAGAATGAACGGCCGCCCCCGCAAAGGGCGGTTTTCTTTTTGCCCCAGAGCCATTTTAGAGGGGTATGGTGGGTTTTACCCCGGCGTATATTGGGTTTATAGGGCCGTCACGAGCCCCGGAGGTAGTCCCTGACAAACCTGTAGACCGTGTAGTCCATGTAGTCCGCCATAGACCCGTAGTCCGCCAACCGCAGCATGTCCGGGGCCCAGGTGCGAGGTACACTGCAAGGTACGTTACTCCCCCCGTTACCCCCTGTTTTTACCCTTTACAGCATGATACATGATGATATAACATAATACAGAAAAGAGGGGATAATCCCTTATATTACAAGGAAATAGCCCGATAATCTTTACACTATGATACAGCGGGATATAGGAACAGGGCACTTTCACACGGTAGAAGTCACTAGTTCAAATCTAGTATCGCCCATATCGTAATTCTTTATGGTATAACGATTTAGCCTACCGGAAAACCGGCGATAACACCGGGCAAACGCCTACTTTCCAATGTGGGTAACACTATCGGGTATAGTTATCATGTCTTTCATGTTAGTCGTCCTTCTTTGCAGTTTAATCTCTAAGGGTATAATTCCCCGCCCTTTAGGGCGTAAAGCTGGGGGTGTGGGGGATATGTTCCCCCACGTGCGCAAAGATTTCAAAGAGAAATCTTCAATACCTCGCCATTTAGGGCGAGGATGCTTTATTGCCCTAATAGCTTCCGTGTTTCCTGATCAATGGCCTTGAAATATTTGCCCCGTTTTCCTCCTTTTCATCCCATGGTAAACCCAATATTGCCGGTTATTTTCTTTTCCAGCAATTCCTTATCGCAGAAGGAAACCAGTTCCCCCAATGTGGGGGCTTTACCGGAAAGGGCGTTTTCCATAATACATTTCCGGGCAATGTTTTCAATCTGACCGCCGGAGAAATCGAAACTTTTTGCCAGGGTTTCCGCGTCGGTGGACAGCAGTTCCGGGATCATTGCTTGCCAGATGGAAAGACGGCCGGCGGGGTTCGGTTTGTCAAACTCGATCTTGAAAAGGAAACGCCGTTCAAAGGCCTTATCCAGGTTTGATACCATGTTGGTGGTGGCGATAAGGATGCCAGTGAAGTTTTCCATTTCCTCAAGGAGGATATTCTGCATGACATTCCACATTTGCTGTACCGTAGGATTTGCCTGCCCAAGCTGCATCCGTTTGGTGAACAAGGCGTCGGCCTCATTAAAGAGCAGGATAGGCGCCGTTTTACGGCTTTTTACCACGGCCCGGTACCGGTCAAACTGCTGCTTGATGTTCTTCTCGCTTTCACCCACAAAGGAACCGATAATAGCCGGGACATCAACCTTCATGATATTACGTCCGGTTTTACGGGCAAGCTGAAAAGCGGTTTCGGTTTTGCCGGTTCCGGGGCCGCCGGAAAAAAGGCAGGCAAAGCCGGTCCGCATCCCGCTGTCGGCAAGCCGTTTACAGACCTTCCGGTAATTGTCTCCCTTGAGCAGCTCCGCAAGTTTGTCAATTTGTTCCGCCTCGGCGGCATTGTAAAACAGGACCCGCTGCTTAATGGTCTTGTGTCCGGTTAAACCAGTTTCGTCCTGCATCTCCTTCGGCTTTCTTTTTTGCCTAATCACTAATTCACCAATCAGATCTTTTTTTGTTTTTTCGGTAAGGGCGAAAGTTACACTATACTCGGATGCCGGGTATTCATCTTCATCCACAATAGTCTTTGCGATCAATTTCCGTTTGAGCAATTCATGGGTGTCATCAAGAAAAGCCCGTGTCATCTTCCTGGCTGCGGAAGCATCATCAGGTATAGATTCCATGGTTCCCCGAAGGATACCATTATTAAAGTAAAGGGCGGACATAAAACAAAAGTACATAAGCAGGATCATGCTTTCATCGGACAGGCCGTAGGCGGTGAGCTTTTGGCAAAACGGCAGATCGGGATTGAGTTTAATCAGATCCTTTAACTCCCCGGCAAGGGCGGCATAACTTATCTCCTCTCCGGTACGCTGATCAAAAAGGGCGCCGGTAATTTCCAGAAATTCGGTAAGCGGGATATTCCGGTGTTCGACGGGTTTGTAATGCTCCCCCTTGTTAAGAGCCTCCATAAGTTCCATCGGCACCCGGTAAAAAGTGTTTTCATGGAATTTGCAGCTGCAGATAAGTTTCTTGTCCTCCAGTACCTGAATGTCATCCTGGTATTGAAGAAATTTAAATCTGGTGCAATTGACGCTTCCCGCCATAACTCCGATTGAGATTGAACTGTCATCAAAATGATCCAGAAATCCGGCGAGCAGCGCCGCCTGGACCGGGCTGATACCGAATTCTTTTTCGAATGGTCTCAGGTGGGTCTTGATGTTTTCCAGGGCGTCATCATATATCCCGTTTTCGCGGATACTGTCCGCAACTTTGGAAATATGCCTGAGCAGGTAAATCTTCCTGCTGGTCCCGCCTGCGCGTTTGTTTACTTTTAATTTTTCAGGGCTGCGGGCGCCTTCCGGCGGCAGCTCCGCCGGAAGCTCCGGTTCTGTTTGCGTTGAGATGTTCAGATTCTGGGTTAGTTCGGGCATGGGGACTCCTTCTTTTATTGGGGTATAGGAAACATGGGATACTTATGGGACATATTTTGGGGATGTCAAGGTCGGGATTTTGAGGGCTGTATGGCGGGCAAAGGTTTAGTTTGTAAACCTTGACTTTTGGTTGGGGATGTCCCATAGGATACCTATATCCCCCGGTTATTAATATGCTTCTATGATATAATATTATTCATTCTATGAAAGAATTATTGGGTGAAACCCTGGGTGTTGGTTACATAGCAATTTTTCCCCTATTGACTAAAAGAAAACCAGTATTATATAGTAAATTTTACCGAAGGGCTGGTATACTATTTTTTAATTTTTTCCAAAGGGAGGTTGAGCGTGAAGGGTATAAAGACAATCGCCGTTATTGTGTTTATGGCATTGCTTATTGGCTTGGTATGGTATGCAGCAAAAAAACCCTTTGTTATAACCAAAAGGGTGGAAACAAATATACATACCGTTGTAAAAGAAGTACTACCCATTTCGGAATATGCTTCCCTTGTATATAGTTACAGCTCGGTAATAACCAGACAAATCAATTCTTTTGGCATATTAAATTCAAAAAAAATGCTTTATGTTATGGATGGTACTATTAAATTGGGTTTTGATTGCAAAGATATTCTGATTGAAGAACGTAATAAAAATATAATTCTTAAAATGCCGACAATAAGAATTCTCTCCCACGAACAAGATACCGCCAACGCAAAAGTATATGATGAATCGTATAGCTTGTTTAATGTCCGTTTTAGCGCGATAGAAATGCTTCAAATTCAAACGGACCATAAAGAGCAAGAGGAAGAAAAAATTAGAAACAATGAGGCGCTTTTTACGCAGGCAAGGGCTTCGGCGGAACAAATGTTTGGCCCTCTATTAGGCAATCTGCCGGGGGTGAAGGATGTCTATAAGATTGGATTTGAATGGGAGTAAAGGAGATATGGTATGTCGATAAAAACGAAAAAACCACGATTTATCACCACTCTTTTAGTGATTCTTACCGTAATATTGTTTTTAATTATAACTACGGCGATACTGAGTATCGGGGAAAAAGTTTCTTCCTTCAATCCTTGGGCAGGGTATTTATTTTATGCCCTTGCCGTAGTTCTAATATTTATTTTTATTGTGCTTCCTTTTCTAAAAATACTTGCAGCTCCTGCCTTACCTGACTTCTTGGCAAAAGATGCTGTATCGGGGAAAAAAGCTATAAAGTTTATTTTGAAAAACGGGAAAAACAGCACCGACAGTGAAATCAAAAAAAAGGCTGCCGAATGGAAACGAGAGTATCGTGCCAATCCTGAAAATTCCCCGGATATTGTGAGGGAATATGGTGAACTTGTTGATGAAGCAATAAAAAAGATAATCTCCAAAAAAACCCGGGACACTTTTTTCCTGACCGGGGTATCGCAGAAAGGAACTTTTGATTTATTAATATGCATTATGATCAATATTTCGATGATAAACGAAATAGTAAAGGTAAGCGGCAGACCAAATTTCCGGCAACTACTCGAAATATACTGGGGCATTCTTGTTGGTGCATTCACCGCAATGACTTCTCAAACCGGATTAACCGCCTTAAATAACACCTTGAATATCGGAAGTAAAGTTGCTAATGTGTTTACTCAAATTTTCGGAGTTATCCTGAGCTCCCTCGCAAGTGGAGCGGTTAATGCCGGGTATACTGCTCATATTGGGTATATTGCAAAGGTCTATATTTTATCCGGCGGGAATCAGGAGCGGCTCACAGCGGATAAGGAAAAAATTCGCAAGGAAGCCCAGGAAGACGCTGAAAAAGTGGAGAAGGAAAATAAAGCGGCGTTGGAGAAATTGCAAAAGGAAAGCAGAATACCGGAACAGAAAAAGTTTGCGGGATTTTTGCATAAAAACTAATAGCTGAAGTAGGCGTGAAGTGTAGAACCGTTGAGCGTTTATGTTGACCAAAGGAAAATGGTTATGTATATAGTAAATTCTGAAGGAGGTAAATATTGTGCAATTAAGTGATGTTGAGAAATTTTTTAAGCATCTTAAAAAAAATGTTGACGATCCTTATTACGGCGCGGGAATAGCTCTGTTTTATAAAAGAGACGGAGAAGTTCTTATAGGGAAGCGAAAAGAACATCCCTTCAAAGGTCAGTGGTCTTTTCCGGGTGGTGGGCTTCATGAAAATGAAACTTATTTGGACTGCGCTTACCGTGAATTTTGTGAAGAGATGAACTTGCAGCTGGATAATCCGGAACTTCGATTTAATGAAAAATTTAATACCCCCCGTCAAATTGACATTGTCAAATTTGACTTTCCCATCTTCCATTGGGAAACATTTATTATGGAAACCGATATAAAAACAGTCCCTGAAGGCCCATGGGATGAATTTTCAGAAGTCCTTTTTTCTTCCCCTGGCGGGATAGGCTTTGCCTTATTTCAAAGGCATTGGGGTGTTATGGAAGCTGTTAAGTGCTATAATCGGTTTTGCTCTAAATGAGTTAGGGCGAACCGTATGTTTTGGCAAAATGGAGCGTGGATGAATGAAAAAGGCAGGGATTGATCCGAAAAAGGGATCAGAAAAACAAAAGAAATCTGTTACAGCCCTTAATGTAGTCAAAGAAGTGGGAAAAACACTTGGGAAGGCAGTAATCGAGACCCTTCCGATTACAATTTTTTGGCTGTTTTCCGGAGGTGATGGTGGAGACAAGAAATAGTAATCGCCAGGGCTTCACCCCGCCACCCCGAACAATCTCCTTACGCTGTACGCAATATGACTCCCCATTTTAACTTCCAACGGGTCGAATTCCCTGAGCATATACGGGTCGTCCCCAAGCAGCGTTTTAGCCGCCCATCGCAGGGCTTTCTTTTCACTGTCAAAACCCCTTGTGATTCTTTCATCCGCCTCGTTGTAAAATTCCCTAAGGTCTGAAAAGGTACAATCGGCAAAATAGTATCGGTATCCGATCCCCCTGGCCGTATCAATTGGTATCCTGCAGATGTTAAAGCTGTGCAGTGTCTGACATGACAACCATTGAGATATCGACCATAAACCATATCCGCATATCCAATAGGATTTATATTGAATTCCGGCGACTGTAAGCTTTTCTGCCAAGTATTTACAGGCGTCATAGCAAACACCGACAAGCCTTTTCTCCCCGTTTTCTTCCTGAACGGCCAGATCATTTGCCCAATACCATGGAGTAAAAGTCCAGTCAAACCTATCAAGAAACCTATTCAGAATAGAAACAAGTTTTTTATACTGTTTATTACTCATATCAGGTTCTGCCATATATACCTCCTGTATGAATATGGGACATTTTCTTGAAAAGTCAAGGTTCTTCCCGCACCCCCTCCCAATCCAGCCCAAACCGCGCCAGATATTTCTTCAGCCGGTCCGAATCATTGTGGCTTACCCGTTTCTTCCGAGATTTGGCAAAGAGCTTACGCCCGGCATCAGCCAGGGATTCACTTTCCCGGCAGACTTCGACCACCGCCTGAACCTGGGCGCAGTCGAATTCATCACAATCCATAAGTACCTTCTCGACCTTCTCCGGAAGGTACGCCGGCGATGTATCTACCGATGCGCGCCTTGTACTGAAATTATCCTCATCATCAGCAGCAACGTTATCCCAATAGGCATTAAGCCGTGCTGTTTCATCCCGGACTATACCGGGGGTAATCTCCTCCCCATTGGCGTTAAAACACATCCGCTTTATGGACTGGCCCAGGGTACGAAAATTCCCCTTCCAGGGGCTCCCCGGGGATTGGGCAAAGTCAAGGTATAGTTCCAGGGCATCCCGGGAAAATTCCACCGGCAGCCCGGTTTTCTTTTTATATTCCCCAAGCTCATATTGGATATTGGGCGGGATATCCAGGGGCCGTTCCTTGAGCGGCTGAAGCGTAAAAGTCCATAAACTGATTTGGGAGAACAGAGATGCAGTAAACTGCCCCCAGGAAACAAGCTCCCCCAGGCTTTTGCCGGAGGCGCAGACCAGATGGAAGGCGCTGTTTATTTCCGGGCCATACCCGGTTTGCCGGAACCGGCCGGTTTCCAGTACCCGGAGCAGTATCCTTTGGGCGTATGTTTCAAGGCTGTCGATGTCGTCAAGGAAAAGCATGCCCTGATCCGCTTCCTGGAGGGCCCGGCAAAAGTCCCCATCGGAGATGGCTCCCTCGTGCAGGATGGCGCAATCCACCTCAACAAAGGGGCCGGAAAGGATGCCCCGGCGCTTCTTTAAATCGTAGATACGGCGGGCAAGCCGGGTTTTACCCGTACCGGAATCGCCGCCAAGCAGGATCGGGTCTGCGCTGCGGAGGCAGGTGTCCCTGAGACTGTCCATAAGCCGGTTATACGGCTCATCCCGGGTCTCGATACCCATTTTTAATAGAACATCATCATCCGCTGTTTCTACCATATATACTATTATATATTTTTTATAGATTTTTGGATAGTACCGCTTGACAAATATGCAATAAAATATAATATTAGATATATATAAAAATATAGCATATACGGTGCTATACCAAATGTAAAACGGAACCTTGACATGGGGCTTTCTATGTCCTATATTCTTGTTTCCATAGGAGGCTTACGCATGAAGGGACGGGATTTTCCGGCTTCGGAGGAGGATGTGATTATCTATTACCTACAGGATATCCGCAGGGTGAAGCCGCTGGGCGGCCCGGAAACGGCGGAATTGTACCGCAGTTTGGAGGATGGACAAAAGGGAGCACAGGAACGGCTTATAACCGCAAACCTAAAGTTGGTGACCGCCATTGTCCTTAAAATGGCGGGGAAGGGCCTGGATACTGCGGATCTTATTCAGGAAGGAAATCTTGGCTTGCTGCGGGCGGTGGAGAAATTTGACCCCCGGAAGGGGCGCCGGTTCAGC
>BNUY01000099.1 GCA_025997715.1 Spirochaetia bacterium
GACGCAAAAACTATGAGGAAAAACAACCGCAAAGTCGAAGAAGTCGAAAAAGAAGAGGAAAATAGAGTTAAAATCCTCAAAAACTTCTTTGACTTTGTTTACTTTGCGGTGAAAATTCCTTGTTTGTTGGATTTGTCCGTGTCGTCTGTGTGGTCCGTCTATGATAAAAGTCAAGCACTTTTTTTCAAAAATGTTTGACTTTTCAACAGCTTTTTATAGGCAGCCATCTTTGCCTCATGTTTTTTTGCGTCCCGTGCATAGTGATATTCCCCCTTCTTCAACATTTGATAAATTTCAGCAAGTACCCGCCTCCTGAGCCCGGTCCGTACCAATCCCGCCTTTTTATATTCACAAAGCCGTTCATACCACTGTCGCAGTTTCAGGCTGCTATCCAGGACATGATTGAGTGACTGGGTCAGCAGGGTCGCCGCAAGCTTCCGTCCCTGCTTGTTCGTCCCCCTAATACTGGTCGAAGTATTGGAGTTTGACACCTTAGGAGCAGACCGCAAATAGCTGGTGAAATGCTTGGAGTTTTTGAACCGGCTCACGTCAATGACATCTGCGATGATCGCTATGGCGATGAAGACGCTTATCCCCTTCATACTGGTCAAAATATCGATCTCCCGCATAAAGGGCTCCCCATGAACCAATACCTGTTCCTTGAGTACCTCCACATCCGCTTCATCCCGCTCAAGCCGGTCCAGCAGCTGGTTCACCTGAAAGTTCAGAGCCGTCTCGGGCGAGAGGCCCCGTATCTTGGCCCGGCTCCGTTTGTCGAATATCTCTTCCTGGGTAAACCCGTACAGGTGTTCCTTCATCAGCGAGTGTATCCGGTTCTTAAGCTGGGCGTTTTGCTTCTTGTACAGCCGGTAGGTCGAAAAAAGACTCCGTAGCTCCTGTATCTCCACAGGCGGCAAGGTCACCGGACAAGCCGTCTGTTCCCCGGACAGCACCTGCATCTTGATGAGCCGGCACAGCTTGTCCGCATCCAGCTTGTCCGTATTGGTCCGGGCAAGGCTGATTTGTTTCAACTCGTAGGTATTGGCGATTATCACCTCTTTCACCTGGTCCTTAAACAACCGGACAAATGAAAACGTCGTTATCGTCGCCTCCACCAGGACATGGGTGTCCGCCGTCAGGGTTCCGTAGAACGCCGCCAGCCCCGCTTCGTTCAGATCAAAGGTCTCGGTACGTTTGTCCGCAGACCTCTCATCCCGATAACAACAGGTGAACTTGTTCGTGTGTAAGTCGATCCCGATAAATTGCATATTCCCTCCACAAAACGTGATTGTTCGGCGGAACTCCGGTATACTTGACCATACGTCTATTCGGGGTATTGATTTGGTTAGAAACCAACCCCCATGAAGCAAATGCGGCTACCGGTTGTTATTCGTGGTTACGGGGTCAGTTTTCTGCCCCAGGTCCACAGCAACCGGTAGTTGTCCTTCCGAACTCCTACAGCATACCAGATAAACCGCATGTTTTTATCATAGCTTCGTGGTTAAATTTGGGATTTCGGAACCAAGCCCTACCCGCAAAACCGATACCCCGCGCCCCACACCGTTTGTATATGGGTGGGATTTGCAGGGTCTTTTTCTATTTTTTTCCGCAGCCTGTTAATATGCTCCTTTACCGTATTCAAGTCGCCGTACAGGGTCTCGCCCCAGATTTTATCATAGAGCTTTTCTTTATCAAAAACAATTTCGGGGTTTGACGCAAGAAAAAATAACAATTCATATTCCTTGTTGGCAAGTTCTATTTCCGTTTCAGAAATAAAAACACGCCTCGTTCCCGGATTTATCGTAAGGTCTCCGACGACAATGTCGTTTGCAACAATGTTGCTTACGACAATGTCGTTTACGGGTCTGGAGGCCGCTGCGGATTCAAAAATCCGCTTGAAACGTGCAATGTGGGATTTTATCCGCGCCACTAATTCAGAAGGAGTAAAAGGCTTGGTGATATAATCATCCGCGCCTAATCCCAAACCGCGCACTTTGTCGATTTCCTCACCCCGAGCGGTGACCATAAGAATAGGAACATTTATTTTATCGCGGATAGCGCGGCATAGTGCGTAGCCGTCAAGGCCGGGCAGCATAAGGTCAAGCAGTATCAGGTCGAAACCGCCGGACAGGGCGCGTTCCATGCCTTTTACGCCGTCACTTTCCCGCGCTGTTTCAAAGCCGTTAATTTCGAGAAAGTCCCGCTCAAGATCGGCGATGGTGTCATCGTCCTCAATAATAAGAATACGCTCATTTGCCATGGTAAGCATCCTGTATCAGCGGTAGTCGTATCACCATCGCAAGTCCGCCCGCAGCCGGTAATTCCGCACGAATTACACCGCCCATTTTCGCAATGATTTTCGCGCTAATGGCAAGCCCCAAACCGGAACCGGTACGCTCACCAGGACGAGCGACATTATTTCGGCTAAGGTCGGCTCGGTAAAACACATCAAACAGTTTTTCAAGATTTTCAGGCGCTACGCCGGGGCCGTCGTCGGCAAGGCTTATTTCTACAGAGCTTTCCGTTTCGATACAACCAATGAATAAGCGCCCCTGTTCCGCTGTTTTATATGTTACCGCATTTTCAAAGATATTGATAATTACACGGCGAAATAATACCGGGTCGATAGTGATATACAGGGTGCGGGGCAATTCCTGCATAATTAAAGAAAGTCCGCGCTGCTCATATTCGTCTGATAGTTCATCAATGCAATCCGCTATCATATCTCCGCAATTGATGTTTCGCATTTCCGCCGGAAATTCGTCCATATCCAGTTTTGAAAACAGAAACAATTGATTGATGATGTGTTCCATATCGGCTGATTTGTTTTCTATAATACCCATGTATTTTTTACGCTGTTCATCGGTAGCGGCAACGCCTGATTGTATACCGTCAATACTTACCTTAATTGCAGTAAGGGGGGTGCGTAAATCGTGGGAAATACCGGCTATCAATTCCCTGCGGCTGCTTTCATTTTTCTCGAGCCGTACCGCCATTTCATCAAAGGTATCACAAACGGTGCGGAACTCGTCATCATCGCGGTAATTAAGGCGAAAGCCAAGGTTGTTTTCGCTAAATTGCCGTGCGCCATAGATGAGCGCGTCAAGCGGCTTCATCACCTGGGTAATTATTTTTCGCGTCAGAACCCTGTTTATTGCAACCGTAATGGTAACCGCAAGGGCCATCATAATAAGCGAAATAATTATTCCCCGTCCGCCCCTATACCAGTATTCTGTGTTGAAGTTCCTGCCTTGCATACCGAACAGTGCAATCCCGATACCCAGCCCCAAGGCCCATACCAGCAAAAACGGCAGAACAAGCATCATAATATTCGAGATAAAAAGTCTGCGTTTCAGGGTCATTCGGCTGCCTCCTTTTCAATTATACCATTGAAACTATACTATGCGGAGGTAAACTGCTTGTCAATAAAAGGTCAACTTTTTGTCAATTTTTTTGCCTATCCACTCCGGAGTAAGGGCATTTGGAAACGTTTTTTGACGGGATGGGACGGCAGGCGGCCTTTGCTTCCCCGAGACCCCTGTTCCCATCCATAAAAAAATTGAAATTGATACAATATTTTGCCGCCCCATTTGTCTACATAAGCAGGAGAGTATAATTATGAAACCAGTTATAGAGGCGCTGCATTTGACCAAGCGCTACAAGGGCGCGGATAAAAATGCGGTAAACGACGTCAGCTTATCGGTAAACGAAGGAGAGTTTTTCGCTTTTCTCGGTCCAAACGGCGCCGGGAAAACCACCACCATTTCTATTTTGACTACTACTTTGGGATTCACCTCGGGTAAAGTCACTGTTGCGGGTTATGATTTGGATAAAGACACAAAACATATCCGCTCTAACATAGGGATTATTTTTCAAAAGCCGTCCCTCGATTTGCAGCTTTCGGCGGAAGAAAATATTCGTTTTCATGCCTGCCTGTATGGCATGTTTAGCTACAGACCGGCATTTCGTATGATGCCCGCCGCTTATAAAAATCGGGTTATGGAGTTGGCGGAAATTGTTGGATTGAAGGACGCGCTGTTCAAACCCATAGGGAAACTATCGGGCGGTATGCAGCGGAAATTTGAAATCGTTCGAGGGTTAATGCATACGCCGTCTATCCTTTTCCTGGACGAACCAACAACGGGATTAGATGCCGTGAGCCGCCGTGACTTATGGGAATATATCAACCAAGCCCGCAAAGAATACGGCGCCACGGTGTTTCTTACGACACATTATATTGATGAAGCTGAACAAGCCGACCGTGTTTGTATGATTAATGAAGGTAGCATTGTTTTCTGCGGAACCCCGGAGGAGCTGAAATCAACGCAGCAGCAAAAAACGCTGGAAGAGGCATATATCAACATGCTCACAAAAGGAAGTGCAAGATGAAAAAAGTTGCAAAAGAATTGAATGCGATTATCACAATCGTGTCCCGGGATATTTTATTGGCAATCAAATCGCCGTTTGGCCTCATTATGAGTTTTGCAATGCCGCTCGTGATGATGGGAATGCTGGGCGGCAGTTTAGAACAAAATATGACCGCCGGTTTGAATTTCAACTTTGGGCAGTTTATGCTGGTTGGAATGATGGTAAATATGCTGTTTATGTATACGATGCAGGGACTTACCTCTTTAGTGGAAGACCGGCAAACAAATTTTACCCAGGAGATGTTGATTGCTCCGGTTTCCCGTTATTCCATAATCATTGGCAAAATATTCGGCTCTGCTTTCAGGGGCATACTCGGTATGATTGGAACGCTGATACTCGGGTTGTGTATGGGAATTTTCCTTTCGCCGTGGCAGCTTTTACTCATTTTAGCGCTTTCGCCGTTGATGTGTCTTTCAGCCGGCGCGATTGCAATGGTACTCATAGGGATTATTAAAAGTAATCAAACTGCAAACATGGTCATTATGATGCTTGCTATGGGGCAGATGTTCCTTTCCGGCGCTATTATTCCAATTAGCAATTCTCACGGCATTTTGTTGATACTAAACCGTATCATGCCATTAACGTACTGCCTTGACCTTACCCGAGCGGTAGTGTACACAGGAACCGCGGAATATGAAAGTGTAGTCTTATTTAATCCTTTTGTGAATTGTGTCGTCATTGCCGCACTGACGCTTGTTTGTTTAGGTTTAGGAACATACTCTTATGTGAGGTCGGAGAAAAATCGGTAGAGAATTAGGGCAATAGAGTCTCACACAAAGGGAAAACCTCCGGGCCTGTTTTTTGCCCACCAGTTTCTTGAAATACATTTTTCCTCCATTATCTCAATTATGCTATGCAAACAGGTCTTTTCTCATGCTGATAGTTTAAATGAGCCGCCCGGATTTAGGGGCTTTAGATACACATACTTCTTGCTGTTCTTATCGGTTATGGCAACGGGGATATTCATCTCCGTATTATTGCACTGATATTTTTGATCAGTTCCTGATTCTGCATCTCGACTTCGGGCAGGATCGGTTTGCGGATCTGTGCGATGATTTCCCGGACGATTTTGATGTCCTTGATTTCGGTGGGTTGAACCGGTTTGAGGCAGACCTATGTCTGATTGTACCCATGATGGCCTCCTCATAACTCTTTTAGCAGATCCAGCTTTCCAATTTTGATTAATGATAAAATCGGGGATAAAATCGGTGTGGTATTAGAGACGACCTTTAACTGCCGCAAAATCAGCCTCCAGTTCATCAGCATCGGCAAATAGGGAAACATGATAATTTGAAAGCAGATCTAAAAAAGCGACCCGTGGGATACTTAATATTTTTGCGGCCATGCCGGAAGAAACCTTACCAAGTTCATACAACTTCACCATAGAAAGGGTTTTCATTTCCCGGCTAAATTCCTCATTCTGCATTTTAAGAGAAAATGCCAGCACTTTAGGATAGGTTACCGCTATGCTTTGATCCATAAATTACCCCTTCATATGTTCATGTTCAAATACAAGTGTAATGGAAATGGGTAGATAACGCCAGTAGGGGCAAAAAGCGAAATTGATTTGCGGATCTGCGCGATGACGTCCCGGACTATTTTAATGTCCTTTATCTCGGTGGGTTGAACCGGTTTGGCGGTAGACCTATGTCTGATTGTACCCATGATGGCCTCCTCGTGGTTACCCCAGCATACGGGCGGATAGGGAACCCTGATATTGATACTTTAGCTTAAAAATAAGGTTTTGTGGAGTGCGGAGCAGGGCCAGCGTATTATAAACATTCGTTAAGTAGAAAAGTACCCCAATGTGAAAACTTTCTACGGTTTCACGGGTTAGGCAGTCTTGTGCCTATGAAAATCTGTGAAAACCCGTGTTAATCTTTGGTCAAATTTCTCCCTTGAATACGTTTTATACTAAACATACGTTTATAATACGCTGGCCCTGGAGTGCGGAGTGGGAAGTGGCGGCTTCGAGGGGCACAAAAGGGATATTCCTGATGTTTTTAGTAAGGAATATAAGTATATTGACAGCTTGCTATGGTGTAGAATAGTGTATAAACTAAATTTTCTGCTTGATATTCCGATTTTTTGGGGTTTTTTCAGGCAGTCCCGCATCTGGTGATAGACCGGTGATGGTAGATATAGAGATATATAAGGAGGCTTTATTTATGGAACAGAGTGAAGAGGCTTTTGTTCGTGCGGGAAACCAGGCAATAGTACCGAACCGCGCCCTTTTTTCAAGGTTATTGGGAGGGGCTATTGCATAATATTTCAGTTTCCGGTAGAATGTTCCTAATGTTGCAGATAAGCTCCCCCGCGCAAGTGGGTTCCATAAAGGCAGAAAACGACCCATGGCTCACCTCTTGCGGCAAGTTCATCATTTTATTCTTGACATGCGTAATACACTTTGGAGGGCTTGTTCAACGAGTTAGTGCTGAAAGCGGCGATACAAATCTGATAGATGTTATAGCAGTTGTAGATGCCAGCCTTTCAATGCAGAATACCGACCCCGATAAATATGTGGTGGAGTGGCTTGAGAATTTTGTAGAAAATCTTAATACCGGTTCGCGTTTCGGAGTAGTATTTTTTGCGCGTGGTGTTATTGAACAAATTGATTTAACTACTATTAATGATGATACGGTAAAGACTTTAAAAAAAGAAATTAATGATAAATATGATCCAATAGGACGCGGAACTGATTCTCCCTTAGCATTAAATTATGCTTTAGACATACTTATAGAATCGAAAAAAAGCGGTGTGGAACAATATATTGTGTGGTTGACCGATGGCATTGATGACGACAGTCTTCGTTCATACGAGGTACAGAAGAGAGATCGAGATTTGGCTATTACGAAAGCTAAAGAAAACTCAATCACGGATTATTCTGTTGGACTGAATTACAATGGCGAAATGGATATAGAAAACCTTTCTCTCATTTCAAGGACAAGTGGAGGAAAAACATTCGAAGTTAAGTATTCCAATGAAACGCTTGAAACGCTTGACAAGATAACGAGTGAAATAATTTTTGGGAAAGAACCGGACAAAATTGATAAATTTCAGTTTTCAAAGGAGTTGGAACAAATTCCCCTTGCGTTTCCGCAAAATATTGATACTGCAATCGTGACGGTTATTTGTAAAACGAATGTTCAATTACAATTAAAACCTAAAAATAGTATTGACTTTATGGAAACCAGTGACAAATTTTCAATATCAAAGGATGTTCCGTTTTCGACAATGCGCCTTTTAAAACCCGATAGCGGAGATTATTTGCTCTATGTGTCCGGGGAAATTGGATCTGATGTTATTGTAACGTTAAAGTATACCGAATTGCCATTTGTGCCGGAAATGGAAACTGATGTTTTTGAAACTATTGTCGAAAAGAAAGATAAATCTACCGCAAATATAGTTATTATTGTCATTGGTTTAGGCGCAATTATAATTGGTACGTATGTGTTAATGGTCAGAAGATTGAAAAATATTACGCAGTTTAATTTTAGTGATATCGGAGAAGCTTTTTCTAAATTTTCTGAAGGCCGAAATCTTGAAACGGCTCAGAGACTCAGTATGAGTTATTGCCTGTGGGTTGAACTTTCTTTTTATGACAATAAACCGTATTCATACATTATTACAGATCCTAAGATGCCACACTTCTTTTATTTATTTGAGCAATTAATTGAGAAATGCTATAATACTAAAATAGGGCAGATGCTTTTTAAGCAAAAATTAGAAAAGTATTTGTTAATTTTGAGAAAAGAAGCAGGCCAGATAAATGTAAAAAGTTCTCTGAATAGGTTATATATTTTCAACAATGAAACATACAATACTTTGTTATCCGAAAAACCTTGTTATTTGAAAAATTTATTATTTTTCTTGCCCGGATACGGGTTGACTTTAGAGCAAGCGTTTTTTATTGAATGTTTTTCACGTTATTACTGGTGTAATGCTAAAGAAGTTGAGGAAATTGTTTTTTCATGCAGAAGTCCGCAATCGCGAAAAGCAGAATACGAATCAGACGTTTCAAAATATATAGAAGATCAACCATCCGGAGTACGGGAAATATTTGAGAGAGATTTTGAAGCATTATTAGATTTAGGGCGATATTTAGAGCTTACAAAGAAGTCCGCAAGAAGAAGACTTCAGACCATCCTGAAAAGGGGAGAGGGGAAACGTAATGAAATTTATGGAAATTCCACAAAAAAAGCTAATTGGGGCTTGACAAAAAAAGATGGCGTTGATAAAATAGAATCAATATTGATGAAGCGTTTGGGCTTTAGAACACTAAGTAGTGAGGGAGAATAAAAATGCCAGAACTCATGGGTCTAGTCTTTTATTTTGGTAAGGAAGAAGTAGTTATCACGTACAAAGATATTCCTGCAAATCGTGGGGTGACTGTTTGTGTTCCGAATTTAGAAGACAAAAAATGGAATTTTATCAAACTTTCAGCAATTTATAGTGATGATAAACCCGAGGAATATTTTGAAGATTCGAAAACTGCAATGGAATTTCTTCATGACTTGGTTAAAAATAATATTATTTCCCTCGGGAACGATGAATTCGTTTTACCAAGTTATCATTATACAGACATCACTGATACGGAAATACTGGGAAAAGATCCTATTACCGAGCACGCTTTGCAAGATGACGGCATTTGGGCAAACAATGGCTTAAGAATTATTAATGTAAAAATCGAGAATATTCCCAGTGCTATAGAACCACCACAGAATAAATATTTTTTGCAATTGGACACGTGCAATGGTAAACCGGTGGAGGGTAAGCTTATATTTTTTGGAAATAAGACTAATAGTCCCTATCAGGATCGCGAATTAAATATCTCACAAAATACGCCAACTACAATAAGCGGCGATATATACCTTGATACGAATGAACTCGGTAAATATATTGTTAAAATGCAGTCTAACCAAATACAATTATTGCACTCAGCGTTTTTTTTAGGAAATTTTCATATTGATTGTGATAGAGGAATATCTTATGATTTTAAGATTAAACTGCTTGTGCAAAACACTTACTCTTTAGAAAGTTGTAAAAGTATTAGGAGCGAACACCCTGCATTTATTGATTTTGGCACAAGTTCAACATGTGTATGTGTTTGGGATGATAGTGCCAAAAAACCTAGACTGCTATCTTTCGATAATAAGGCCGGGAATGGCAAAAACACATTTGAAAATCCGACCAGTGTTATAATATATCGTTGGGCAAAAATTCTCAAAAAATTTAACTTATCTTTATGTGAAAACTATTCACCTATTTTAAAAGCCGGTGGATATGACCCGAAAGACCCGAGCCAGGGTGATTTTGAAAATTATATTAATGGGGATAAAAACTTTGAATTTGATTCGGGTTATGTGGTAAAGGAATTACTCAACGCTGAACCGACAAACGAGCAATTAAAATCCATTATTTCCCGTATAAAAACCATTCCGTACATACTTAACCAACAACAAAATGACAGACATTTTTTTTCTTATGATGAAGAAGATAAACGAATACAAATTATTTCTTCTCTGAAAGAAAGTCAAGATGCTGATCACATAAACCCGCTTGTGATTTACGGTTACTTGCTGGGCAAAATGATAAATGATGCTTCTGGCAAAAGGATTTACACAGATTTTCGTATTTCGCGTCCTATAAAATTCCCTAGAAAAGTTGTTGAAGAAATAAAGCAATCTTTGGGATATGGACTAAAGCTTTCAGTCCCCCATACGCTTCGGGATAAAGTAACTATTGGAATGGATGAAAAAAATATAGAACCCGTGGCTTATCTAGGTGCGGTAATAGGCCCGCCGCATTTTAAGGTTGGCAAGGGAGAGACAAAACGTTTCGCTGTTTTTGATTTTGGAGGCGGTACTCTTGATACGATATTCGGCGTAGTACATAATAAAGATGGAGGTAAGCAGATAATTGATATTTATTCACAGGGAGGCGAAGAGAATTTCGGCGGCGAATCTTTGATTGAAAAATTATCATTCAAATTGTATAGTTTAAATTATAAAGTAGATGAAAACCTTGACTTAACCGGTGAGGACGGCAAGGGAAGAATTCCTATGCGTTTACCTTCCAGAGAGGACAATCCAAGTGGTATTCCTCCTGATCTTATTAATTCCACTAGCTACGACCGCGAAGGAACTCTTAATCTGCAAATACTAGGCGAGCAGTATTCACGCCATTTTTTTGAAATCCCCGGTTATAAAGATGGAGAGTCAACTATCAATGTTAAATTACTTGACAAAGCTGGAAGAACTCAGGATGTTAAGCTCAACCTACATACCGAGGAATTGGGCACGTATCTTTACCAGGAAATAGAACAGCGTGTCGACACATTCGCCCAAGCAATGGATATTGCTTTTGATGCTCATCCTGACAATAAAAGTAAATATGACCGGTCTTCGGTTACCATATTTAAAGCCGGAAATGCTTCACGAAATAAAATGCTTGAAGCCAGTATGGATAAAATATTCCCCGATAATAAAGATAAGAAAACCATCCTTATGCCTGATGCGTCTTCACCTGAAGAGTCTGAAAAAAAAGAGTATAGTCCTATATACGGTATAACTCCTAAATCGGCAGTAGCTCTCGGACAGTACTATATTTACCATAACACTATCAAGGTAAATCCGCCGGAATATTCGTTTAAGTGGTATGTAGGATATACGGATGCGGGTACCGGTGACTTCGAAAGAGTATTAGACCAGGCCACAGAAGCCAATGAATGGAATAAGATTGCAACAATTCCTCAAGATTATACAGACTCTACTTATAAACTGCACTATAAAGAAGGCTTACATTTAAATTCGGAATCACAGGACATTCCCGTTTCGAAAGATGATTACGGCAAATCGCTGTTCATAAAAACTGTTGACGAAATCAGTATTAAATACTGTTTCGCCAAGACAAAAAAGGATATTTCCGAACCCGGTTCGGATCATATTATTTCCCTTAATTGATAAGGGGTGTGTAAATTATAGGAGGAATTATGTTTGAGAAATTTTTTGAAGGACTTAAAGAGATATTTGGTGTTATGGAAGAAAAAAAGAAAAACATTGCCCAAGTAAAAGAAACCCTGGAAGGGTTGGTAACTTTTACAAACAAGTCTGACGCTCAAGTAAAGAAAACCTTGGGAGACTTGGAAACTGCACT
>BNUY01000100.1 GCA_025997715.1 Spirochaetia bacterium
GGATCAGGAAAGCGGCGAAACATGCCGAGGCTCAAGCCCTGGATATCACCGGAGCCGGAGAGATTGTTGAGTACGGAGTGGAGGAATCCTCTAATGATTGATAGTAACGTACCCGGGATACACATTCCCGTATTGAAATGCGTCATTTTTATCCTTGACTGGACGAAAGCCCGGGTGGTCACGGATATTTGTGAGAAGGAACATGTCCGGTTCCACTTTATCATGAAGGGCCGGGGTACCGCCGGTTCGGAGATCCTGGACCTGCTGGGGATAGGGAGTACCGAAAAAGCAGTAATACTGTGCCTGGAACAGGATGTCGGGGTATCGCAGCTTTTGAAGGAGGTTGCCAAAAAAATGGGCCTCCACAATCCCGGCGCGGGCATAGCCTTTACCCTGCCCCTTTCGGGGATCAACCTGCCTATATTGCAGGTTTTCAAAAAAAGTATCGAGAAGATCTTTAGAATATCCTTAGACGCGGAGGCGGAGAAAATGAGTTCCGAGACAAAATTTGATTTAATCGTATCGGTGGTAAACCGGGGATACAGCGATGAGTTTATGGCCCGGGCCCGTGAAGCGGGGGCCACCGGGGGAACCGTGATCAATGCCCGGGGTATCATGCACCAGGGGCCGGTCAAGTTTTTCGGCATCTCCGTCCAGGACGAAAAGGAAATCATCACCATCCTGTCCACCCGGGAAAAGAAAGCGCCCATCATGCAGGCGGTAAGCCAGGCCTTCGGTATTTCCTCCAAAGCGGGGGGGATCATCTTTTCCCTGCCCGTGGACGGCGTGGCGGGGCTGGACTTGAAATAAATCGTTGGGCATGAACCGGAATAAGAAGAATTTTTAACCGCAAAGGCGCCGAAGGCGCGCAAAGGGGAAGAGAAGACCCCCTTCGGGACCTGGCTATCCCTCATCTTCATCTTCCTTTGTCGCCTTCGGCGCCTTTGCGGTTTTTCTTCTTCTGGGTTTCTTTGGAACCAGCTCACATATTCTTTTTATATTGAATATTCTGCATAAAAGAAGGATATTAGTACCAGGAGTGTTTAATGAGCGATACCCCCTCCCCCGGCCCTGATAAAAAGAAACCCAAAAATTCCGGGGGTCCCCAGTTCCCCTTTGGCGGCCCCAAGCTGCCGGACCCTAAGAAATTCGGAGGCTGGCGGTTTTCCATCGTCTATATCATCATCCTGGTTATCGGGATGAGCCTTTTTAACTATGTGTTCCTGAATAAAGTGAACCCCACGGTCGATTTTTCGGAGTTTAAGAACAAGATCGCCTCCGGGGAAATTAAGCGGGTGGAACTAACCGATGCCTACTTTACCGGCTATACCACCCTCCAACGAACGCCCCCGGCCTCTACCCCTGCTTTCGGCAGATCTTCCCGTGGGGCGGCGTCTGCCGAGCCGGTCTACCGGACGGTGCCCATCAACGACCCGGAACTCATCAAAATGATGGATGAACAGCATGTCTCCTACTATGCGGTGTCCCGGGAGGGCAGCACGATACTCAACCTCATCTTTAGCTGGGTTCTGCCCATCGCCTTTTTCTTCTTTATCTGGCGTTTCCTGATGAAGCGTCTGGGCAGCATGGGGGGCAACGTGCTTTCCGTGGGGAACAGCCGGGCGGTGATCGTGGCCGAGGGTGATATTGCGACCCGGTTCCCCGACGTGGCCGGGGTGGACGAGGCGAAGGACGAACTGGTGGAGGTGGTGGACTTCCTGAAAAATCCCAAGAAGTACACCGATATCGGCGGCAAGATACCCAAGGGGGTGCTGCTGGTGGGGCCCCCCGGAACCGGTAAGACCCTGCTGGCACGGGCCGTGGCGGGTGAGGCGGAGGTGCCCTTCTTCCGCATGAGCGGCGCCGACTTTGTGGAGATGTTTGTCGGTGTCGGGGCGGCCCGGGTGCGGGACCTCTTCAAGCAGGCCCGTGAAAAGGCTCCCTGTATCATTTTTATTGACGAATTGGACGCCATCGGCAAGAGCCGGATCAACAATATCGGCGGGGGCAACGATGAGCGGGAGCAGACCCTGAACCAGCTCCTGGTGGAGATGGACGGCTTTGACGCCACCAGCGGCCTCATCATCCTGGCGGCCACCAACCGGCCCGACGTGCTGGACCCGGCGCTGCTCCGGCCGGGCCGCTTCGATAGGCAAGTTCTGGTGGACAGGCCGGACCTCAAGGGGCGGGAGGCTATCATCCGCATCCACTCCAAGACGGTAAAGCTCGGCGACGAGGTGGACCTTGAAGCCATTGCACGGGTTACCTCCGGCTTTTCCGGGGCGGACCTTGCGAACATAGTGAACGAGGCGGCGTTGTTGGCGGTGCGGGCTGGCAGGAAGGTGGTGGAGCAGAGGGACTTTAACGAGGCTATCGAAAAGACCGTGGCGGGGCTCCAGAAAAAGACCCGGGTGCTGAAACCGGCGGAACGCAAGCTTACCGCGTACCACGAGGCGGGTCATGCCCTGATGGCGGCCTTTACCCCCGGCTCGGATCCGGTGCAGAAGATTTCGATCATTCCCCGCGGCTATGCACTGGGCTATACCCTGCAAATGCCCATTGAGGATCGCTATACCATCACCCAGTCGGATTTGCTGGGGCGGATCGACGTGCTCCTTGGCGGGCGGGTTGCGGAGGCCATGGTGTCCGGGGAGTTTTCCACCGGGGCGGGCAACGATCTGACCAAGGCCACGGACATTGCCCGGAAGATGATCACCGATTACGGGATGTCGGACCGGTTTAAGAATGTGGCCCTTACTTCACGGGGGATGCGGATGCCCGGGGATGCGGCCCAGGAGCCCATGTTCCACCGGGAGTATTCCGAGGCAACCCAGCAATATATAGATGAGGAAATCGCCAACATTGTGGAAAAACGCTACGCCGGGGTAACGGAAATGCTAGGCAGGAACCGGGCCGTACTGGATACGGTGGCCGACCAGTTGCTGGAAAAGGAAACCCTGGACGAGAAGGAATTTAAAGCCCTGGTGGGTAAGGCTGCCGGAACGCCTCAAGCCTCGCCGGTGGAATCCTGAAGGTAGCGGCCTTTTATATCCTCGACTATCTCCGCCATTTTCTGGACATCGCCGCTCAGATCATTGAGGCGCTCCGCCAGAACCGCCGCCTCTTGTCCGGGAATCTTTACCTCGGCACTAAAAAACTCCCGGGGTTCTATTTTCAGCACCCGTGAAAGGGTGGCCAGGGTCTTCGGGGAAAGCCATTTTTTGCCGTGTTCAATATCGTTGATAAAATTATGGGTCAGTTCGGCTTTAATCGCCAACTGTAATTGAGAAAGCTTCTGCTTGGTCCGTAAGCGCCGTAAGTTATTCCCCAGCATAGCCCGTATGTCGGCTTCGCTGATGTTGTTCACCATGTGATGCAAGTTTCCGCTTAAACTGATGATGCCGCAAACAGCCTTTGGATGTAAGATGTCGCCAATGGTTAGGTGGCGGCCTTTACGGGTAGATTGTTCAGCAGTAATATCTCCGGGCGGTATTCAAAGTGCATGGTGTCAAAGAAAAGCCATTTGCCGCCCCAGATAAAGCCGTATTCTTCAAAGGCATTGATCACTGCGGTCGGGGGATGGGACCGCCGGGAGTAGGGCACGGCCCACCAGGCAGGATAATTTTGCGCGGTCCAGAGCCAGTAGGTTTGCAGCCCCCCGTGGGATTTGGGGAGGAGGTCCAGCGCCGTGCCGTAGGCGTGGAAACTCCGGCTTTGGGTAGCGGCGATGGTCCGCCAGTTCCAGCCCGCCACGCTATCAAGCCGGTTAATCCATTGCCGTACCTGGGCGTTGGTTTTCGCCGTATCCAGGATTCGCTCTTCTACCAGCGCAAGCTCTTCCATGATTGAGTAATGGACCATCACTTTCCTGCCCAGGAAGCGCATGGTTTTTACCCGGTCGTAGGACTCCGCCCTGGATTTTGCCCGCCAAAGGGCGTCATAAAAATGCTGGGATCGTTTTGGGGGATTTTTCGAGCGCCTTTCCGCGGAATCTCTGGCCCGCGCCGTTTCTTCCGGGGTCGGGTCCCTCCAGACCGGCAATTCCGCCGGGTAATTGTAGAAGGGCTGGGGATCATATTCGGCGTACTGCTCCCGGAGATTCTCCGGGAGCAGCCGCCCTTGGGCATAGTAAAACCATACGTTCCCAACCTGTACTGCCCAGTCCTCGCTGCGGAATTCCGCCGGCCCGACAATGCGCCCCGGATAGGCCGCCGCCAGGGCCTTCATCACCGCTTCCCCCCGGTTCGGAGACGTTGATGGCGCGGATTGGGCAAAACCATTTCCGGCTACACAGAGTAAAACAAGCAGGAATGTCCAGGACATAAAAGGATACTATCACAAAATCCGGATTTTGTGATATACTGTCGGAAAGCTTTGCGACAGTAGCTCACTGGATAGTGTCGTACAGAAAGGGCTTTTTTTACTTATACCCGAACTTATACACCCCCCACCGCATTGACAAGAAAAACGCTATAAACTAATATAACAAAGTCTCCATATAAATAGCGCCGGATAGTTAACGGAATAAACGCTATATATAAGAAGAAACATGAGGTTGTAGCTCAGCTGGATAGAGCATTAGATTGCGGATCTAAAGGTCGCACGTTCGAGTCGTGTCAGCCTCATAGTAATTTCCATACTCAAAAAAAGCCCCGTTTCCGGGGCTTTTGCTGTTTAGGCTTTCGGCTTGGAAGTCCGGGGCTTCCTGGTCGTTGCCTTCTTGCCGGAGGCCTTTTTTCCGGGCTTCTTTGCAGCCGTGGGCTTAGCAAGCGCCCTCGCTTCGGAAAGTAATTTTTTTTCCGTAGCGATAATCTCTTTACGCACGGCATCCCGCTTTGCATAAAGTTTTTCCAAAGATGCAGCAATCTGATCAATTTTAGCCATAATTTCTCCTTGATCACAATATCGGAAAAAATCATCGGATATTGATAGTAAAAAAAATACATTTCTGTACAAGCTGTTAATTTCTGCCTAGCCGTCTTCTTTTATGACCGTTACTTTATTGGCGCGATACCGGGGGGCGTCTTCCTTTTTGCTTCGTTCCAAATCCTCTTCGGTATAATATTTTACCTTCATGCCCGTTGTCAGTTCATCAAAGTCGATATTGGTGAGGGTGCTGTAATGGAAAAATATATTATTGCTCCGATCGTCCCGTATAAAACCAAACCCATCCCGCAGGCTGCAAATGGTTGAGTATTGCCCTTCGTCTTCCGGTTGTACCGGCGGGGGTTTTTGCTCTTCATTTTTTACAACAGCCTGGGGGGGTGAATAAATTTTTTCCGATACAAATAAGTTGTTAATGATTTCGCCATTGTTTTTGTTGATACATTCGTGCATGGGGATGGGGTAACATACTTCTTCCAACAATTGACGGGAAGTTCTGGTTTCGGTCCTGCCGCCATCTTCATTGTTGTAGGAAAAATCCCAGCTGATGAGCATGACCTGGGTGCCCAGGGTGGTGAGCTTTCGTACCAGGGGTACATAATCCCCGTCCCCGGCCACCAGTACCAGGATGTCAAACTTTTTGTATATCGTCAGTTCATAGGCTTCCAGGGCAAGCCATACATCAATCCCCTTTTCATGCATGGTATTACTGTCATTGCTGTAGCGCAGGGGCAGGTAATGGCTTACGATATTTTCCTTCATCAGTATATCGTCAAATACCCGCTCGCTCTGAACCTTCTCCCCCAAATCCCTGCCGTAGGACCGGCCCTTAAAGTAGTGGGCGTCAATAATTTGACAGAAGTGTTTGTCGTTTATCCCGGTAAGCTCCGCAATTTTACTTCTGATAAACTCATGTAAGCCGGTTATGCTTATCCGTGATTTCCGTTCATGTTCATATTTATAATAATTGCTTACTTTGTAAAAATAGTAACCATCATAAAATATGCCTATCCTGATAAACTCTTTTAAATTGCTGTTCATACCACAATCTTACCCTATCCGGAGAGATAGGGCAAGAGGTGATTGTCTTAGAAGGGCAATATCGCTTTGTGGTACTGTTCGTGAAGTACCTCCGCCATGGCTAAGTACATGGCCGAAAGACCGCAGGCGATGCCCACCCATCCGGCAATGACGCCGATAAGGTGGCTCTCCAGGAAATTGTGGAGGGCCAGCAGTACAAAAAGAACCGTCAGCGACAGGAAAACGAACTGCAACACCTTGCTGCCCTTGAGGGTGCCGATGAACATGAACAGGGTGAAGACGCCCCAAAGCAGGAGGTACCAGCCCAAAAAGGCAGGGTCGGGTTTTTCCGCCAGTTTTAGTACCGGCAGAATCCATATGGCGACCAGACTCTGCCAAAAACACCCGTAGGAAGTAAAGGCCACCGTTCCAAAGGTGTTGCCCCGGGTGAATTCCAGAATCCCCGCTATAATCTGCGCAAGGCCTCCGAAGCAGATCCCCATGGCCAAGACGATGGAAGAATTGGGGAAAAATCCGGCGTTGTGCAGGTTCAATAAAACCGTGGTCATCCCAAAGCCCATCAACCCTAAGGGACCGGCGTTGGCTAATTTTTGTTCCGTTGACATAATGTATGATGATACCAGATTTTTTTATTTTATGCAAGGGAAATTTTATTGTAAATAGCTATACTGTTGTGTAGTGTTTTGCATTTGCTTCCCCGGGGTTTATAGATTATATTAGTACCATGGGATTAAACGAAACCCCTTCGGCGAACAGGGTTCACATCGGCTTTTTCGGCCTGCGGAATGCGGGCAAATCCAGCTTGGTCAACGCCGTGACCAACCAGGATCTGGTTATCGTTTCTGACGTCAAGGGTACCACCACGGACCCGGTTTCCAAGTCCATGGAACTCCTCCCCCTGGGGCCGGTACTGATCATCGACACCCCGGGGATTGACGACGAGGGCGCTCTGGGTGAACTCCGGGTCCGCCGGGCGCGGCAGGTCCTCAACAAAACCGATGTGGCGGTCCTGGTGGTGGACGCCCTCACTGGCAAGTCCCCTGCGGATGAGGACCTTATCAGGCTGTTCCGGGACAAGGATGTTCCCTTCATCATCGCCTACAATAAAAGTGACTTGCTTGAAAAGGCGCCCGAACCTACTGGCGAGAACTGCATTTATGTCAGCGCCACGAAGAAACATAATATAGAAGAATTGAAGGAACGGATCGCCGCCCTGGCTAAGACCGATGAGCCGAAGCTGCAAATTGTGGGGGACATCATCAGCCCCGGTGATTTTGTGGTGCTGGTGATCCCCATCGACAAGGCCGCGCCCAAGGGCCGGCTGATCCTCCCCCAGCAGCAGACCATTCGGGATATTCTGGAGGCCGATGCCGCCGCCGTGGTGGTAAAGGAATTTGAACTGCGGGAAACCCTGGAGAACATCGGCAAAAAACCTGCTCTGGTGATCACCGACAGCCAGGTCTTCGCCAAGGTTTCTGCGGACACCCCGGCGGACATTCCCCTCACCTCATTTTCCATCCTCTTCGCCCGGTACAAGGGATTTCTCGCTTCGGCGGTGCGGGGGGTGCGGATGCTGGACTCAATTGGTGAAAAAACAAGCACTAATGCCGGCGCAGCACGTATCCTCATCGCCGAAGGCTGCACCCACCATCGGCAGTGCGACGATATCGGCAGAGTAAAACTGCCCCGGTGGATCAAGCAGTACACGGGCATGGAGCCGGAGTTTGCCTTTACCTCCGGCGGCGAATTCCCCGAAGACCTTTCCTCTTATGATCTTATCCTCCACTGCGGGGCCTGTATGCTCAACGAGCGGGAGGTGCGGTACCGGGAGGCCTGCGCCGCCGACCAGGGGATACCCTTTACCAATTACGGTATCACCATCGCCCACATCCAGGGCATCCTAAAACGGAGCGTCGCCATATTCCCCAACATCCTTGCCGAGCTTGAGGACGAGGGTTGACGCTATGAGGACGGAACGGGACGAACTGGGGGAACGGGAACTACCCGATGAAGCCCTCTATGGCCTTCAAAGTCTCCGGGCGGAGGAAAACTTTTCCCTGGACAATAGAAAAACTAACCGTCGGCTTATTTACGCCATAGTGAAGATCAAAAAAGCGGCGGCATTGGGTTACCGGAAAATTGCAGCCGATCCAAAGCATGATAACGATTCGGAGAGCGGCAAGCCGGACAAAGCGGAAATCTGCGGGGCCATTGTTGCGGCCTGCGATAAGATTCTTGCCGGGGAAGGGGCAGTAGCCTTTGAGGACGCGTTTATTGTTGACGCTCTTCAGGGTGGGGCGGGGACCTCCACCAACATGAACGTGAACGAGGTGATCGCCAATCTTGCCCTGAAGATCCTGGGAAAACCGGCGGGGTCCTACGATATCATTCATCCGCTGGACGATGTGAACCGCCTGCAGTCCACCAATGATGTGTATCCAACCGGCCTGCGTATCGCCGCCATAGAATTGCTGCGGGAACTGAGCGAGGGCTGCGCGAAATTGCAGGAGGCGCTTCAAAAAAGGGAAAACGAATTTGAGGATGTCAAAAAGCTTGGCCGCACGGAATTGCAGGACGCGGTGCCCATAAGTCTGGGGGCGGAGTTCGGCGCGTATGCCCAGGCCATAGGCCGGGACCGGTGGCGGCTCTACAAGGTTGAGGAACGGCTGCGGCAGGTAAATCTGGGGGGCGCGGCGGTGGGCTTTTCGAACAAACAGACAACCCGCTGGCGTTTCGAGGTGTTAGAAGAACTGCGCGCCCTTACCGGCATGGGCCTGGCCGCTGCGGAATACCCCATGGACCTTACCCAGAACAACGATGTGTTTGTGGAAGTGTCGGGGCTCCTGAAAAGCCTGGGGGTTAACCTCACCAAGATTGCCAACGACCTCCGGCTCATGAGTTCCGGCCCCCACGGCGGACTGGGGGAAATCAAGCTTGCCCCCATGCAGAAGGGGAGCACCATCATGCCCGGTAAGGTGAACCCGGTTATCCCGGAGATGATCATCCAGGTAGGGATCCGGGTGGCGGCCAACGATTTTGCCATCACCGCCGCCGCAGCCCGGGGGGAACTGGAACTCAACGCATTCTCCCCCCTCATCGCCGATGCGCTTCTGGAAAGCCTTTCCCTGCTGAACCGCGGCGTGTACCTCTTCCGTACCAAGTGCGTAGAAACACTAACGGCGAACCGGGAACGCTGTGCGGAATTGCTGGCCGCTTCCTATGCCTTTGCCGCTTCCCATATTGGCCGGCTGGGGTATGACCGGGTTGCCGGAATAGTCGCGGAAAATCAGGGGGACCCGGAGCGGATCAGGCGGGCTTTGGAAGGTGAAGGCGGAACTGGTAACCGGTGATCGCGGTCCGTTTGCCGATAGAGCCAGTTCCAAAATGCAAGACCTACCGTGACGCAATACAAGCCGCTACTGCGGCGTAGCGTATAGCGTATGTTATGTGCAGTTTGTCCGTACCCCATCATTTTCTTTTATTATTTTTTGAAACAAATTCTTAATAAACTGGCCATGGTACAATCACACGTCTATATATACCTGAACCTCCACAAGCAATACACTTTCCAGTTCCACCACATACACGACATTTTCCGTCTTCCCTTGTATACCCAGTTCCAAAACAATAATTACATTTTCCAGATCCATAACAAGCTGGACAAGGATCTCCAGTAGATGAATATGTATAACATGATAATAATGACAATACCAATAAAATTATCAAATAAATGATTATTTTTTTAACATATTTTATTCCTTAATGTTATAAATTTTAGACAATCAGCGAAAAAATCATTTATGTTTTCCGTTTCTTTAACAAATAATGTATCCATTGTATTTGGTTTTATTTACACGAAACTACCCGCACCAAGTCGGAGGATCCCGCCACCACGGTGGATGTGTGGAAAATCGACAGCGCCATCATCCGCCGCATCGGCATTGTCATACTTGAAAAACCCCCTTGTCCTTTTACGCCTTATACCATACTATTGTTTAGGGAAATATTCACATAAAGGAAGCGTATGAAACAAGGAACCCTGCTTATCCACAACGGCCATGAATCGGACCCCGCGACCGGGGCGGTGGGAACGCCGATAATACAAACCTCAACCTTCGCCCAAACGGATCTGACCAAACACCCCGAATTTGACTATGCCCGGTCGGGGAATCCCACCCGCAAGGCCCTGGAGGAAATGATCGCGACCCTGGAGGACGGGGCAAAAGGTTACGCTTTTGGCAGCGGATTGGCGGCCATTTCATCGGTCATTGGGATTCTGTCTGCGGGGGATCACCTTATCACCGCTGAGGACATCTACGGCGGTACCTTCCGGATTCTCAACACCTTCTATAAACGCTGGGGGCTGGAGGTTACGGCGGTGAATACTGCGGACCCGGAGAATATCAGGCGGGCGATCAAACCCAACACCAGGGCGCTGTATCTGGAGACCCCTTCAAACCCGCTGCTCAAAATTACCGATTTACCTGCGTGTTTAGCCATCGCTCGTGAGGCCGGCCTTGTTTCTATAGTAGACAATACCTTTATGAGCCCCTATTTACAGCGGCCCCTGGAACTGGGGGCGGACATCGTGGTCCATTCGGCTACGAAATTCTTGGGGGGCCACAGCGATGTGGTGCTGGGGCTGGCGGTAACCCGTACCGAAGAATTGGGGCAGCGGGTGTATGCCCTGCAGAACAGTTTCGGCGCGGTGCCGGGGCCCTGGGATGTGTGGCTGGTGATACGGGGGATCAAGACCCTTAAGGTGCGTCTTGACGCCCAACAGGCGTCTGCCCTTAAACTGGCTCGCTGGCTTCAAAGCCATAAAAAGGTGAGCGCGGTGTATTATCCCGGGCTGGAAGGGCATCCGGATAAGGCAATTCACGAAAAGCAGGCCTCGGGCGCCGGGGCGGTGCTTTCCTTTAAGACCCGGACCACTTCCCAGGCCCTGGATTTCCTGGGCAAGATAAAATACACGGTGGTGGCGGAGAGCCTGGGGGGTGTGGAATCCAACGCCACCTACCCGGTACGCATGAGCCATGCCTCCATGCCCCCCGCCGAACGGGAACGGCTGGGCATTACCGATACCCTGGTACGGATTTCCCTGGGGCTTGAGGATGTTGAGGACCTTGTCGCCGATTTTGACCAGGCTTTGGGCTGATTGGGCCAGTTTTAAATTTATTGAAGGCAATGCACATGATGTTAAAATAGAAGATGGCTCTGTTCCATGACAAGGGGCCTACTAAAAGTTAAGATTAAATACTTACATAGAAAGTATAGGAGAACGAGAAATGAAGAAGATATTGATAATGGCATTGGTGATGGTTGTAGTGGCAATATCCACTTGGGCGGACGATATAATCAGGGTTAGAAACAACTATGATTATGAAATGACGATAAATCAGGTAGGAGAATACGGATATGTCGAGAGTTCTTTCCTCCCCCCTAATCTATCAATAGAGGGAGAGAATGTTTATTTACGGATCAGCCAAGTCAAGCCCGGCGAAGAAGTTTGGTTTCAAATAAAGGAAGAACCCAGAAATTTGAAGTCTGGGTAAATTCCGAGTACAAAGAGACCATTTCAGTTCGCCAGTTACTCATAAGGAACTCAAACGCCAATACCCAACAGTAGTAGGCCCCGCTTTATGGAACAGAGCC